>NZ_CP053836.1:2853614-3170683 GCF_013201825.1 Halarcobacter ebronensis
ACTGTAAAGGATTTTCAACAGAAGTTAGTGTAATAGTTAGTTTTGAGTTTTTCTTTTCGTGAAAATTTTGAATATTTTTAAAATCAAAATTTGTTACCAAATCTCCACTAACAATTATAAAAGTCTCATCTAAAAACTCTTTTGCAAATGCTACTGCTCCTGCTGTTCCATAATCATCATCTGGTAAAAAATAGGTTATTTTTACCCCTAAATCTTTTCCATCTTTAAAATGATTTTTTATAATCTCTGGCTTGAAATACAGTAAAACTCCAATTTCAGTAATACCAAGTTCATCTCTAAGTTTGATGATAATATGTTCCATCATAGGTCTATTCAATATTGGTAGCATTGGTTTAGGAACAGCATTTGTTAATGGCTGTATTCTTGTTCCGAAACCTCCAGCTAGTACTATTGCTTTCATTTTTTACCTTTCGTTTTAGATTTTTTGTTTTTAGTTAACTAATCTTTTTGCAAGCTCTAATAAATCTTCTCTTATTTTATATTTTTGTGAATTTACATGTTCAATTGAAACAAATTCAAACTCACTCTTTTTATAAACAATTACACTTCCCTCTTTATGATCTGACAAAAGTTTATCTATTGAATAAGAGACAAATTCTGAAGCCATCAATCTATCAAATACAGTAGGATTTCCTCCCCTTTGTACATGTCCTAAAATTGTAGCTCTTGTCTCTATTCCAATATCCTCTTCTAGCCATCTTACAAGATTAGGTGTAGATATACATTTGTCTTTATTGCATCCTTCTGCAACTAAACAAACTATATATTTTCTTCCATTTGCAAGTTCCCCTTTAAGTCTCTTTCCAATTGAGTCTAAATCATACTCTAACTCAGGGATAATACAAATCTCAGCTCCACAAGTAATAGCAGATACCAATGCCAAGTATCCACAATCTCTACCCATGGTTTCAATAACACAAGCTCTTCTAAATGAAGCAGAAGTATCTCTTACTGCATCTGTTGCTTGTCTTATTATATTTAGTGCAGTATCAACACCTAAGCAATATTCTGTTCCATAAATATCATTATCAATTGTTGCAGGAATTCCCACAAAATTTACACCAAAATCTTTATGAAACTGATTTAAAGCTCTAAAAGAGCCATCTCCACCTAAAATTACTATTTTATCAATGCCGTGTTTTTGTAAGTTTTCAAAAGCTTGCTTTCTATATTCATATTCAAAAAATCTTTTAGACCTAGATGATCTTATCTTTGTTCCACCTTCATGCATTATTCCTGCAACATCTTCATATGTTGCAGCCTTAATTGCACCATCTATTAACCCTTCTAAACCATCATAAATCAGATAAGGTTGAACTTCATTAGTGTAGCAGTAATCTACAAATTGTTTAATTGCAGGGTTCATCCCTGCGCAGTCTCCCCCAGAAGTCATTATTGCTATTGCCATTTTTTACCCTATATATTAATATTGTCCAACAAATAGTGTCATATCTACTAATCTACTTGTATACCCCCATTCATTATCATACCAAGCTAATACTTTTACTGTTTTACCATCAACAACAGAAGTCATATCAGGAACAAAAGTTGAAGAGTATGCACTTCCTATAAAATCACTTGAAACTCTCATATCATTGTCAATCTCAATTAATCCCTCAAATTCAGCTTGACTAGCTAATACCATCGCTTTATTTATATCCTCTTTTGTAACCTCTTTTTTAAGATTTACAGTTAAATCAACAATTGATACATCAGCTGTTGGTACTCTCATTGCATAACCATTTAGTTTTCCCAATAGATGTGGCATAACTTTTCCAATAGCTTTAGCTGCACCTGTTGTAGTTGGAATCATATTAAGTGCTGCTGCTCTTGCTCTTCTTTTATCTTTATTATGTTTTACATCTAAAATATTTTGATCATTTGTATATGAGTGAATAGTTGTCATAAGTCCATTTTCAATACCAAATTTTTCATCTAATACTTTACAAATTGGTGCTAAACAGTTTGTTGTACAAGAGGCATTAGAGATAATAGCTTCACCTTTATACTCATCTGTATTTATATTTAAAACATATGTTGGTGTGTCATCTTTTGCTGGTGCACTCATTACAACTTTTTGAACTCCACCATGTAAATACGCTTCACACTTTTGTGTAGTTAAAAATGCTCCTGTACACTCAATAACAACAGTTGCTCCGCATCCACCAAAATCTATATTTTTTGGATCTCTGTCTGAGAAAACTCTTACATCACAACCATTAATACTAATATGTTGTTCGTCAATAATCTCAGCTTCAACTCCCATATGAACACTATCATACTTTAATAGATATATTAACATATCCAAATCAGTTGTAGTATTTATTGCCACTAACTCTATATCACTTCTTTGAGCTATAATTTTAGCTGCAATAAGACCTATTCTTCCTGTACCATTGATTGCTACTTTTAGTGCCATATTTTTTCCTTTTTATTTTTATTATAATAAATTTAATAAACAATTATATTATAATACATAACAAAAATTACATTATAATTGCAAATGTGTATAATGTAATCATTTTGTAAATGACTAATATTATTATATTTAAGTAAAATAAAATATTAATATAAAATAATCATTTATTTTAAATTTTTTAAGGAATACGATGCAAACAAATCTTCTTTTTGGGATACACTGCCATCAACCCGTTGATAATTTCGATAAAGTTGTATACGAAATTATAGAGAAATCTTATAAACCTTTTTTTGAGATTTTAAAAGATTATCCCCAGTTTAGATGTTCAGTTCATTTTAGTGGTTGGCTTTTTGAATTTATAAAAAACAATGAAAAGGAGCTTTTTAATTTAATAAAAAAACTTAGCCCTCAAATTGAATTTTTTACAGGTGGTTATTATGAACCTATTTTGGCCTCAATTCCAAGTCATGATAGGGTTGCACAAATAAATAAACTCTCAAATTTTATAGTTGAAAACTTTAATCAAAAACCAAGAGGATTGTGGCTTACTGAGAGAATTTGGGATGACTCAATTATCGATGATCTAAAAAAATGTGAAATTGATTATGTGATTGTTGACGATTATCATTTAATAGCTTCAGGTTTTAATAAATATGAACTAAACGGATATTTTTTAACTGAAAATAGTAATAACCAAATTGCACTATTTCCTATAAGTAAAGACTTAAGATACATTATCCCTTTTGCAACTGTAGAGAATAGTATAAACAAATTAAAAGAGTTTGCAAATTATGAGGGTAAAAATGCTGCAATAATCTTTGATGATGGTGAAAAATTTGGTGTTTGGCCAAAAACTTATGAAAAAGTTTATGAAAAAAAATGGCTTAAAAACTTTTTTGAAAAATGTATTGAAGATGAGACAATAAATGTCACAACTTATTCTGAATTTTTTGATAAAAACAAAGCTATTTCATTGTCATATCTTCCAACTGTTTCATACCATGAAATGGGAGAGTGGTCAACTCTACCAAATATCTCTAAAGATTATTTGGATTTAATCCATGAACACTCTGATAGAGAGTATCTAATAAGAGGTGGTATTTGGAAAAACTTCTTTATCAAATATAATGAGAGCAACTGGATTCATAAAAGAGCATTAGAACTTTCAAAAGTTGAAAACCAAAATGAACAATTTAAAGATTTTCTTTATAGAACCCAATGCAACGATGTACTATGGCATGGTGTTTTTGGAGGAATTTATCTTCCAAATCTTAGAGATAATGCCTACAAATATATAATAAAATGTGAAAATCTACTTGATATTAAAAGTGGTTACACTAAAAGTGATATAAATATGGACTCTTATGAAGAGTATAAGTTTTATACTCCTGAATTAATCACAATTATTGACCCAAAAATGGGTGGACAGATTGTTGAGTTTGATATAAGAAAAAAAGAGTTCAATCTTCAAAATACCCTTACAAGATACCATGAAACTTATCATAATAAAATACAAAGAGTTGAAGAGAACAGTGATGAAGTTTTAGAAAAAAAAGAGAGTGATGAAGAGATTGCAACAATTCATAACGACAACATCCTTGCAACTACTGAAGATATTGAACTGTTTTCAGATTGGTATATCAAAAAATCTGCAATTGACCATATTACCGATAGAGGTTTTACAAGAGCAGAGTTTAAATCTTGTACTTTTCAAGAGTATGGAGATTTTGCAAATCAACCATTTGAGGTAGTTGAAACTACCCAAAATAGTATTAAACTTAAAAGAGATGGAGGCATTTATAGGATTTCAAAAAAAGATACAACTTTAACTAAAACTTTTACTTTTGAAAATCGAAAAATTCACTCTAATATTAATATCCAAACAGATGAAATCTCTGTAATGAGATATCTATTGGAGTTTAATTTTCATTTCCAAGATTATGAGATTTTGACTGTTAATGGACACAATATAGGAGAGAGTTTGCACTTTGAAAATTCACAACTTACAATTTTAGACCAGTCTTTAAACAAAACAATAACATTTCATTTTGATCAATGTATTGAGATGTATGTTTATCCGGTTAAAAGTGTAAGTCAGAGTGAATCGGGAGTTGATTATACTATTCAAGGTATTGCTTTTGGTTTTGCTAAAGATTTTAGCACTCAATTAGATTTGAAATATACTATTGAAGTTCAATAAAAAGGAGAATAGAATGAGAGTTTACGGTATTAAAAGTTGCCCAAGTGTTAAAAAAGCTAAAGCTTTTTTCGATGAGAATAATATCTGCTATGAGTTTATAGACCTGACAAAAGAACCTGTTGATCTACCAAAAATTGAGAACTGGCAAAGATTTATACCTGCTACACAGATGTTAAATCCAAGAAGTAAAACCTATAAAGATTTAGGATTAAAAGATAAAAAAACTACAGAAAAAAAAGCTGTATCGATAATCTCTAAAGATAATGGAATTTTAAAAAGACCTATAATAGAACATGGACTAAATGGTGAAGAGAAGTTTACAATTGGCTTTGATGAAGAGGAGTATAAAACAACTTTTCTATCTTAAAACTTATTTGAAGTGGTATTTTGCCACTTCAAACCTCTACCTATCAAAAAAATACATTTCAGTGACAAATATTATATAAAGCTTAAAAAAATTAACTAAAAATTAACAAAATATTGATACTCTTTTTAAAGTAGGATTTCCTACCTAAAGTAAGTTTGGCGACTCATAGGTAGGAAATTTGGTACATAGATACCAATATTTATTATAGTTGATTATCTCTTTAAAATTAATATTGGTGTCTTTATAACAAAGGAGAAAAATGAAAAAAGCCATATTTTTATCAATTGGTCTAGCTTCACTGCTATTTGCAACTGAAGATTTAGGAGTTATTAGTGTTGACTCCTCTACAATTGATGATAAATTTAAATCTACATTAAGTGATATCTCATCAACTGCAATTGTAGATTCAAATGAAATTGAGAAAATCAACCCACAAAATATTGTTGAAGTTTTAAACTCGGTGCCTGGAATTACAGCTATGCAGACTGAAGGAGATATTGTTAAACTTCATATAAGAGGAGTTGATAACCAAGTATATATGGGAGAAAGACCTGGGGTTGCAGTTGTAATTGATGGAGTTCCTGTTCAAGAGACAACTGGAAAAATAAATATAGATTTAGAAAATATTGAAACAATCAAAGTTATTAAAGGTGGAGCTTCATATCTTTATGGAAATGATGCCATTGCAGGAGCCATTGTAATTACTACAAAAAGACCAAAAGGAGAAAACTCTAGCAAGGTAGAAACAGAGTTTGGAAGTTTTGGTTATCAAAAATATCTTGCTTCAACAAATAGAAGTTTTGAAAACTCTGCTCTTCAAATTCAAGGAAGTTATAAAACTACAAATGGTTATTGGGACAGAGCTTTTAATGATAATAAATCTTTTAGCAGTAAATATAACTACTATATAGATGATACAAGTGATATTATTTTTGGTTTAAGTTATAACAAAATAGATAGTGGTGATGGAAGTGGAGTTCATGGAGTTACAGCAGCAACAATTGACCCAAAAAGTGCAAGAGAGATTACTTACTCATCAGATTATGATACAACTCTTATTAAAACTTTTTTAACCTATTCAAAAGATTTTGAAGATAACTCAAACTTAATGGTTAGTACCTATAGATATCTTGATGATAAATCTTATCAATCTGGTTATGAAGATGCTAATGGTGATGGACTAGATGAATCACATGATTATGCAAATGATGAGAAATGGACACAAAATGGTATAAAAAGTGAATACAGATTTAGTTTTGAGAAAAGTGCTTTTATGGCAGGAGCTGATATTCAAAGAAATAAACAAGAATCAAGCAGTACACCTTTACACGCTGGATTAACATACTCAGCAGTAGATACAAATGAAGATGTAAATGCTATTTATGGAGAATTTAAATATAAAATAACAGATAATTTAACCTCAACATTAAATGCCAGATATGATAATATAAAGTATGATTTGAAAAATCTTACTAAACCAGCTAGTAGTATAAAATCAACTTACGATGAAGGTTCATATAGAGCTGGATTAAATTATAAAATCAACTCAAATACAAACTTATATACAAGTATCTCTACAGGATTTAGAGCTCCAACAGCTGATCAAATAAGCAGTAATAGCGCTGATGGTTATACAACTGATATTAAATCTGAATCAGTATACAACTATGAAATAGGAGTAAAGGGTAGTTTAGGATTTGTAAATTATGATGCTTCAATCTATCAGCTAAACAGAGATGACTATATTGGGAAAAGCGCAGGAAACTATGTAAGACGTTCTGATGAAGCAAACTATTATGATAATGTTGCAGATATGGTAAGTAGAGGTTTCGAACTTGCTTTAAGTGGTGATTTATCAAAAGATTTAGGATTTAATTTAGCCTATACTTATTTGGATGCATATTTTACAAGATATAGTTTTAAACAGTATGTTTCAGTTGGAAATTACAATACCCTTGATCTCTCAAATAATCAAGTTCCTAGAACTCCTAAACATACAATTAATCTAAGATTTGATTATAAAGTTGGAGCTAATTTAACTCTGTCACCTGAGATTATTGCTAAAAGTAGTTATTACGCAGATGAAACAAACTACTACAAACAAGGTGGTTATGCTTTAGTAAATTTAAGAACTTCATATAAAGTTAACAAAAATCTTGAACTTTTTGGAAGAGTAGACAACCTTCTTGATAGAGACTATTATCAGTTTGTACAATTGACAAATAGTAGCGTAAGTTACACTATGGAAGATGCAACAATTATTGTCGGACCATCTAGGTCTTTTTATGTTGGGTTAAGATATAAATTTTAGGATATAAAATGATTACTTCAAAAAATAGAGATTTTAATGATATTTTTGCAATGCCAATATTAAAAGTAGTTTTCAAAAATAGAGTATTTATTAAAGTGATACAGCTGTTAACTCTTTCTCTTTTTGTATATGCAATTTTTTTAGGATTTAAGGAACCAACGTTAGAAAATAGTTTTACAAGATATCTTTTCTGGGGACTTTTTTGGTCTTTATTTATGGTGGTTTCTCTTGTTACTTTTGGAAGAGTTTTCTGTGGGATTTGTCCCCATGGCTTTTTAGGAAAATATATCACAAAATTAGGGCTAAAAAAAGAGATGCCTAAATTTTTGCAAAATAGATATATTGGTATTATGATTTTAGTTATTGGTTGGTGGTTTGTATACTACTCTTTCCCAAGTTTTTGGAAAACTCCTTTTAACACAGCTTTAATGTTTACAATATTAACTCTTCTTTCAGTTACACTATTTTATTTGTATAAAGATATGTCTTACTGCAAATTTATCTGTCCTATTGGAACGCTAACAAGAGCTTTTAATAAAATCTCTTTTACAAGTTTAAAAACCTATAGTGAAGATTGCAAAGAGTGTAAAACTTTTGAGTGTGCAAAAGCCTGTAGTTACAATTTAAAACCCTTTACTTTTGAGAAAAAAAACTCTATGGAAGATTGCTCTTTATGTATGGATTGTAGTAGTGCATGTGAAGCAGTTAGTTTTAAAGTTGAAAAACCTTCAAACTCCCTATTTAGCAAATTTAAGATAAATAGTGCCGAAGTGTGGACTTATATACTTATTATTGCTTGTATTCCTATTACCATGTCTTTTCATCATGGATTAAATAGAACAAACCTTGCAAATGAGTTTATTTGGAGCAAAACAGCTGCACAGTTTGAGCAACTTTTTAATCTTCAAGGTTTAGATACAGTTGGAATGTTCTCATTTCTTTATGCCCTAATATTCTCTATTTTAACTGTTTTTATAGGTATGTTTCTTGCCTCAAAACTATTAAAAAGTAGTTTCAATACAACTTTATATACTTTAGGATATGCCTTTATTCCAATTTTTGTTATTGGTGGTTTAGCACACTTGCTTCATAGTTTTTTTACTCACACCTATGCAGATATAGCAAATGGATTTATTTATGGATTCAACCTTGATTTACAAAAAGTTGAAAACCTAGCCTCAAGGGATGCATCTTGGTTAAAAATATTTAGTTTTTTCCCTTATTTAGCTGTAGTTTGGGCTTATTTAATATTAGCAAAAAGATTGAAATTTTTTGAAGCCTCAACTTTAAAAAAAGTATTTGCATTCTTTTTTGCTTCTGCACTTATATCTTTATATCTATTTCTTAATCTTTATAGAATCTATGTATTTAATACTTATGGAGTAAAAGAGCAGAATCATAGACATCAAACCCATACAAAAACTGTTGAAAAACAACCAACAGTTTTAACAACATCAAAGGAGATAAATGGACATTGAACTAATAAATAAGATAACCGATTATGGAATAATCGGTTTCTTGGGCTTTCTTAGTTTCTTAACACTAATGTTTTATATTGAAAGAATTTGGTTTTACAAAACTATCAAACTTGAAGAGTATAAAAACAAAGAGGAGTTAGAGATAGATTTGACAAATAATATTGGTATTATTACTACAACTGCATCAAATGCACCATATATTGGTCTGCTTGGGACAGTATTTGGCATTATTGTTACCTTTTATATTATGGGTCAAAGTGGAAATATTGATGTAAAAAACATTATGACTTCTCTGGCTTTAGCCTTAAAAGCAACAGCGATGGGGCTTATTGTGGCTATTCCTGCAATTGTATTTAACAACCATTTAGTTAGAAAAAGTGAAGTTTTGATTGCTAAATGGGAAGTTTTACAAAAGGCAAAGAGTGAAGCCTAAAAAATTTGATTCAATAAATGTAATTCCATTTATTGATATTATGTTGGTCCTTTTAGTAATCATTCTTACCACTGCCTCATTTGTAGCAAAAGGTATAATTCCTGTAAACTTGCCTAGTGCAAAAAGTGCCACAATAAAAAAAGATAAAAAAAGTCTAGTTGTTACAATAAAAGCAAATGATGAGATACTCTTTAACGAAAGTTCTATAGATGAAAAAGAGCTTGAAAATAGTTTGCTTAAATATGATAAAAAAACCAATATTGAGATAAATTGCGATAAAGATGTTAGATTTGAACTCTTTATTAAACTCTTAGATACTCTAAAAGAGAATGAGTTTGAAAATATTGCAATAATTACAAAAAAGGAATCCAAAAGTTGAGATATTTAGGCTCTTTTTTAATCTCGCTATTTCTATATGGCTCATTAATTTTTGCAGTTGTTTATAACAACACTAAACCCTCTTTTTCAAATAAAACTATAGAAGAGAAAAGAGTTGTAAAAATCTCACTTCTTTCTCCACCAATAAAAGAGGAAAAAAAGCAGTTAGATACTCCTAGAATAGAAGAAAAAAAGATTATAAAAAAAGAGAAAAAAATTGAAAAAAGAGGAGAAAAAAAGGTTTTAAAAAAGAGTTTGGTAAAAAAAGAGGAGACTCTTGTAAAAAAACTTCCAGAAGAAAAAAAGATTTGTGAAACTCCTATTAAAGACCCTTTAGAGCAAAAAGAACAAAAAAAAGTAGAACCTAAATCTCAAGTAGCATCAATTAGCATAGCATCAATAAAAAATGAGTTTTTAGCAAAAGTTAAAAGTAAAATTAATCAAAATAAAATCTACCCAGATAGTGCAAAAAGACGTGGAATCCAAGGAGATACAAAAGTAAGCTTTGAAATTTTCCAAAATGGAAGTGTTAATAATATTAAGTTATTGCAAGGGAATAAAATCTTTAAAAAAGCCGTATTTAATGCAATAGAAGATAGTTTTCCAATAAAAACACCCACACAAAAAGATATTTTTCCTCTAATAGTTACCCTAAAAATAGAGTTTAAACTACATTAAAATAATTAAAATAAATATTAAAAATACCTTTCAGTTTAAATAAGTAAAATTTTCTACTTTCTAAATAAAGAGAAAAAAATGGACTTTTCAATATCAGCAAAAAAAGAATGCGTATATTTTTCTTATTACAGTTGCAATTTTAAATACTGCCATTGCTATTTTAATGTTTATCTATTTAAAAGATAGTCTAATTGAGTCTACTTATGAAAACAATATTAAACTTGCTCAAAATGAGTTTAACAAAACAGAGATTCAGATAAAAAAAGAGATTGATCACTATAGACTAATTTTAAGAGTTATAAAAGAGAGTGGAAATTTCCAACAATATATTATGGATTATGATAAAAATATAGAAAACACTTTAATCCATGATTTTGAAAATTATGCAAAAACAAATGAAGATATTTTTCAGGTAAGATATTTAGACAATGAAGGGATGGAGAGAATAAGAGTTGATAAAATAAGTGGCGAAACGTATGTTGCAAAAAACCTTCAAAACAAAGAGAATAGATACTATTTTTTAAGAACAAAAAATTTAAAAGAGAATCAATACTACATCTCTGATTTTGACTTAAATGTAGAAAATGGTGAAATTGAAATACCATACAAACCTACAATAAGAGTCTCAACACCCATTTACGAAGGAGATAAATTTTTAGGAATTTTAATAATCAATTATAATGTAAAGAATTTAATAGATTATATTTCAGCACAAAATATATTCAATGTGTACTATATGGATAATGTAGGTAATTTTTTACTTCATCCTGATAGAAAAAAATGTTGGAGTACCCAACTTAAAACTAATTATAAAGTAAAAGATGAAATAAAAAATATAGATGAATTAAAACTAAATAACTATAAAGACAAGAATCTACTCTACTACATAGATAGAGTTTCTATTACTGATACCGACTTTTTTATAATCTATTCAGTAAAAAAAGAGATTTATGAAAAAGAAGAAAAAGAGTTAGAAAATGAAATTTTTATGATATTTATCATCATCTTTGTTGTTACTTTTCCTATTGTTATTATTGGTTCATATCTACAAGCATTTCAAATGAAAATTTTAGAGACTTTAATTGATAGTTTGCCTTTTCCTATTGCACTAAAAAATAGAGTTGGCAAATTTGTTTTGGTAAATGAATCTTTAGTAAGTCTTTATAGTTTTAAGAATAAAGAGTCACTATTGGGGAAAATATCTTATGATTTTAGCTCAAAAAATCTTCCATATACTAATAAAATAAAAGATTCCCAAGCTCTTAAAAAAAGCAAAATAAAATATGAAGATATTCTTCATCTTCCAAGTAATAGTAAAGAGTTATATTTTGATACAAGATTGATAAAAATAACTTTCTTGGGACTTTTTAAAAAAGATTTTATTTTAGGTATTGCCATAGATATAACAGAGCTTAAAGAGCTTAATAATGAACTAGAAAAAAGGGTAAAAGAGGAGTTGGCAAAAAGATTAAAAAGTGAACAAAGACTTGCTCAAAAAACAAAACTTGCAGAGATTGGAAACTTAATTGATAATATTATTCTTCAATGGGAACACCCTTTAAATCTTATCTCATTAAATACTCAAGCTATAGAGTTGGAATATGAAACAATAAATAAACTTGATGAAGAGAATACTTTAAAAAGAGTGGAAACAATTAAAGAGAGTACCCAATTTATGTTTGATACAACTGCTGATTTAAAACTGTTTTTATCCCTTGATAAAGGAATTGAACTCTTTAGTCTTTCAGATATTGTCAACACCGTTGAAAGAATTTTAATGGGAAGATTAAAAAAGTTACATATTGATATAAGAAAAGAGATTAATGAAGAGATTAAGATACAAGGTTTAAAAAATGAATTCTCTCAAGTGATATTAAACCTTATAAATAACTCATTAAACGAGTTTGAGTCATCAAATAAAAAATATACAAAAAAAGATATTTTTATTGGGGCTTCAATTACTGAAACTTTTATTGTAATAAAAGTTGAAGACAATGCAAAAGAGCTTCCATTAAAAGCTACAAAAAAAATCTTTAATGAAAATTTTGAAAGTGAAAATGAAGATATACAAAGAAAAGGATTACATATTTGTAAAGGGATTATTAATAATATTTTTAAAGGAACAATAGAAGCAAACTCTAAAAATGGTTATACTGTTTTTGAGGTAAAAATTCCACTCTAATTTAGCTTATGTCACAAAAATTGTCACAATATTAGTGCTATATTTGCTTTCGAATATTTCTATTTATAAGAAACCCAATTCATCTTAAGTATAATTTACTAAAAATCTAAAGGTACCCTACTTTGAAATTAAAAATTATAATTTTACTTCTTTTTTTATCATCACTATTGCATGCCCAAATAATTAAAATTGATGAAATGACAAAAAGTACAGATATTCTTTCTCACTCAGAAATATATATTGATAAAACAAAAAATTTGACTATAGATGATATTATTGGAAAAAATTTAAAATTTGAACCAAACAGTAAAAAAATATTACCATATGGTTACTCTCCTGATTTTAATGTCTGGATTAAGTTTACTCTACAAAATAACTCAAATAGTATCCTAAATAGAATAATTGAGTATGATAACCCACTTACAACTACAGTAAATTTCTATGATCCAGATAAGAATTATCAAGAACAAAAAAATGGACTCTTTTCAAAAGATTTCACAAGAAATAGTGTTAATCCAACTTTTGAAGCCCATCTTAAAGCAAATGAAACAAAAACCTATTATTTAAATGTTTCTTCTTATATTACTACTTTGATTATAAAAGTTAAACTTTGGCAGGAGGAAGCCTTTTTTAATAAAGAGGTATTCCATCAGATTATTTTGGCTTTGTTTTTTGGATCAATGCTTATTCTAGGAGTATACAATCTCTTTATTTTCTTTTTCACAAAGGATTTAAGTTACTTATATTATGTACTTTATATTTTTGGCATTGTTTTTCATCAATTAGTTTATGTAGGTTTTATTAAGTTTTTTATTGAATCTACTCAAACTATTCATAATCTTATTGAAGCAGCATCAATAATTGTTGCTTTCCCTGTTTTAGCTCTTGGAATGTTTACAAAAACTTTTTTACAAACAAAACAGTACCCAAAACACAATCTTATATTAAATGCTTTTCTTATTTTAATTCCTATTGCCATACTCTTTTTCCTTTTTTCAAATGGATATGATAAATATAGAAATTTATTTACAATGTTACTTCTAATTTATCTAATGTATTTAACTTTATATGCAGCAATAAAAAGGAATAGACAAGCCTATTTTATACTCTTTGCCTGGACAATTTTCTTAACCTCTGGGATGTTAATGTTTTTATCAAGTGCTGGGATATTTAATATCTATGAACATGTACCTTATTTTGTTGAAATCTCTTTTATTTTAGAGGCTATTTTATTCTCTATTGCTTTGGCAAATAGAATTAACTCTTTGCAAAAAGAGAAAGAAGAGGCAAATAAAAAACTTTTAGATCAACAAAAAAATGAGACTAAAATTCTTGCTAAAAAAGTTGAAGAGAGAACAGTAGATTTAACAAAAGCATTAGAGGAAAAAAGTCTTCTTCTAAAAGAGCTAAATCATAGAGTTAAAAATAATATGCAAACAATTGTTTCTTTAATTAGACTACAAAATGATGAAGTTGAAGATGAGAGACTTCAAGATGTATTAATGACAATACAAAATAGAATTAATGCTATGAGTCACTTACACGAACTTCTTTATAGGAAAGATGATATATCATCTATAAATGCTTTTGAATATTTTGAAGTATTAGTTGAAGAGGTAAAATACAGTTACCAAAAAGATATAGAGATTATTTTGAATGTAAAAACTGAACTAAGAATTGAAGATGCTATTTATTGTGGTTTAATCCTAAATGAACTACTTACAAACTCATTTAAATATGCTTTCCCAAAAAAGGAAGGAAATATATATATTAATTTAGAGAAAAATGACAACACTTTTCTCTTGGAAGTAAAAGACAATGGAATTGGATATGATAAAAAATCAATAAAAGACAACTCATTAGGAACATTATTAATTCATACATTAGCAACCCAACAGTTAGATGGAGAAATAGTAACGGATTCTCAAGATGGAGTAAAGGTATCAATTACATGGATAGATTATGAAAAAGGCAAAGATTTTAATAGTTGAAGATGAAACTATAGTTGCTTTAGATATAAAAAGTGCTCTTTTGCATTTGGGTTATGAAGTTACCCAATGTGTAAGAAGTTATAACAAAGCTCTTGAAAGTGTAATAAATAACAAACCAGATATTATTCTCATGGATATTCATCTATTTGGCGATAAAGATGGTATTGAAACAGCAATTGCTATCCAAAAAATAGAGAATATTCCCATCATATATTTAACTGCCTATTCCGATGAAAAAACAATAAGCAGAGCCATTGAAACCAATCCAATAAGTTATCTTATTAAACCTTTTAAAAGGGATGAACTAAACTCCACAATCCGTTTGGGTCTTTATAAATTAAATAAATCTAATAGATGTAATATAGAGATGAAATGTGTAAATTTAGGATTTAACTATTTTTTTGATTTAAATAATGAGATACTATATTATGAAAATATACCTATAAAACTAAGTCAAAATGAGAAAAAACTCTTAACTCTTTTAGTTGAAGCAAAAGGTTCATTAATAAGTTTTAGTGAGATTGAGTACTATATTTGGCCTGATTGTGCAGTTTCAAGTAGTGCGTTAAGAACACTGATTTATCGTTTAAGGGGAAAACTTGAGTATAAAATTATTGAAACTGTTCCCTCTTTAGGATGTAAACTAACTCCTCTTTTTTAGCTTAATTTGTTTGTGACAGAAAGCGTGACGCTGCTCTTGTAAAGTTGTCCTTAAAAAAAAGGACAAAAAATGGTAAATATAAACAAAAACATCTCGTTATTCCAGTTACAAGAGTTGCTTGAAGCAAATTTCCAACAAAAATCAACATATCTTCCTGAGGGGTTTTACAAAGAGCAACAAAAAGCTATTGAAATCTTTAATAAAAGAATTTTTTTAGAAAAAGTAATTGATGAGACAATATCATTTAATAAAAAACTTGTCTGGACATATGAAAAAAATAATCTAAAACTTACTAAAACAGCTGAAGAGTTGATTGAAGTATTCAAACTAAGAAGTGACGTTTACACAGATATTAACTACCAACATGAGTTTCCTGATACTATAGAGGGTCTCAATTTTGACAAATTTGATATGAACTCAGCAGTTATATATTATCAAAAAAACAAAGAAGTAACAGCTTCTATAAGACTTATATTTGACTCTAAAGAGAATCTTCCAACAGAAGGAAAAGTTAAATTTGATGATATGAGAAAAAAATATAATACTATTGGAGAGATCTCTAGAAATGTAGTTAAATATAGAAATGAGGGACTTCATCAAGAGTTCAAATATCTTATGTGTGGAATATATAATATCTTTATTAATAATGATATTGATATTGCTCTTTCAGGGATAAGAAAAGACCACTTAAAACTTTTTAAAAAATTAGGAGGAGTAGAGATTTACAAAGAGATGGAAGGGTATGGTTCCCTTGATGTACCTTTTTTAATTATCTCTTATAATCCAGAGTTTGCATCAAAATTTTTCAAAAAAGTTTTTTTGGAACAATAGATGAATTTGCAACAAAAACTGTAACAACTAAATGGTATCATTAAACAAAGGAAAGAGATGAATAGAGCGAAAATTTTAATTGTTGAAGATGAAACTATAGTTGCTTTGGACATAAAAAAGATACTTCAAAGTCTCAACTTTGAAGTAACTGGAACTGCAACAAACTACAATGCGGCACTAAATAGCGTAAGAGTAAATAAACCAGATTTAATACTTATGGATATAAATCTAGGTAAAGGTTTAGATGGAATTGAAACCATAAAAAAAATTCACTTAAATGAAAAAATTCCTGTTATTTATATTACTGCTTTTACTGATGAAAAAACTATAAGTAGAGCTATTCAAACTGAACCAGTAAGTTATCTTATAAAACCTTTTAAAAGAGATGAATTAAAATCAAATATTCTTTTAGGAATTTATAAAAATAGTAAAAAAAGCCAGTTATACAAAAATCTTGTTGATTTGGATTTGGGTCTTGGATACTATTATAACTACAAAACAAACAAACTCTTTTTTAAAGAGATGCCTATAAACTTAAGTAAAAATGAGAATCTTTTACTTAGAATACTTATTGAAGCAAATAACAATGTTGTCTCTTTTAGCGAATTAGAACAGAGAATTTGGCCTAATAGTACCATTTCAGATAGTACTTTAAGAACTTTAGTTTATAGGCTAAGAAGTAAATTAGAACATAAAATTATAGAGACAATTCAAAAAGTTGGATGTAGATTAAACAGAAATAATTAAACAATAGAACTGGCTTTACTTTTTAAAAACTATTACAAAAAAAGCTCATATTAATCTCTTATAAGCCTATTTTTCTTTTATACTTCTATTCCAATTGATTATTTAGTTTTTTAAATTTTCTCATCTTTTTATTTGTTATTTATATGATAATACTAATCAACTTAAAAGATAAGTTCCCAATATTTCATTACATATAATTGATTATATTATATATTATTTATAAGTTCGCTTTAACAATTATTTATTTATCATTTAAAATATTATTTGTTTGAAGGAGAATAGATATGCTAAAAAATATGTCCATTAAAATGAAACTAATCCTCTCATTTGTTACCATTTCAATACTTGTAGCAATTCTTGCAATATATAATATTATAGGATTGAATAAAGCAACTGACGGATTTTCAACATATAGGGAGTTAGCAAAAGATAGTTTGTTAGCAAATACAGTGCAAGGCAATATGCTTATGATGAGAATGCAAGGAGCAACTTATCTAAGAACACAATCTAAAGATAGTATTGATGAATTTGACAAATACTATAAACTAACAACAGAATTTTTGGAAGTAGCCAAAAAAGAAATCAAGAATTCTAAACGGGCAGAAATGGTAACAAAAATTGATAATCAATTGCAAACTTATAATAGTGATTTTTATAAGATAATTGCATTAATTAATGAAAGAAATAACATTGTCAATAATAACTTAAACATAAATGGTAAAAAGATTGAAGAGGTCCTAACATTAGTAACTAAAAAAGCTCAAGAGAATAACAGACAAGATGAAGCTTTAGCTACTTCATACTCAATTAAACTTCTTCTACTTGCTAGACTTTATGTGGTTAAATTTTTAAATACAAACACAAAAGAGGATATACAAAAAGCACTTGAAGAGTTCTCATTATTTAAAGAAGATTTAGTAAAATTAAAAAATTCACTTAGCTCAACAAATAGAAAAGAGTTAATAGAAGAAGCAAATAAACTCTTAACTACTTATATTTCTGGTTTAAATAAACTTGTCACAATTGTTGAAACTAGGAATCAGCTTATTCAAGACTCTTTGGGACCTATAGGTGTTAATATAGCTGCTTTAGCAGAAGATATGAAACAATCAATAAAAAGTGAACAAGAGATTATTGGTCCAATGGTAGCCAAGCTAAATAAAAATTTATCTAACACCTCATTGATAGTCTCTATTCTAATCATAATAGCAGTTATTCTATTCTCTATTACAATACCTGTAAGTATTGCAAAATCTCTTAATAGATTAAATAAAGGTGTGCTTCAACTATTAAATAGTGGAGATGTTAAATCAAGGGTTAGTGTTGAATCAAAAGATGAGATTGGTATTGTAAGTGAAAACTTTAATAAATACTTACAAACTATTGAAGATGGACTACACAAAGATTTACTTGTAATAGATGATGTAAAAAGAATTGTAAATGAAGCAAAACACGGTATTTTATACAAAAAAGTTGAGCTTGATACAAAAAATGAATCTCTGCATGAATTAAGAAATATATTTAATGAGATGCTTGAAATTATGGCAGATAGAGTTTGTGGAGATATGAATAAAGTACAAACAGGTCTTGAAAATTTTCAAGATCTTGATTTTACTCATAGAATACCAAACCCAACAGGAAAAACCTCTCAAGGTCTTAATAGATTAGCTGAAATCATAAACGAGATGCTAGTAGAGAATAAATCAATAGGATTAACACTGCAAGAGAGTGCAGATATACTATTGGAGAATGTAGAATCATTAAGTAACTCAACAAATGAAGCAGCAGCATCTTTAGAAGAGACAGCAGCAGCCTTAGAACAAATTACAGGGAATATTACACAAAATACAGAAAATGTTGTAAGGATGTCAAAATATGCAGAAGAGTTAAATAGATCAGCAAATAGTGGAGAGAAACTAGCTTCTGAAACAACAACAGCAATGGATGAGATTAATAATCAAGTTGAAGCAATAAATGAAGCAATTACTATTATTGATCAAATAGCTTTCCAAACAAATATTCTTTCACTTAATGCAGCAGTTGAAGCAGCAACAGCAGGAGAAGCAGGGAAAGGATTTGCAGTTGTTGCCCAAGAGGTAAGAAACCTAGCTTCAAGATCTGCAGAAGCAGCAAATGAGATTAAAGCCTTAGTTGAAAATGCTACTACTAAAGCAAATGATGGTAAAAGTATTGCAGATAAGATGATACATGGATATCAAGATCTAAATGAGAATATTATAAAAACAATTCAAATTATAAAAGATATAGAGATGTCATCAAAAGAGCAACAAGCAGGAATTGAACAGATAAATGATGCAGTAACTGAGCTTGACCAACAAACCCAAGAGAATGCTAGTGTTGCAACCCATACCCAAGAGGTTGCTGTTCAAACCCAACACATTGCTTTAGCTATTGTTAGAAATGCAGATGAAAAAAGGTTTATAGGTAAAGATGATGTTAAAGCTAAACATATTCACATCAATCCTAATGATAATAAAAAAGCCTCTTCTAAGGCTCTTCCTAACAAATCTAAAAAGGATTCAAAGGAAAAACAAATTACTCCTTCAATAGAGAATAAAGATGACGCAGAATGGGAAAGTTTTTAACTTCCCATTTGATTGGTAATTAACTTATATCCATAATTTTCTGTTTGGATAAACTCTTTACAAATCTTTAATCTAACCCTTTTTATCAAAGAACGAATACCTGAAATTCCTACAATTTCACCTTCCCATACATATTGTTCAATAACCTCTAATGAGACAGTAATATTTGGAGTTTTACACAATAGTGTTAATAATCTCTTCTCTTTGTGAGTAAGTTTAACACTATTATTCTCTTTGTCATATAAGATTTCAGCTTTTAAATTATAAGAAAATCCTTCACAAAGATTAATATTCTTTTCATTTTTACATAAAAGATCAACCTTACACTCTAACTCATAAATATAAAAAGGCTTTTTTAAAAAATCATTACAACCATTGACATAAGCCTTTTGTATAGTCTCTAGTTCTATATTTGAACTTATTATAATTGCAGGAGTCGTTTTATCTCTATCTCTTATCTCTTTTAAAAGATTTAGTCCACTTAATGAGGGTACATTTATATCTAATACGAAACAATCATATCCATTTATAATTGCATATAAAGCCTCTTCTCCATCTTTAAACCAATCAACAATAAGCCCTTTCTCTTCGAACATCTCTTTTATTATCTCTGATAAACTTACATTATCTTCTAAAAGCAAAATCTTCATTAAGTTATACTCTCTGATATTGGTATAGAAATACTTACTCTTGTACCTTTTTCTAAGGACGAGATTTTTATTCTACCTTCCATTTTATTCTCTATAATTAACTTTGCCATATATAAACCAAAACCATCACCTCTGCTTTTTGTTGTAAAGAATGGATTAAATATTTGATCCATAACTTTTTCTTTTATTCCACATCCATTGTCATCAACAAAGAGGTCTATACCTTCTGTATTTTTTTTCAAAGTTAGTGTGATTTTTCCTTTTAGAGTACTATTTAGATTTTTTTCTTCCACTATAGCATCTCTTGCATTATTAATTATACTAACAACAACTTGTTTAAACTCATTTGGATAGCCATACGCAAAACAAAACTCTTTTGAACTATTTATATAATCAAGTTCAATATGATCATATTTTAAGGAGTGTGATAAAAGCATTAAAACCTCTTTTAAGCCCGTATCTACATTAAAGGCTTTTGGAGTATTAGATGGTCTAATAAAATCTCTAAAGCCATCTATTGTTTCACTCATATATATGGTTTGTGTCATAATATTATCATAAAATATTTTTATATCTTTACTTGTAAGTTTTTCTTTTTTGTCATAATAGAGCATTTTATGGGCAACTGCTGATAATTCCACAAGAGGATTTTTCCATTGATGAACAATTGCAGAAAGCATCTCTCCAACTTCTGAAAGTTTTGATTGTTGAACAATAAACTGGGTATTAACTTCAAGTTGTTTTTTCTCTGTAATATCTGTAATAATAGAAACTATACCACCATTTTCACCTTTGTTGTTCATAAATATCTGACTTGTAAGTCTATATATTCTTTCATCTATTGTAAACTCAATCTCTTTTAACTCTTTTAAGCTCTCTTTTATTGACATATCACAAAATTTAAAAAAGATTTCACAAATCTCTTTTCCAATAATTTCATCTTGGGGCATATTTAGCATTCTACAAAAAGAGTTGTTACACCCTTTAACTCTACTTTGATTATCAATCCAAAAAATAGAACTATGTATATTATTAAGCAAAACTGCCTGTAACTCACTTTGGGCTTTTAGTTTTTGACTTAATTTATATTTTTGATAGTTGTTTATTATTGCAAAAATCAAAGAGATTATTAAAAAAGGAAGAAGAATAAAAGAGTATTCAACCAGCTTTTTATTTTTTTCAAAAAAAGTTTTAGGAAGATTTATAATAATTGATTCTTTAGGTATTTTTGACATATTTATATTATATTTTTCAAGAATTCTATAATCAAATGTCCATTGAGAAGGGATTACTATTGGCTCTTTTAGAGGTTTTTCCCCTTTTTCTAAAATATCTATTGCCTCTTTTGCAGCAGCCTTTCCTAAATCATAACCTCTTAAAAGATAGCCTCCTATCACGCCTTTTCCAAAGTGTGAATCAGACATGGCAAAAAGAGGAACTTTTGAAGTATTTAAAACTCTATTTACATCATAATAGGGAACATAATTACCATTTTTATCTCTAAATAAACTACCAAATAATACTGCACTATTTTTTGGAAGATTTTTTATATCTTCCTCAATCTCTTCTAAATTCCCATCGAAATTAAGAACTACTCTAATACCCTTTTCCTCTAAGGCTTCTGCCTCTCGTCTATATGTATTATTTACTAAAACCGAAGCTCCTGTATAATCATTTATAACATACAGCTCTTTCAAATTTGGCAAAATTTTAGTTATAAACTGCATATTGATTTTTATCTCTTTACTCTCTAAAATCAAAGTGATACCTTTTTTTAGTACCATATCTATATTTAAACCAGGATCTCGTTTATCAATTCCACAAAATATCAGAGGGACATTTTCAAAAAGCTCCTCTTTATATTCTAAAATAAACTCAGCAGCTTCATTATCTCCAGCAATTACAGCATCAAACTTTTGTATCTTCATTTTCATAAGAAAAAGTTTATACATCTGCTCCATATATTCTTTATTATTTATCTTTTTTGTATCCATATACTCTGTTGTAATCTCATAAGGATTTTTTTGAGACAGAAGAACATCTTCAACACCTTTTGAAATATTATCTGTCCAAACCAAACCTTTATTATATGATTGTAAGACCAGAATATGCTTGCTTTTCCCATATAAAGCTGACATAAAAAGACTTATTATAAAAATTGAAACTAATAAATTTTTCATTGAGAATCCAATACTTTTTGTTTAATTATATCAATATCTCCTTAGTAAACATTTTTTACTACTTATTGAAAACTGACATCTTTTTGCTAACTTTATTTTATAAGATTTTATTTATAAATGATATTAATTAAGGAGACATCATGCAAGTTAGTCGACGACAATTTTTGCAATGGAGTGGAGCAGTAGGAGGAAGTGTTGCAGCAAGTACAGTTCTACCTATTCCCTCTTTAGCAGAAAAAACAAAAGTTACAAAAAAAGAGTATGACGCTATAAAATGGGCTGGATGTACTATCAATTGTGGTAGTAAATGTGCCATAAGAGTATTTGTAAATGACAATAAAATTGATCATATAGAGACAGATAACACAGGTGGTGATGAATTTGGTTCTCACCAAGTTAGAGCCTGTTTAAGAGGTAGATCAAATAGATTTAGAGTATATAATCCAAATAGATTAAAATATCCTCTAAAAAGAGTTGGGAAAAGAGGAGAAGGAAAATTTGTAAGAATCTCTTGGGATGAAGCAATTGACACAATTGCAAACAAACTTAAAGAGGTAAAAGAGAAATATGGAAATGAAGCAATTTTAATCCCATATAATACAGGAACAACTGGTGGATTAATGAATAGAGGGACAAAAGGACCTTTTATGAGATTATTGTCAATGTATGGAGGATATATTAACTATCATAACTCTTATTCAACTGGACAAATTTCAAATGCTTTAACTTACTTCTATGGTACTCACAGAGGTAGTGATATTATGCAAATTGAAAATACAAAACTTGTTGTAATGTTTGGAAATAATCCAGTTGAAACAAGAATGAGTGGTGGGGGAACGGGATATGCTTATAAAACTGCTTTAGAAAAAAGTGGCGCAAAAGTGATCCATATAGATCCAAGATATTCAGACAGTTTAGTTGGTGCTTGTGACCAATGGATTCCAATTGAACCAGGAACAGATGCCGCTTTAGTTGCAGGATTAGCTCATGTTATGATTAGTGAAAATCTACATGACAAAGCATTCTTAGACAAATATTGTGTTGGGTTTTCAAGCAATACACTTCCTGAAGGTGCACCACAAAATGGTTCATATGAAGATTACATTATGGGAAGAGGAGATGATAAAACAGAAAAAACTCCTTTATGGGCTGAGAAAATCACAAAAATTCCAGCTGAAACTATTGTAAAACTTGCTAGAGAGATTGCAAGTGTAAAACCATGTTATATCGCTCAAGGTTGGGGTGCACAAAGACACTCAAATGGTGAACAATCTGCAAGAGCAATTGCAACATTAAATGTAATGACAGGAAATTTAGGAGTTCCAGGAACAAACTGTGGAGGGAGAGAGCATACAACAGGATGGATTGAACCTGCAAGTTTACCTTTTAAAAACCCAATAAAAGACTCTATTCCATGTTTTTTATGGACAGATGCAATTGTAAGAGGTAAAGAGATGACAGATTTAACTGATGGTATTAAACATACTAAACAGTTAAAACAAAATATCAAATTTATCTTAAATAGTGGTGGTAACTGTCTTATAAATCAACACAGTGATACAAATAGAACTGCAAAAATCTTAGAAGATGACACACTTTGTGAGTTTATTGTTGATATAAATGTAACAAGAACATCAAGTAATAAATTTGCAGATATTATCTTACCTGATGCAACTCCACTTGAACAAGAGGATTTTGTAAGATCAAGTGCTGGTTACTCAAATGACAGACCATATATTATCTATTCACAAAAAGCAATAGAACCACTTGGTGAGGCAATGACAAACTATGATATGTGTATTAAACTTGCTGAAAAACTAGGTGGTCAAGAGTTAGTTGATAAATTCACTGAAGGAAGAACTCAAGTTCAATGGTTAGAGCATTTGTGGAATATGAAATTTGAAAATAAACCAGATATGCCAACTTTTGAAGAGATGAGAAAAATGGGTATTTTAAAATTCCCAAGATATGAAAAACCATTTATTATTCATGAAGAGTTTGTAAAAGATCCTGTTGCGAACCCTTTAAAAACACCAACAGGGAAAATAGAGATTTACAGTACAAAACTAGACCAAATGGCAAAAACTTGGATTTTAAAAAAGGGGCAAAAAATAAATCCTTTACCAGAGTTTGTTGAGGCAAAAAATGGTCCATTGGATCCAATTAGAAAAAAATACCCTTTACAAATTTTTGGTTATCACTATAAAGGAAGAACTCACTCAAGTTTTTGGGAAAGTGCTCCAATTAGAGAGATAAACCCAAATGAATTATGGATGAACCCACTTGATGCGAAAATAAGAGCTCTTAAAACAGGAGACAAAGCGTTGGTATACAATGATCATGGGAAAATTTTATTAACAGTAAAAGTTACTTCAAAAATTTTACCTGGTGTTACAACTTGCCCACAAGGTGGATGGTATAAAAATGAAAATGGAATTGATGTGGGAGGTTGTATTAATACATTAACTGACTTAGAACCTACTGCAATTTCAAAAGCTAATCCTCAACACTCTGCATTAGTTGAGATTGAAAAATATAGAGCTTAAAAGGAAATATTATGGAAAAAAATAGACAATTTGGTTTCTATCTCGACCAAACAAGATGTGTAGGATGCAGAACTTGCCAACTTGCTTGTAAAGATTATAAACAATCTTCAATTGGTATAAGTTTTAGAAGAGTTGTTGAGTATGAAGGTGGGAAATGGTTCCAAAAACAAAGTGGTGCATTTGAGCAAACAAATGTATTTACATATTACACCTCATTATCTTGTAATCACTGTGATGATCCAGCTTGTACAAAAGCATGTCCAACAGGAGCAATGCATAAAGACAGCTATGGGATTGTAAGCGTTGATGCAGATAAATGTATTGGTTGTAAATCATGTGCAATGGCATGTCCATATGGTGCTCCACAATTTGATGAAGAGTCAGGACATATGACAAAATGTAACGGATGTAGCGAAAGACTTGATGAAGGGTTAGATCCAATTTGTGTGGAAGCTTGTCCTTTTAGAGCTTTAGAAGCTGGTCCTATTAAAGAGTTAAGAGAGAAACATGGGCACATAGCAGGAGTTGCTCCGCTACCAGAATATGAAAAAACTAGACCTAATTTATGTATTAAACCAGAGAAAAATGCGCAACCTTCTGAAAATGGTTCAGGGAAAGCACATCTTCCTCAAAATTATCAGGAGGTGACTTATGACATTATATAACTCATTTATAGAGGAATTACCTCTAATACTTTTTACAGTAATTGCACAAAGTGCAGTTGGTTTCTCACTTCTGTATGCCTTTAACAATGGTGCTACAGCAAGTGAAGATAGAAGTTATAAAAAATTTGGGATGATTTTTATTGTTCTTGTAGCGTTGGGAATGATTACCTCAACTTTTCACTTAGGTGATCCTTTCCATGCACCATATATGATTACAAGAGTTTTTGGATTTACACAAAATGATAGTTTTGTAATCTCTTGGTTGCCTTTAGAGATTGTTGGTATTGCTCTAATGCTTTTATTGGGTGTTGCTATTTTATTAAAAGGGAATAAAAACCTAATTTATATCTTACCTGTAGTTGGTTTGGCAATGTTATATGCAATGGGTAATATCTATGGTTCAATGGCAAATACAATTCCTACTTGGAATCTAAATTTAACTTTATTACTATTTTTCTCTTCAGCCTTGTTGTTAGGTTCAATTGCCTATACAGCCTTTATTGCTAGTGAGAGTAAAGAGTATAAATATTCAGTTATTGCAGCAGTAATTGGATTTGTCCTTTTTGTTTTAGCATCAGTTCTTTATACATTCCATTTAGGAAATCTAAATTTGGATATTGTTGGAAATGCTTTTGAGTTAGCAGATGGAAAATATGAGCTTCTAATTGGTTGGGGAATTATACTTTGTGGACTTAGTTTGGTTTTACTTTTAATTGAAGAAGATAATACAAAATTTGCGAAAATTGCCTTTGTTGTATCTTTCATAGGTGTATTTTTAACAAGAATTGTATTTTATGGATTAATTACATCTCATATATTTATAGGATAAGGAGATTGTTATGAAAGATTGTAATGTATTAGCCTATATGGCATCTATATTTTCACAGTTTTTATATAATCCTCCAAAAGAGGAGATGTGGGAAGATATAAAAGAGAAAAAAATTCTATTAGAGTGGTTTATTCACTCTAATAGCACAAGTAACGTTCAAGCAAATCTTTTATGGAAAGAATCTCATTTCAAAGAGGATTATTTAGAGTTAGCAGTGGATTATACAGATCTTTTTATATGTGATGAGATCTCTTTAAAAGCTCCTCCTTATGGTTCATATTATCTTGATATTTCAGGGGAACTTTATTCAAGAGAGTCTGATAATGTAAAATCACTATATAATCAATGTTCTTTCTTCACAGATGCACTCTTTGGGCAACCTGCTGATTTTATTGCTATTGAATTAGAGTTTTTAAGTACTCTTCTTTTTAATCTTGAAAAAGATGCTACTTATAAAGAAGCCCTTAAAATATTTTTAGAAGAGAACTTTTTACCTTGGGTTGGAGTATGGGCAAAAGATTTACAATCAAATGCAAAAAGCTCATTTTATAAAGGTTTGGGATTCCATATACAAAATTTTTGTGAGATTCTTATTGAAGAGTTTTGTATTAATAATTATGAGAAAAAAATACTAAGAAGAGCTTCTTAATAAAAAAAGGGACAAAATAAAAAATTTTGTCCCTTTTAAATCTAACAATGCTAACAATAAAAAAATTGATAAAAAGTAATTACACTGTCAGTATTTATTAGTCTGGAGAACTACTACTGTGGAGGAGGTAACCGGACTCGAACCGATGAATATCTGATTTGCAATCAGGTGCATTACCAACTTTGCTATACCTCCGACAAACATCATTTTAACAGTAAAAAGGCAAAATGATTATTTGTAAATGGCAGAGAGCAAGGGATTCGAACCCTCGGAGGCGTGAACCTCGCCGGTTTTCAAAACCGGTGCTTTCGACCAACTCAGCCAACTCTCTACAACATTAAGATTAATAGTGGTGCGAATGGTGAGAATCGAACTCACACTCCGAAACCGGAATGGGATTTTAAGTCCCACGCGTCTACCTATTCCGCCACACTCGCACATTTTATAGTAGTATTTGAAAATCGTTCTTTTCAAATTGGAGTGGAATTATATTCTAAATATTTATATTTGTCAAGAGTTTCAACAAGATTTTTTAAAATTTCTGCTATAATCCAAGCAATTTAATTATTTTAAGGGGTTTCCATGAGAAGTGATGAAGTAAAAAAAGGTTTTGATAGAACTCCGCATAGATCACTATTTAGAGCTACAGGATTAAAAGATGAAGATTTTGATAAACCATTTATTGGAGTTGCAAACTCTTTTATAGAGGTAATTCCAGGTCATTTTTTCCTTGATAAAGTTTCAAAAATTATAAAAGATGAGATAAGAGCAAATGGATGTGTGCCATTTGAGTTTAATACAATTGGTGTTGATGATGGTATTGCAATGGGACATGATGGAATGTTATTTTCACTTCCAAGTAGAGAGTTAATTGCAAACTCAATTGAAACTGTAATGAATGCACATAAACTTGATGCAATGATTGCTATTCCAAACTGTGATAAAATAGTTCCAGGTATGATTATGGGTGCATTAAGGGTAAATGTTCCAACAGTATTTGTAAGTGGTGGACCAATGGCAAAAGGTCATACAAAAGATGGTAAACCTATTGACTTAGCAACAGCATTTGAAGCAGTTGGAAAACATGAAGCTGGACAGATGAGTGATGAAGAGTTAAAAGATATTGAGTGTAATGCCTGTCCAAGTGGTGGTTCATGCTCTGGTATGTTTACAGCAAACTCTATGAACACACTTATGGAAGCTATGGGGATTGCACTTCCAGGAAATGGAACAATCTTAGCTTTAACCCCTGAGAGAGAAGAGTTATACAAAAAAGCAGCTAAAAGAGTTTGTGAAATTGCAAAAGATGCAGCTTCAAGAGAAAAATTCAAATTAAGAAATATCTTAAATGAAAATGCTGTTAGAAATGCTTTTGCAGTTGATATGGCAATGGGTGGAAGTTCAAATACTGTTTTACATATGCTTGCAATTGCAAAAGAGGCAGAAGTTAACTTTAACCTTGAAGATATTAACTCTATTTCAAAAAAAGTTTCACATATTGCAAAAATCTCTCCATCACTTTCAACAGTTCATATGGAAGATATAAATAGAGCTGGTGGTGTAAATGCAGTTATGAAAGAGATGACCAAAAGAGGTAATGATATCTTAATAGATAACTTAACAATCACTGGTGAAACTCTTTATGAAAAAATAGCAGATGCTTTTATAAAAGATACTTCTATTATCCACACTATTGATAATCCATATTCAAAAGTTGGCGGCTTGGCAATACTTTATGGAAATCTTGCAGAGCAAGGGGCAGTTATAAAAACTGCTGGTATTACAGGAGATAGAGTATTTACAGGAAAAGCTGTATGTTTTGATGGACAACCTGAAGCAATCTCTGGAATCATTGGCGGAAAAGTAAAAGCTGGTGATGTGGTTGTTATTAGATACGAAGGTCCAAAAGGTGGTCCAGGTATGCAAGAGATGTTAGCGCCAACTTCACTTATCATGGGTATGGGACTTGGAAGTTCAGTTGCACTAATTACTGATGGAAGATTTTCAGGAGCTACAAGAGGTGCTTCAATTGGTCACGTAAGTCCAGAAGCAGCAGAAGGTGGAATGATTGGTTTACTAAAAGATGGTGATGAGATTCATATTGATGTTGACCAATATATTTTAAGTGTAAATCTAAGCGATGAAGAGATTGCAAAAAGAAAAGCAGAATTTAAACCACTTAAAAAAACACTTAAATCAAAATGGCTTGGACAATATAGAGCACTTGTAACAAATGCAAGTAGCGGAGCAGTTTTAAAAACTGATCTATAAAAAATAGTATAGCTTTAGGCTATACTATAACTACAAACCCCACAAAAACTCCACGTTGTATTAATTATTTATTTACGCTTTATTCAAATATAGTTTACATTTGGGTATTATAATTCTTTCTATATACATAGAAAATTACAAAGGAACTAATATGAAAAGAAAAATACTTTTTATAGCTATATTTATAGCAAGTAGTGTTTTTGCCAACAGTATAGATTTTCAAATGGCAGAACAAAACCCACAAAGAGTAGCACCTAATACTCCAAATCAGATTTTATCATTTAATAATAGTATAAAAGATGCAATGAATTCAGTTGTAAATATTGCAGCCAAAAGAAGAGTTGCTTCAAATGCAGGGAGCATTCCATTTCAAATGTTCAATGACCCTTTCTTAAGAAGATTTTTTGGAGATCAATTTGGTGAGCAGTTTCAAGAGAATAGAATTCAAAGATCACTTGGGTCTGGTGTTATCATCTCAAAAGATGGATATATTGTAACAAACAACCATGTTATTGAAAATGCAGATGAGATCTCTGTAACTATTGGAGATAATCCAAAAGAGTACAATGCAGTTGTAATTGGTAAAGATTCAGATAGTGACTTAGCAGTTATTAAAATTGATGGGAACAATCTTCAAGCAATCAGTTTTGCATATTCTGATGAACTAAAAGTTGGAGATTTGATTTTTGCAATTGGTAACCCATTTGGTATTGGAACAACTGTAACTCAAGGTATAATTTCAGCACTTAACAAAGACCATGTTGGTATTAATAGATATGAAAACTTTATTCAAACAGATGCCTCAATCAATCCTGGAAACTCAGGTGGAGCTTTAGTTGACAGTAGAGGTGCATTAATTGGTATTAATAGTGCAATTATTACAAAATCTGGTGGGAACAATGGTGTTGGTTTTGCAATTCCAGTTTCAATGGTAAAAGATGTTGTTAAAAAACTAATTACAGATGGTAAAGTAACCAGAGGTTATTTAGGTGTAGTAATTGATGATTTAAAAGCTAGTATAAATAAAATGTATACTCACAAACAAGGGGCACTTATTTTAGATGTAGCAAATGATACTCCTGCTTCAAAAGCTGGTCTAAAAAGAGGTGACTTAATCTATATGGTAAATAATGTTCCTATTAGAGATAGAAAAACTCTACAAAATACAATTGCTTCATTTAAACCAAATGAGACAATAAAAGTAAAACTTGAAAGAGATAAAAAAGATGTTGAATTAGCTATCACTTTAGGAAATAGAGCTGGACTTGTAACCTCTGAAGCAAATAATGGAAACTTCTTAGGTGGTCTTCAATTATCTGAGATAAATGCAGATATGCTAAAAAGATTTAGACTTAGTTCAAACTCTCAAGGGGTACTAATCACTTATGTTGAACCAAATTCAAAAGCTGAAAAAGTAGGTTTTCAACCAGGGGATGTTATTATACAAATAGAAGATATCGAAGTAAAAAATTTCGGTGATATGCAACAAGCAATTAGAAAATATAATAAAAAAGACAAAAGAGTGTATGTGGACAGATATGGTCAAACACTGCTTTTAGTTATAGATTAAAGGATTTCCCATCGTTCAAGTACTAATGATAGAGGATGATTTAGAGCTTGCTCAAATCATAACTGACTACTTAGCCTCTTATGATATTGAAGTAACAAATACAGATAGTCCATACAATGGACTATCTATGTTGAGTATAAAAGAGTACAAACTTTTAATTTTAGATTTAACTCTTCCAGAGATTGATGGACTTGAACTGATTCCAAAAATAAGAGAGAAATCAGACATTCCTATTATTATTTCAAGTGCAAGGGATGATATTCTAGACAAAGTTATGGGACTTGAAAGGGGAGCTGATGATTATCTTCCTAAACCATATAATCCAAGAGAACTTCAAGCAAGAATAAAAGCTATATTAAAAAGAATGTCTCCTGTAGAAAAAATAGATGAAACAGTAAAAAAATCTGATTTTATATTAAAAGAGGATGATATTCAAGTATATTTCAAAGGGGAACTTCTAAATCTTACTTTGGCAGAGTTTGATATTTTAAAACTTCTTATTCAAAGAAATGGTGCAGTTATAGCAAGGGAAGATTTTATCTATGCAAGTGACCATATAGAAGATGATAGTAGTTTAAAAAATATTGATGTTATGGTTTCAAGAATTAGATCAAAAATCTCTAAAATAGATGATAGTAAAACCTATATTAAATCAGTAAGAGGAATTGGTTATCAACTAATATGCTAAGAAATATCTCTATCTCTGCTTTTATCAATACAATCTTTATTTTGGCACTTATTGCAATCTCACTTACATTTGCCATTTTTATAAAACTTGATAAACAGAGGTTTAATATCTCTATGCAAAAAAAGTATGAACTTGTTGCAGAAAATTTACTTAAAACCCTTGATACAAACCCTTCAAAAAATGGTATTAAGATTATTCTAAAACAGTTCAAAATGCAACAAGTAGAGGATAATATATTATCTCTTACCGTTTTAAATGATGCAAAAGTTGTTGTTGTTAGACAAACGATAAATGGAATGTATAGAATCTTTAGTTTAGAAGACAATCTTTACACTTATGTACAAAAAGATGGTTATAACTTGATGATTCAAGATACCCAAAACTACTCATATAATCTTTTGATTATCTCTTTAGCTATTGCCTTATCTATTGGTGTTTTATTCTCCCTTTATTATATTTTGAAAAAGAAATTAAAACCTCTTAGAAACCTAAATAGAGAGATTAAAAAATTCTCAGAAGGTGATTTAAACGTTAAAATAGTCTCAAATAGCAAAGATGAAATAGGAACTATTGCAAAAACTTTTGATGAAGCAATAACACATATAAATAATCAAACAAAATCAAAAGAGCTTTTTATGCGTAATATGATGCATGAGCTTAAAACTCCTATTACAAAAGCAATGTTTATAGCTGAAACTTTAGATGATGAGAAAAAAAGAGAGACTTTGCAAAGAGCTTTTCAAAGAATGGATGATATTATCAAAGAGTTAGCTATGGTTGAAAGGCTTACTTCAAATAGTACTTTAGTTTATAAAGAGGCAACAAGTTTCTTTAAAATCTATAAAAAAACAGTTGAAATTGCCATGTTAAACCCTAATAAAATTGATGCAAAAATAAATGACTTTAGACTAAATGCAGATACCGCTATGCTTTCAGTGGCACTAAAAAACCTAATAGACAACGCTATTAAATTCTCTCCAGATAGACACGCTTGTATAAGTGCAAATAAATATAAAATAGATATTATCTCAAAAGGGGAAAAACTAAAAAACAATTTAGAGTATTACACAGAACCTTTCTCACAGGAAGAGAAAAGAAGTGATGGTTTTGGACTTGGTCTTTATATTGTTAAAACAATTGCCCATTTACACGGATATAGACTTGTTTACCAACACAATGCAGGGAAAAATATCTTCTCTATTTTGATAAAATAACATCTTTCATAATCAAAAACCAATCCCTTGAAAAGTGTTTTTTAATATATTTCTCTTTATGTGGAACTATACAACCTGAACAGTTTTGATGTATATAATCTTCACCTTTATATTGACTTCCATCTTTTGAATCAATACTACAATAGGAATAAAGAGTTTTTTCCTCTTGTTTTCTAACTCCATTATCATCAAATCTAAAGTTTGGACAGGCACATAAGTAGCAGTTTAACTCTTCATAATCATGGCACTTCTTATTATCTTTATACAGTGGACAAAAATCTGGCTCCTCTTTTACCATATTTTCAAATCTAAAATATTTTATAACCTCATCATCGCTTAGATTTTTTAGTTTTCCCATAATTTTTGCATGTTTTTTTCCATGGTTTTCAAACCACTCTATATATTTCACTAATTTAACTCCTTAGAATCCACAATAAAAGTAACTGGGCCATCATTTTGAATATTTACATCCATCTTTGCACCAAAAATTCCCGTTTGTACTTTTACATCCTCTTTTATCATTTCTTCTATAAACTCTTCATAAAGCTTTTTTGCAAGCTCAGGATTTTCACTTGAATCAAAGCTTGGACGTCTGCCTTTTTTTATATTTGCTGCTAGTGTAAATTGAGAGATAATTAAAACTTCACCTTTTGTATCAAGAAGTGAAAGATTCATCTTGTCATTTTTATCTTGAAAAATACGAAGATTTACTATTTTAGAGATTAGTTTTTTTATATCCTCTTTTGTATCACCTTTTTTAACTCCAAGCAAAATATTTAATCCACATCCAATCTCACCTACAATCTTTCCCTCAACTTTTACATTAGAACTACTTACTCTTTGTATTACTGCTATCATTTATACTCTAAACTCTCAATCACTAATTTCTTATTCTTAAAAGGATCAATAAATGCCTTTATATCTTCGAAACTATACTTTAAAGGAAACCCTATTTTAGAACCCTTTGCAGTACTTTCTAAAATATAAAAAGGTTTACCATTTATATAAAGTGCTTTTTTATTTGGAAAAATTAGATTCATATTTACAACCACAAAAATATGTTTAGGTACTAATACAAAATATGCCTCATACCCTTTTGCTTTTAGTAAAGAGATAAGAAGATTACTCTTATCATCACAATCTCCATAGTTTTGCTCTAATACATTTTTTCCACTTCTTGCAACTGACTTATTTATTTTATATGGAATATTTGTAACTAAATCAAGCAGACTCTGAACTTCACAAAGTTTTGTATCACACCCTTTTGTAAGTCTATTTGCCAAATCTTTTGTATATTTATCCTCTTTTACTTGATTTACATAGGTTAAGCCATCAATATCTATAAACTGATTTTTTACAATAAAAAAAGATTTGTATATCATCCAAACCATAAAAAGCAGAACAAAAAGGATTACTATAATTGAAAGATTTTTTATCATTTTATTTTCAAATAGCATAAACTGCCTCTTTCAGACTTGCTATATTATCCTTTGAATTTACATAAATATTTAAAAACTTCTCATCTATAAAATCATAACTCATGCAATCAAAGATTTTAAAATCTCTGTTTTTTAGTCTATTTATAAACTCTTTTGAATCTATCTCTTTTAGTTTTATTAAAAGAGAGTTTGAACTACTGTGAAAAATAGATTCTACATATTTGCAAGAGTGAAAAATCTTCTCCAACTCTATTCTATTTTTAATATTTACACTATTTGAAATAGCTCTAAACTCAACATCTTTTAAAGAGTTTTCCAAATACTTCACATCAAAAATTGAGAGTTTGTTCTCTGGCTCATATTTTCGTAAAAAAGAGATATTCTCTTGGTTTGAAAATATTGCTGAAATACTTAAGTTTACATTTGAATAATATTTTGAAAAATCTTTTAAAATATACAAAAATTTATACTCTTTTAGATACTTTACCGCAGCTTCCTCTCCACAAAAATCTAAAAAAGTCTCATCAACTATTACAATTGCCTCTTTTTCTATCCAATATTTAAAAAGATTTTCTAACTCATAATAAGTTCCATCAAGATAAGAAGGGTTTGCAAAGATTACTACACTTTGTTCTTTTATTGGTAAAAAGAGATTTTCAAACCTATTTATAACCCTTACTTCATATTGTAAATTATAAGCCGCTTTTTTATACTCTAGTGAGCAAGGAGAGTAGATAAAACAAAACTTTTTATCCAAAAATTTTAGTATAGAATAGATAGCTGAACTAAAACCATTAAAGAGTTCTATTTGCTCTTTTTTAACTTTGTATCTATTTTCTAAAAGTTCTAAAAGAGTGTTATAGCTGTTTGATTTAGCCTCTGAAATTAACCCATAATTTAGATTTACATTTGGTTTTAAAAAGTTAATTTCACTGCTAAAATCAATCATGTTAAAGGCTTAAAAAGTTTTTTATCCCAGTAAAAATAGTTTGCGCTGAAAGAGCTGCCAAAAATAGTCCAGTGATTTTTGAAACCACTAAAAGTCCCTGTTTACCAATAACTTTTTTTATAATATGTGAAAAATATAACATAATACCAATTAGTACAACTGCCGCAATAAGAGCACCACTTCCTAAAAAAAGTTCCGAGGCAGTTTTAAATCCTGCACCCATTACAAGTAAAATACCTATTGTTCCAGGTCCAACTGTAATAGGAATTGCCAAAGGAACAACTGCTAGTTCTTGAATATTTGTAGCATCAACTTTTTGCCCATCTTTGCTACCTCTTATCAAATCAACTGCCGTTAAAAATAGTAAAGCTCCAGCACCTATTCTAAAAGCGTCTAAAGTTATACCAAAAATAGAGAAAATATGTTTTCCAAAAAAGAGAAGAACTAAACATAAAATAATAACTGACAGGGTAACTTTAACAGCTAGTGTTTTTTTCTCCCTTGTTGTTGCGTCATTTGTTACAGTTAAAAATACTGACAAAACAAAGAAAGGGGTCATTATAAAGAACATTTTTAAAAATGTTGCTAGAAATATCTCCATTATTCTATACTTCCTAAAATTATATTTTTAGGAAGTATATCAAAATTAAGATAAGTTATTTAAAGTGCTTGTTTACTATCTCTAAAAATTGATCTGGATTTTTATATCCAACAATTTGCGCAGCTTTTATCTCATTGTTATCTTTATCCCAGAAGATTAGTGCAGGGGGTCCAACAACACCAAATCTTTTTTGCATTGCTTTATCATCTTGATTGTTTTCTGTAACATCTGCTTTTATTAGAGTAAACTCTTTTAGTTTTTCTATTACTCTATTATCTTTAAAAGTGATCTCTTCAAGCTCTTTACAAGAGACACACCATGAAGCATAGAAATCAAGCATTACTGGTTTATTTGATGCTTTGACTGCCATATCAATCTCTTCATTGCTTTTTACATAAACAATATTTAGTTTTTGTGTTTCCTCAAATGCAACTTTTGAAGTAAATTTATCAAGGGGTTTTAATGGATTTGTTGCACCACTTACAGCACCAACAAAAAGTAAAATACCATAAATTAAAACTACAGTTGTTAAAATTTTCACTAAAATATGTCCAAATACTTTTAGATATAAAGCAGTTCCTATTAATAAAATTGCCCATAAATACATTATTAAAGTTGCATCTAAAACCCTATCTAACATCCAAATAGCAACACCAAGCATCACTATACCAAAGATTTTAGTAACATCTTCCATCCAGCCACCTGGTTTTGGCATATATTTACCAGCTCCTAGACCAATTAGAAGAAGAGGCGCTCCCATTCCAAGACTCATTACAAATAGAGCTGCTCCACCTAAAAAAGCATCACCTGTTTGACCAATATATACTAAAGCTCCAGCTAATGGCGGTGCAACACAAGGACCAACAATAAGCGCTGATAAGAATCCCATAATTGCAATACCAACAACACCTTGTTTCTCTTTCCCATCTGTTGTTTTATTAACTTTGTTTTGCAAACTTTGTGGAAGTTCAAGTTTAAAATAGCCAAACATTGATAGTGCTAAAGCCACAAAAATAGCAGCAAAAGCCACAAGCACATAAGGATTTTGAAGGGCTACTTGTAGATTTGCTCCAAAAACTCCTGCTAAAACTCCTGCTATTGTATAAGCTACTGCCATAGATAGGACATAAACAAGTGAAAGGAAAAATCCTTTTGAAGCTGTTAAATTTCCACTATCCCCTGCTTTTACAATAATAGAAGACAAAATTGGAATCATAGGAAACACACAAGGAGTTAAAGACAGAAGAAGTCCAAAACCAAAAAAAGTTGCTAAAACTAAAAGAATATTTCCATCTTTTAATGTTCCAGCAATAATATCTGTCTCATTTTGTGCAACTTCTGTTTGAACATCTTTATTTTCATTTGCTAAGGCTGAACTTGTAGCAAAATCAACTGTAACTGTCTCACTCATAGGAGCATAACAAAGACCTTTTTTTGAGCATCCTTGAAAATCAACTTGCACTTCAATATTTGAAGCATTAACTTTTGATTTTAGTAAGGAATAAGGTATCTCTATGTTTAAATCATCTGTATGAATCTGCCAAATTTCATATGGATGAGCTTCTGGAACATTTAAATCATCTCTAATATCTATTTTTTTGGGTTTACTAATAAAAAATTTTAGTTTATCATCATATAAATAGATATCTTTCCCCAAAGCAAGTCTAAAGACTAATTTGTCATCTTTCTTTTCAAAACTTGTCTTAAAAGCCTCATTAGGCTCTAAAAAATTCTGTTCTATTGCAAAAGCATAAATGCTTATAAATAGTAGTAAAAGGAGTTTTTTTATCATAGAATATAAATCCTTATTTAAAATAGTTATAACTACTTAGTTTTAAATCTGTTACACTTTTAATTCCAACTTCCAAAGTGATAAGTTTACCATCTTGAAAATAAGCCAAAGTAGGAAGAGCTTTAACTCCATTTTTAATTGCCAAATCTCTATATTGATCAATATCTACTTTATAGACTTCCACATTTTCAGGTTTCTCTTTTTCAAACTCATTTAATATTCCTGTCATTATTTTACAAGGAGGACACCAAGTAGCATAGAAATCAACTATAACATTTTTACCTTTTAACTTCTCCTCAAAATTTGAATCATTTAAATGTTCAATAGCAAAAAGAGTTGAGAAGCCAAATAGCAATACCAATAAAATCTTCTTCATATTTTTCCTTCATTTTTTTTAATTATATAGAAATATTGTAAAGCCTTTGTTTATAATATAAGTAAACTTATAGATTTTATTATAATAAAAAATTATAAAATAATTAAATTTTTTATGTTAGAATTATTTTTTTTGCAAAAGGTTATAGATGAATAGATTAACTGATTTACCGCCAAAGAGTGTAGAGTTTATGATAAAAGATGGCGTTGCAATGATTGATATTAGACGTCCTGATGAATGGGAAAATACAGGAGTTATAAAAAATGCCCATAAACTAACTTTTTTTGACTCTTTTGGAAACCATGATATTCCCACTTGGCTTAGAAATTTTGAGAAGATTGTAACGTCAAAAGAAGAACCCTTTGTCCTTATTTGTGCCCATGCAAATAGAACACGAGTGGTTGGAGAATTTCTAATACAACAACATGGATATAAAAATGTGGCTCATCTAGCAGGTGGGATGGCCTTATGGTTAGAGGAGAGAAAGGAAGTGGTTTTTGAATAAAAAAGAGGAGTTTTACTCTTCCTCTTTTTTCTTATTGCTTGCTTCTTGTAATATTGCTATCACATCATCAAGATTTTCATAAGGGATGTGAGATTTCCACTCAATATCTTTTCCATTTAATGAGATACCAATACTAATAATATCAGGTGTTCCTTTTCCATAAGGCTCAGATACATTTGAGATTGAGATTACACCTTTTTTTGTTCCAGCTAGTTGAAGTTTTCCTAATTCTGTTGTTGCCATATAATATCCTTTTATTAAATTAGATTTCTTCTATTTTACAAAAAGAAACTTTTTTTATCTTAAATTCATCAATTTAATGCACAAGGTTCACCCAAATAGTAACCTTGGAACTCATCTATATCAAGTCTTTTTAAAGTTTCATAAACCTCTTTTGAGTGGACAAACTCTGCAATTACTTTTATTCCTAAAGATTTTGAGAAGGTTGTTATTGATTTAACTATCTCATAAGAATTTTCATCACTATTTATATCTTTAATCAAGGAACCATCAATTTTTATAAAATCAGGTTTGATTTTTAAAATATAAGAGAAGTTTGAAAAACCTGTTCCAAAATCATCAATTGCTATTTTGATACCTTTTCCCCTATATTCACTAATAAACTGACTAAGAACTTCACTATCCGTAATGTCATCACTCTCTAAAATTTCAAATACTATTTTTTCTCTCTGTTCTTTATTCAAAAGTTCAATTTGACTCTTTAAAAATTTCATATACTCAACATTCATAATATCGCTAAAACTAAGGTTTATTGATATCTCTTCTTTAATTGTATCAAGCATTGAAAAGGCTTTACTTATAATGATTCTATTTAGAGAGTAGTATTGTTTTATTTTAAAAGCAATATCTAAAAATTTTGTAGGAGATATATAAAAATGTTCGTTCTCTATTGTCTCTTTTATTCTCATTAAAACTTCATATTTAATAAGTTTGCCCTCTTTGTTAAAAATTGGTTGAAAAAAAGGGATCACCCTATCATCTTTTAAAGCACTATTTATTTTTTCTCTCCAAAATGTAGTATTTTTTATATTCTCTTGGGTATCAATTGTTTGATTATATATTGTAAATCTACTTCCTCTTTTTTTTGCATTTTTTAAAGCAATATTTGCACAAGCTAATTGATTGTTTTGAGAGATTGCTGTTCCAACTGTTATTTCAAAAATAATCTCTATTTTTAGAGAATTTATTCTGACAGGTTTTTTAAACTCTTTTAATATTTTTTGAATAACTAAGTCATAAGAGATAAAATTTTTTAGCTGTAAATCCAATATTGCAAAAGTTGCAGAACCTATTTTATAAAATAAGAAATCCTCTTTTTTAGCAAATTCATCTATTCTTGTTGTCAGTTCAATTAAAACTTCATCCCCTACTTCATAGCCATACAACTCGTTTATATCATCAAAATCATCTATACTAATAAGATTTAGGGCTGAAAATTCATATTTTTTCAAATCATTTAAAAGGGCAAGTCTGTTTTTTGCTCCTGTAACACTTTCATGATATAGTTTATACTCAATCTCTTTTGTTCTTTGTGAAATCTTTTTTTCAAGATTTTTTGTATTATCTTCTATAAAATCAAGCATATCATTAAATTGACTAGATAACACTCCTAATTCATCATTTGTGTCAACACTACATCTAATATCAAACCTTCCCTCTTTTACTAATCTTGCTTTTTCTGAAAGTTTTAAAATTGGATTTAAAAGTCTTTTTATAAAAAGAGATGATAACAAAGAGATAAGAATTAAAACAATAAGTGAGATATTAATTATCATAAAACTAATCTCATTTGATTTTTTTATTAAGTCCTCTTTATATAAAGATGAGACTATATACCAATCAAAATAATCATTATATTTTATCCAAGCAATTTTCTCATAACTAAAATTACTTGAATCCTCTTTTTTATGCCATTTATACTCGTATGGCATATTCTTTTTATATGCTAACTCCAGTTTTTGAAACATAGATTTAATATTTGGCATATTATTAATACTTGAATTTGAATCTTTTGTTATTTCTGGATGTAGAACAATCTTTGCTTCACTATTTATTAAAAATATATATCCCAAATCTTCTATAGTTATGGATTGAATCAAAGATCTCAGCTCTTCTAAAATACTCTTTTTCGCTTCTTCAAAATCTATATCTTTCTCTTGGCTTTTAAGATATAGCTCCTTTGATTTAATTATAGAGTCAACTCTTTTTAATTGTATTTGCGCTTGTTTTATCTCTAAATCAATAATATAGTCAGATATTTTAGGGGTAATAATGAAGATAATAAAAAGAGAATAGATAAGAACAATAGCAACTATAATTGCATATATTTTATAGAAGATTTTATTCTTCATATCTATTTACCCTTCTTACATAAAATTACATTTTGGCTATAAGCTCTCCAAATTTAACATTAGTTCCTAAAAGATTTTCAAGCTTAACAAAATCTTTTTCCCATAGCATTACTACAGTTGAACCCATTTTAAAATAACCTAAACAATCCCCTTGTTCAACTTTTAAATCTTCATACTCATAGATTTTAATCTCATTAGTATCACAATTAGTCTCAACTTTTGGCTCAAATTCAAATACCATTTGTCCAACATTTAAAGCACCTACAAAAACCATATAAAAAAGTTTCTCTTTGTAAATACACTCTAAAATAACTCTCTCGTTTTCTATAAACAGATCAATCTGTTTATTTAGATATTTTAAATTTACAGGATAGAGTTTTCCTGGAACATGTAACAATCTTTTTACCTCAAAATCTATTGGCGCATGATATCTATGATAATCTTTTGGAGAGAGATAAAAATTCATATAATCTCCATCATGCATTTTATGAAAATTTTCTGCACAATTATATGTCAAAAGCTCTTCAATAGAGTATTCCATACCTTTTATTTGCAAAGCCAACTCTTTTTCAATCTTTCCACATTGGGTAATTAAACTATCTGTCGGAGAGATAAAAAGATTATCTGCTTTTTCAATCTCCCTTGGAATTGCTAACTCTCTTGTAAAAAGATCATTTAAAGATTTATAAAATTTAGGATTTCTAAACTCACTCATATTTAATCCCAAGAATTTCACATAGGCACTATTTATTATTGTTTGTATAAATGCTGGAAATTCAAATCTTGCAAATTTTCCAAAATATTGGGAAATAACATTTGTTATATGCATAATTGTCCTTATTATAAATTGATATGTTTGCCTAAATTTTACCTAAAAATATCTTCAATTTTAAAATGTGTATTTAAAAGAAAATTATAAGAATTTATAAAATCTATTTTGATAATCTTCCAAAACTTTATATTACAAATTTTTAAAGGATATACAATGCATAAGATTATAGTTGAAAATGAGTGTGGTTGTTTTAAAAGAAGCGATTTAGAAAACAATTTATCAATCAGCTCAAAAGATGAAGCTTTAAGTAAAGCAATTGAGATGAAAGATAGAATGAATAGCGAGTTCTGTGGGAAACATGATTTCCAACTTCAAGAGGATTCAAACAATTTTGTGATTGCTTTTAAAGCACAAAAATCTACCTGTTGTGGGGGAGGACACTGCGGTTAATTTCGCAGTTACTCCCTTTTTTCAAGCTCTTTTCTTTTTTCTAAAAACTCTTCTATTGCTTTTTTTACAGCCTCATAATTTTGCCCATCACCTTGTATTCTTTGAAAACATTTTTCATAATCAGCAACAGGATCTATTTTCATAATCTCTAAAATAACATCCAAAAACGAGTGAAAAGGCACATCATCACCACTTTTACAAAAATGGATTGCCCTTTGTAATGAGACAAAAGGATTTTGATTTATTCTTGTTACATGGTTATATCTCTTTTTCATATAAAGAACAAACTCTTTCCTAACCTCAGATTCAACTACTTCAAGTTTGAAATTCTTGGTATTTACTCTACATTTAAAACCAATTTTTGTTGAATAGAAATCAAAAATATCAATTACAAATTTTAAATTTTTATTTAAAAATCTCTCCCTATATACACACTGGAAAATATCATTTTCAAATTTAAAAGTGTGAGAGTTGTTTTTATAAAGGAAATATTTTTTATCTATACAATCAAGTACTTCATGTAATGCTTCATTTGTAAGAAAAAATAGATCTATATCTCTAAAAGTATCTCTTTTGAGACAAGACCCTGCCAGATAAAACTCTATATACTCCTCTTTTAGAGGTGTTGAGACTACATTTTTAAAAAAATTTTCTATTCTATCACTAACTATCTTCAGTCTTTTGTCTAAAACAATTGCTAAATCACTGTCTAAAAATTCATATTGGTTCCAAAATGGAAAGTTCAAAGGAGTCCTTCAAAAAATATTTTTAATATTTTATAATATAAATGCTAATTATTAGGTACTAAGATTGTAAGTCTTCCTTGCTCTTTCATTCCACCTGCATATATTGCTGCATTTTTACCATCACCAAAGAAAAAGTCAGCTCTAATCTCCCCTTTGATTGCTCCACCTGTATCTGCTGCAACCATTAATCTATCAATTTTCTCTTGGGTAACAGAGTTTTTTGTATTGATAAAAACAGGAATTCCCAAAGGGATATAAGTTCTATCAACTGCTAAGTTTCTACCTGCAACAAGTTCAATTCCTAAAGCACCCGTTGCTCCTTGTTTTCTCTCAGAAAAGAAAATATAACTTCTATTTTTATATAAAATCTCATCTAATCTTTGTGGATTATCATCAAAATAGGCTTTAATACCTTGCATTGAAGCACCATACTCTTTTAGAACACCTTCATCTAAAAGAATTTTTCCTATTCCACTATATTGATGTCCATTTTGGTTTGCATACCCAATATTTATAATCTCTCCTGTATCTAGTTTAACTTCCCCTGAACCTTGGACTTGAAGAAAAAAGAGCTCTAATCTATCATCCACATAACAAATAGGTGTTAAATCATCTCTTTTGTTAATTGCTTTTCTATCATCATAAGAGACAATTTTACCATTAACCATTTTTCCTCTTAATCTATACTTTTTTAATTCAGGATAAGAGTCACTTAAATCAATTATTATCATATCATCAGGTGTTTTATATATTGGATATTTATAAATATCACTTTTAGTTCTACTTCCATTTAAAAGAGGCTCATAATAACCAGTAATAACACCTTTGTCTAAACCATTGCTATTATATAAAACATAAGGGGTAAAATTGTTTGTAAAAAATTCTGAGGCATTTGTATACTCTTTGGCTTTCTCACATACATTTTTAAATAAATCATATTTTACAGCTTTTTGGCAATCTTTTTTAAAAACTTCAAAAGCTAAAGGTAAATCATCTTCATAAAATCCCTCTATTTCATTAAAAGAGACTTTTTTTACATTTGCTTGTGAGACTGGAAGTTTTTCAAACTTCATTAACTCTTTTTGAGAACATCCTGTAAATAGTAATATAAAAATTATTGTGATTGTTGATAAAAATTTCATCTTTTTCCTTTATAGCTTGAAATTTTATCATCTAAAAGTTAATCTACAATTACATAGAGCAATTAGAGTTTGAAGATTGGGGATAGACCTCTTTTAGTCCACATATTTTACAAGTATATTCTATTTCATTTAGACCTGAACAACCATGGTTTTTCAAAACTTTTGCACTAATAACTTCATCTTTGAAAGTTGTTCTTGTATTTTCATCAAAAAAGACTCTTCTTTTTGCTTTGCAAGTAGGACATTCACCTTGATTTAATTTATCAACTCTTGAGTGTTTGTTTTTATAAAAAAGAAGTACAGAAAAAATTACGATTAAAAAAAGTAGCAGTAAAAAAAGAATAGTTTGCATAAGCAGAGTTACCCCTGCTTTATGCTAAAAACTCTCTCTTGTTCCTCTTTTAGAACATTTAAGAGTTTTGTTATATTTTCTCTTTCAAAATGATTTAGACATCTTTTTGGTGTAGAGGTTTTTTTTATTTTTATCAAATTACTCAACTTCTGCATCAATTACGTCGTCATCATCTTTTTTAGCTTTTTGGTTTGGTTGAGCTTCACCTTGAGCACCTTGCTCTTTTTTATACATAGCTTCTGCTAATTTATGAGATTTTTCAGTTAAAGATTTAACTTTTTCATCAATTTGCTCTTTTGTTGCATTTTCATCTTTTAAAAGTTGTTCTAAATCTGCTGCTGCATCAATAATAGCTTTTTTCTCATCTTCAGAAACTGCACCTTCGTTCTCTTCTAAAGTTTTTCTTGTACTATGTAATAGTGCATCTGCTTGGTTTCTTACTTCAATTAGTTCTTTTTTCTTAGCATCTATCTCTTTATTTGCTTCTGCTTCTTGAACCATTTTTTCAATCTCTTCATCACTTAATCCAGATGAACCTGAAATTGTAATTTTATTCTCTTTTCCAGTTCCCTTATCTTTAGCACTTACATTTAAAACACCATTTGCATCAATATCAAATGTTACTTCAATTTGAGGAACACCTCTTGGAGCTGCTGGAATATCTGAAAGTTCAAACATACCTAAAGATTTATTATCTTTAGCAAACTCTCTCTCCCCTTGAACAACATGAATAGAAACAGCTGGTTGATTATCTTCTGCTGTACTAAATACTTGAGATTTTTTAACAGGAATAGTTGTACCTTTTTCAATTAGTTTAGTTGCAACTCCACCTAAAGTCTCAATTCCAAGAGATAGTGGTGTAACATCTAGTAAAAGAACATCTTTAACATCCCCTCTTAAAACTCCAGCTTGAACAGCAGCACCAGCAGCAACAACTTCATCTGGGTTTACACCTTTATTTAAATCTTTTCCAAAAAATTCTTTAACTACTTTATTTGCTTTTGGAAGTCTTGTTGAACCACCAACCATAATAACTTCATCAATTTCACTTTTATCTAATCCAGCATCTTTTAATGCAGTTTTGATATGTCCTAAAGTCTCATTAATATAGTGCTCAGTCATTGACTCAAATTTTGCTCTTGTTAAAGATTTTACTAAGTGAACAGGTCCTGCACTTCCCATTGAAATAAATGGTAAATTAATCTCTGTTGATTCTGCACTACTTAACTCTTTTTTAGCATTTTCAGCTGCATCTTTAAGTCTTTGAAGAGCCATTTTGTCATTTTTAATATCAAAGCCATTTTCATCTTTGAACTCTTTTGCTAACCAATCAATAATTGCATTATCAAAGTCATCTCCTCCTAAGAATGCATTACCATCAGTTGAAAGTACTTCAAATGTTCCATCACCAATCTCTAAAACAGTAACGTCAAATGTACCTCCACCTAAATCGTAAACAAGAACTTTTTCTTCACCTTTTTTATCTAAACCATAAGCAAGTGATGCAGCTGTTGGTTCATTAATAATTCTTAGTACATTTAGTCCTGCAATTGTTCCTGCTTCTTGAGTAGCTTTTCTTTGTGCATCATTGAAATAAGCTGGAACTGTAATAACTGCATCAGTTACAGGAGCACCTAAATACTCCTCTGCATCTGCTTTTAATTTTCCTAAAATTTTAGCTGAAATTTCTTGTGGAGTATAAATTTTTCCTGCAATATCAACAGCTGCTGCACCATTTCTATTTACAATCTTATATCCAACTTTTGTTTGTGCCTCTTGTGCATTTTTTTCATCCATCATAAGACCCATAATTCTTTTTACAGAATATATAGTTTTTTCTGGATTTGTAATTGCTTGTCTTTTTGCTGGATCACCAACTAAAACTTCACCCTTGTCTGTAAAAGCTACAATAGATGGAGTAGTGTTTTTCCCTTCTTTATTAGGAATAACTTTTGCTTCACCACCTTCATAAACTGCCATACAAGAGTTTGTTGTACCTAAATCTATACCAATAACTTTACTCATTTTATTCTTCCTTAATTTTATTTTATAAAATGAAGGGACCATCTTTTTTGATGTTCTTTAGCGGTTGAAATAAATTCAACCTAAGAACCAATCCTAAAGCACATGCTTTCGCATGTGTGATTCCCTCATGTTGTTTAACTTAATTGATAGTTTAAAGACATTGCGGTCAGTGATGCTTTGCATCAAATGAATAATTTCTAAAAATCACTCTTCATTGTTCATTATTATCTATTCATTTATTTGTAAAAAGTTTTACTTTTTACAAATAGAAACCATTGCTGGTCTTAGTAATCTATCTTTAAATTTATAACCTTTTTGTAAAACTTGAACAATCTCTCCATCTTCATGCTCTGCACTATTTACTTGCATAACTGCATTATGGAAATTTGGATCAAACTCACCATCAACTTCAACAATTGTAATATTGTGTTTATCAAAAGCACTATAGAAGTTTTTAATTGTAAGTTCAACTCCCTCTTTTAGTTTTGCCAATAGTTCATCAGAAGGCATCTCTTTTGCTGCTTCTTCTGCGGCTAAAGCCATCTCTAAAGTATCTATTGGAGCCAAAAGATCTTTTGCAAATTTTTCAGAGGCATAATCAATAGCTTGATACTTCTCTTTCTCTAATCTTTTTTTAATATTTTCAAAATCAGCGTGAACTCTAAAATATTTATCTTCACTCTCTTTTAGTTTTGCCTCAAGTTCTGCAATTTTATCTTCAGCAGAAAGTTCTGTAGGCTGAGTATCTTTTGCCTCTTCTTTGCTCTCTTGATTCTCAACTTGTTCTTCTTTGTTTAATTCTTCTTGTTTTTCACTCAAAGTAACTCTCCTATCATATACTTATCTTTTTGTAGAAATATTCATAATCCCTTGACAATTCACCAACTACTAACATTTTTACATCCTTGTCCTCAATTTTACAATTGTGACAAATCCCAATATATCCTTCTGGCACTATCTTGTCAAAGTATAAACCCTCTTCAATTGAGTCTAAAATTTTACCCTTTAAAAAAGAGTTAATACTCTTTTCATCAAAGTTAAAATGAAGTGCTAACGAAAAAAACTCTTTTGTATTATAGATGTGGAAATTCTTATTTTGTAGATGTTGACTTACCTTTTCATAAATCTCAAAAGCACCTACTTGTTTAGAGATACTTACAATATGAACTAACTCTAAACCAACCATTTCACTTAAAAATCTATATAGAGCATCTGTAAATTTAACAGTGATTGAAAAAGTTGAAAACTCTAAAATCATATATCTATTTTCAACATTTAATATATCTTTTAAAACATCTGACTTTTGTTCTTGCAAAAAAACAGATAATCCAATATCTTTTGAAAGATATTCAACTGCTTTTTCATCAACAAAATTGAGTTTGAAATTTAATTTTCCACTCCAATACATTTTCAAGGCTTCAGTTGTAGGAGTTCTTCCTGAACTTACATGCTCTTGAGCAAGAAATCCTTCATCTCCCAACTTTTTAAAGTAACCTCTAATAGTTGCGGGTGAATATGTGATATCATACATACTTTTAAGCTGTGAAGAACCAATTGGCTCTAAATGCTCAATATAAGCCTTAATAATAGAATGTAATAGAAACTCTTTTTTGTCTAACATCTTTATCACTCTCTTTAAATTAGCACTTAAAATCTTAAACTGCTAAAATTATTATACTATATGAGTGACTAAATGTCAAGTTCTTTTTAGCAAAAGATTTATAAAAGTGCTAAATTTATATTTAATGCCATTTTTTAGGTAGAAAATTAGTCATTATTTCAATTTTTTTATATATAATTAAAATAAAAAGTTTTGCCATGAAAAAAATTCTTATCTTTATCTTCACTTTTAATTTGTCAATTTTTGGAACTGAGTTTATTACAATTGGAACAGGAAGTGTTACAGGAACATACTATCCTACTGGTGGTGCAATTTGTAAACTTGTTAATAAATATAAAAAAGAGACTAAGATTAGATGTTCAGTTGAAGCAACTGATGCTTCTGTATACAATATTATGGCAATAAATGAAGGTGAGCTAGATTTTGGAATTGTACAATCAGATGCAGTTTACCAAGCAATAAATGGAATAGGAAAATTTAAAAATGCTCCTGTTGAAAAGCTACGATCTGTATTCTCTATTTATACAGAACTTTTTACTTTAGTTACTAGAAAAGACGCAAATATTCACTCAATTGATGATATAAAAGGGAAAAGAATAAATATAGGAAATACTGGTTCTGGAAATGAAGCAACTTCTATGACTTTATTAAATGAACTAAATATAAAAACCAGTGATTTCTCATATGTTGGAAGACTCAAAGCAGGTGAGGCACCAAATGCACTAAGAGATAATTTAATTGATGGATATTTTTATATGGTTGGTCATCCAACTGCAAATATTAAAGATGCAGCAAACTCAACAGATATTGATATAACTCCATTAACTGGCAAAAAGATTGATGCTTTTATAAATAAAAATCCCTACTATATTAAAGGTGTAATTCCCTCTGGATTATATAAAGGCTTAAATAAAGATGTGCCTACATTTGGAGTAAAAGCAGTATTAGTTACAAGTTCAGATGTAAGTACAAAAGCTGTTTATACTTTAGTAAAAGCAATTTTAGAGGATTTTGAACATTTTAAAGCGCTTCATCCAGTATATAAATATATTACTAAAGAGTCATTGTTAGAAGGGTTGAATGCACCACTTCATGATGGTGCATTAAAATATTTTAAAGAGAATAACTTTATAAAATAACTACTTTTTTAAAGGTTTCTCTATAATATATCCATACCCCTTGTGAGAGATAACAAAGTCATCATCTTTTACTTTGTCTTTTAATCTTTTCATAACTGTTCTAAAAGCAGAATCATTTGTGTTTATATCATTCCAAACAAGCTCTTTAAACTTTGTAACAGGAACAACATCTCCAAGATTATCAATTAAAACTTTTAAAATATCTAACTCTTTTTTTGATAGTTTAACGATATTTTCTTCATTATAAAGTTTGTCACTATTTTTATTGTAGGTATATCTTTTATTTAAAATAATAAGTTCATTATTATCCTCTTGATTTGAGTTATCAGCTAAAACTTCCTCTTTAGCTTTTTTTAACATCTCCATCATATTGTCAATATTTAAAGGTTTTACAAAATATCCTAAAACTCTTAAATTAATAAGCTTTAATAGATCATCTTCATTTTTATGGGCACTAACTATTATAAATCTTTGGTTTGGAACAACTTCTCTTATTTCATCAATCATTGAGATACCATCTTTATTTGGCATTTTTAAATCAGTTAAAACTAAATCAAAGACTCTTTTTTCTTCGAAATTCTTTTTAAAAGTAGAAGCGCCTTCTTGTCCATCTTTTGCTACGACGACCTCATCAAAAATAGTATTTAGATAAAATGATAATGTTTTTCTTGCAACATCTTCATCTTCTACTAATAGAACTCTTGTAGAGTAACTCTTCATCTGCTTTCCTATTCATAATTTGCTTTATTATAGCAAAAAATTATTTTAAAGTGGTAAAACGATAATAAACATAACTCCGCCATTTATATTTTTTACCAAAATCTCTCCTAACATATTTTTTTCAATAATTGTTTTTGCCATATAAAGCCCTATTCCAGTTCCTTGAGTTTCAAACTTTGTTGTAAAATATGGTTCAAAAATTCTATCTATTATATTTTCTGGTATTTCACCACAATTATTTGAAATTTTAATCTCTACACTATCTCTGTTTTTTTCTATATCAACATTTATCCAAGGAGAAAACTCTTTTGTTTTTTTCTTAATAATTGCTGCATCATTAGCATTATTTAAAATATTCAAAATAACTTGTTGAAACTCATTTTTATAGTTAAATAAAGAGACTTTGTCCCCTTTTATTTTTAATGATAATTTACTTTTTTCAAGCTGTGTCTCTATTATTTTTGCACAATCTTCAATTGACTCTTTCAAATAGAACCTGATTTTGTCTTTATTTGGCTGATAGAAATTTCTAAAGTCATCAATTGTTTGCGACATATACTCAATTTGCAGTTTTGCATCTTTTACTACTTCATCAATATGCTCTTTAGAGAGTGTTCCATAACTATCCCTAATAAAATGTACTAAAAGATTGATATTATTTAGAGGTTGTCTCCATTGGTGTGCAATATTTCCAAGCATCTCTCCCATTGCTGCAAGTTTACTTTGATGCACTAAAATTCTATCTTTTTGGGTATTTTTCTCCACCTCTTCATTTATTTTCTCTTTTAGTTGCTCTTCTGTTAATTTCATCTGGGTAATATCACTTATATAACCATAAAGATGTGTTACATTTCCAAAATCATCTTTTAGAAATATTGTTCTATTAAAAACCCATCTTATCTCACCATTTTTATCTTTTACCCTATGGATTTTTGTAAAAGATTTATCATCATTTTTCATAGCCGATTTTAAATCTTCTAATAAAACCTTTGTATCTTCTTCATAAACAAAATCAAAATACTTAACTCTTCTTCTTTCAAAATCATCAGGAATATATCCATATGAGTTGATTGATTTAGAGATATATTCAATGGTTAACTCTTCATCATTTTTACATTTAAAGATTACTATTCTTCCATATTCCACAAGCAAATCTACATATTGTAACTCTTTTGTAAGTTTTTTTCTCTGTTCAATATCCATAGACATCATAAGCATTCGTTTGTGATTGGCATCATAAAAGGCTTTCCCTCTTACTAATATCCATTTATATTTGTTTGCTTTATTTCTTATTCTATATTCACAAATAAAGTGTTCAGTTATACCATTTAGATGATTTTCAAACTTTCTTCTAACTTCTAAAACATCATCTTTGTGTATTAAATCAAACCACTCATCTAATTTATTTATATCTCCATCTTTATAACCAAACATATCTAACCATTTTTTTGAAAAATATATGTGATTACTCTTTAAATCTATATCCCAAAGTCCATCATTAGAGGCAATAATTGCTAATTCATATCTCTCTTTCCACTTTTTATACATTATATTTTTAGTCTCTAATCTTTTATTGTATCTATAGATGATTTTATTAATAAATTTTGCGAAAAGAGAAGATGCAACAACTAAAAACAGCGCAATTAAGGAGATTATGGCAATTGATATTGAGAGTTTTGAATTATATTCATGTTCAATATCAACACTTTTTGAAGCTAAAAAATTACTTTTTATAGATACTAAAAAGTTATATTTTATAAAATTATAGGTGTTTACACTCTCCTCTTGAATCTCTTTTTGTCTATATTTTTTTAAAATTACATTTGAACTATTTAATCTATCTTTTTCCAAAATATATTTTGCATCGAGCTTCTGCCCTTTGTTATAGTAGTTAAAAACATACCCTAAATCATAATCATAAAACCAAAAATAGCTGTCATTATAATATTTACTTTTTTGTACAATTGAGTTTTGTATAACTCTTCTTGTAGTATCTTTCATATCATCAATTTTAGAAAAAGCCCCTAAATATAAACCTTGTTTATCCAAAAGTTTAAAGTAACTAAGTCTAATCTTTCTTTTTTGTTTATCAATCCAATAAATAAGATTGTCAACTCCAATATAAGAGATATTTCTTAACATATGGTGTCTAAAATTTTTTATCTCCAAGCTTGTATCAGTAATTGATTTTAGATAATCAATAATTTGTATACCATGCAAAATCTCATCAGAGTCTTTTTTAAAAAGAACAAAATCAAAGCCACTAATCTCTTCAAGTTCTGTTATTTTTTTATTAATTTGTGATTCATCTATTTGTTTATCCATATAACTAATAAAACCATACAAAGAGATTACAGCTTCTCTTAAAGAGGTCTCCTCATTGTCAAAAGAGGAACTTGCATTAAATTTTATATCATCAATAAATTGATTTAAAATCTTCTCTTTTTGAAAACTATCCTCTTGAATCAAAAGTGAGATTTCATTACTTTTTTTAAATTCTAATGAGAGTATTGTGATTATTATTGACAAAACAGCAATTATAAAAACAAAGATTAAGGGTGTAAAGATTAGATGTTTTTTTATATCTGAAAGAGTATAAAATTTTCTATCTTTAAACATTAATAATAAACCTTTGCTAAATATAATCCATATGGTGATGCGGGGGTTTTAAAAACTCTTCTTTTTTTATTTAATTGGTCTTTTAAATCCTCAATTGAAAGTTTTCCTTCTCCAATTTTTAGTAAAAAACCTACCATCAATCTTATTTGAGAACGAAGATATGAGTTTGCACAAAATCTAAATACATAGATATCTTTATATCTATAAAATCTTGCATCGAAAATTTCTCTTACTGTATTCTCTTTATCACTTCCTGTTTTATGAAAATATTCGAAATCATAAATACCTACAAACTCTTTTATTGCCTTTTTTATCTCTTCTTCATCAAACTCTTTTTGGCTACATAAATATTTTGAATTAAATGCAGTTAACTCTTTTTTTGTAACTAAATATCTATAAACTCTCTTTTTTGCACTAAATCTCGCATGGAAAGTTTCATCAATTTTTACAATATCTTTGATTTTTATGCTTAGAGGAAGTTGTCTATTTAGAGCCTCTTTTAGTTTTAATAACTCTTCCCAATAAGAAGGAAGATTACAATTGAAAACCTGCCCTGTTGCATGAACATCTCTATCTGTTCTTCCACTTAAAACTATTTTTGTATCTATATTTAAAGATTTAAATACCTTTTGTAGAGCATCCTCAACACTCAATTTATTTGGCTGTGTTTGACTACCTTGAAAACTAGTTCCATCATAAGAAATAGTAAACTTGGCATTCATTTAGTACTGCTTTTTTACAAAGTGTTTATATAAAAAGTAAGTAAGAATTAACCATACAAAAGGAACTATATATAGGGCATGATAATAAATTGATTTTGATAAGAAATTAATTGTAGTGTAATAAATTACTATAAAAAAAACAGACCATGGAATAGTTTTACTCTTCTCATATCTTGGATTATAGTATCCAAAGGCAGCAGTTAAAAAAATTGAAACTAGAGGAAAAATTGATAATAAAATATTAAAGGTAAACTTATCCACATACATGGTTGTTTCAGTTAAATAAAACATCCAATACTCATAAGCCGTAGTAAAATCAAACCATACATCACTATTTTTTACTCTATTATAAAGAATCATATTTGTATAATCTATTTGGTTTAACTCATTCTCTTTTATACTAAAAGATTTACCATCAGTTAGTTTAAAACTCAAATCCCCATTATTATTATCCATTACTGCTTTTTTTGCAATTACAAATTGATCTTGTTTATCTTCTACTTTTAAAAGTTTTACATCGTGATAATCTTTATCATCTTTCCTATCAATAAAAATAAGCCATGAGCCAAAATTTTGTCCAAATTCTGAAGCTTTGATATTAAAATTTGCTTCTGCCTTTTTTTTCTCTATAAAATTTTGATTTTCATAGTTTGCTTTGGGCATTAAACCTAAAGAGATAATAAGCAATGAAAGAGAGATTAAAAATGTCATAGGGAAAAAAATCTTCAGAATTTTTGTTGGATTTAAACCAAAAGAGGTGATAACTATAAGCTCATATTCACTTGAAAGTTTTGAAAAAGTAATAGCCATTGAAATAAAAAAAGTTACAGGAAGAGTATAGAAAAGAATAGATGGCACAACATACATATAAAGTATAGATAATTCATAAAAATCTATTGTTATTACTGATGTTAATGCTGCTATTTTTACTAAAAATACAATTGATGTGATAAAGTACAAACCAAAAAATATTGGAAAAAATGTGTTTGAAAATTGTGTATATAAATATTTTTTTAATTTCAATTAAAAACCCTTGATATATTGAAAAAATATTCAACAATAAACCCTAAAACTAAATATGGAATATATGGTGTTTGAATATCTTTTTTTTTGATATTAAAATAGATTGAAGGTATTATAGCAAAAATAGATGATAAAAATATAGCTACAAAAGCCCCTTTTAATCCTAAAACTACCCCAATTGCCGCTAAGATTGGAAAATCCCCCTCACCTAAAGCTTGTTGTGTTTTTAAACTCTCATCTTTTAATATTTTTGCTTTTATATTTTGAATATAAAAAGTTATTAAAAAGTTTAAAATAACAAAGGCACCAAGAAGGATACATGAAGCTTTTAGAGCATCTATTAAACTAAATTCCGTAATAAAAAAAGATAAAAGAAATACTATTAAAAGAAGATAATCTGGAACGGCTTTATATTTAAAATCTATAAAAGACAATACTATCAATGTATAAAAGAATACTAAAGATAAGAATAGATTCAACTCTAAACCTATTTTTAAAAAAAGTGCCAAAGTTAGAAATGCGGATAAAAGTTCAACTACTAAATAGTTTATTGAAATACTCTTTTGACAATAAGCACATTTCCCTTTTAAAAAAATATATGAAAATATTGGTATATTATGGTACCAAAATATTTTATGATTACATTTTGGGCAGTAGCTTCTTGGGAAAACAGCAGACTCTTTTAGGGGTAATCTATTTATTACTACATTTAAAAAAGAGCCTATAAGTGCTCCAAATATAAAACTAAAGAGCGCCAAATCTTCTCTCTCTTAGATTAAAGTCACTAATCAAATCATCCAAATCTCTTGGAGAAAACTCAGGCCAAAATGTATTTACAAAGAAAAGCTCGGCATAGGCATTTTGCCATAAAAGGTAGTTTGATAATCTAATCTCACCACTTGTTCTAATTAGCATATCAACATCTGGAACTCCTGCTGTATCTAAGCAGTTTTCAAAATTCTCTTTTGTTATTTCAAGTTTCTCTTCATTTAACTTTTTTATTGCCCTTAATATCTCATCTTGCGAACCATAATTTAAAGCTAATATTTGTGTAAGATTTTTCCCTTGAGAAGTTTGTTCTTGGGTTGTTTTAATTATATTTTGAAGGGATTTAGAAAATTTAGATATATCTCCAATTGCTTTAAATTTTATTCCATTATCCAAATATACTTGAAGCTCATTTTTTAAATATTTTTCAAGAAGCTTCATTAGATACTCAACTTCTAATTTAGGTCTATTCCAATTTTCAGTTGAAAAAGCATATAAAGTTAGATATTCAACTCCAATTTTTGCACAGTGTGTTGTTATATCTCTAACTCTTTTTGCTCCCTCTTCATGTCCTGCTGTTCTTTTTAAGTTTCTCTCTTTTGCCCATCTTCCATTACCATCCATTATAATGGCAATATGTTTTGGTATTTTATTACTCATCAGATGAAAACTCTTGTTTTAAACTTTCAATTATCTCTAAAGATATCTCTAATTTTTCACCTTGAAAACTATAAGAACTATCTTCAAATATAAGTTCAATACTATTTGTCTCACTTCCAAAAGAACCGCTGTTTTTAAGACTATTTAGACAAACTGCATCAACTTTTTTCTTCATTAGCATAGATTTCGCATTATCAAAAGCCACAGTGTCATCCATCTCAGCTTTAAATCCAATACTATATATTCCTTCTTTGTCAAGTGAAGATAAAATATCCATATTTTGACTTAATTCAAGATTCCACTTTGTTCCAAGAAGCTCTTTTTTTAGTTTACCTTCTTGGGGAAATTTAGGCACATAATCACTAACTGCTGCTACCATAAAAAGGTATGGTTTTTTCTTTATTAAACTATTTTTTGAGTCATCCATAAGTGTTGTTTTACTCATTTTACCTTTTTTTGCAACCCTTATTGAGTCAACCAAATACTCATACATTTCATTACTTGAACTAACAGCTATTGTGTGAATTGCTTTTGGTAAATTCTCATGACCTCTAGTTGTAACTAAACAGACATCTGCACCCTTTAGATAAAGAGCTAAAGCCATTGATGATGCCATTTTGCCTGATGAGAAGTTTGAAATATATCTAACCTCATCAATCTTTTCTATGGTTCCGCCACCGCTTAAAACAACTCTTCTATCAAGCCAATAGTTCTCTTTTAAAAGTTCTCTTGCTGTTTCATAAAAGATATCTATTGGTTCAGCCATAGCTCCATCACCAACATCTTTACATGCAAGCTCTTTTACTTGAGAAGAGATTATTTCAAAATTGCAAAGTTTTAACATCTTTAAACTTGCTTGAGTTATTGGATTCTTTATCATATTTGTATTAGCTGCTGGTGCAATAAGTTTTACTTTTGGATATGCTAAAGCTGCTTGGGTTAAAAGATTGTCTGCAATTCCATTTGCTAGTTTGTTTATAGTGTTTGCAGTTGCAGGAGCAATTACAAAAATATCCGCCCATTTTCCTATATCAATATGATTATAGACATCACTTTTATCCCACGACTCTGTCTTTTCACTTAAAACTCTGTTTCCTGAAATTGCCTCAAAAGTAAGTGGAGCAATAAATTTTTTTGCAGCTTCACTCATAATCACTTTTACATTTGCTCCAGCTTTTACATATAGTCTTATTAATTCCAAACTTTTATATATTGCAATTGAACTTGTGACTGCTAAAAGTATATTTTTCTCTTTTAAAAGCATTACTCTTTCCCAAAAAATTTATAATAAAAGTTTTTAACAAGTTTCATTGGTGCTCTATTTATTGCCAAATTTCCACTTGAAATATCTTTCGTTACACAAGTTCCTGCTGCAAGCATTACCTCATCTTCTATTGTTACAGGAGCAACCAACTGACAATCTGAACCTATAAACACATTTTTTCCTATAATGGTTTTGTGTTTATTTACTCCATCATAGTTACAAGTAATACAACCTGCTCCTACATTTGTTCCTTCATCTATTTCACAGTCACCAAGATATGATAAATGCCCTGCTTTTACCCCATTTAATTTTGCTTTTTTTGCTTCAACAAAATTTCCTAAATGGGTATTTTTTAGATATGAACCAGGTCTTACTCTAGCCATTGGTCCAATATCTGAATCTTCTAATGTTGAGTCCTCCACAATAGAGTTTGTTTTAACATGTGAGTTAATAATAACTGCATTAGAAAGAAGAGAAACTCCATTTTCTATTATAGATTCTCCCTCTATTTTTACACCCTCTTCTATATAGATAGTCTCAGGTAGTCTCATAATAACACCGTTACTCATAAACTCATTTTTGATTCTATTTTGATGGATTACTTCAGCCAAGGCTAAATCAACTTTTGAATTAACACCTTTAAAATTCTCTTCACTAACAAAAATAGGTTTTAAATCTCTTTTTTGAGAGATTGCAAACTCTATTAAATCGGTTATGTAATACTCTTTTTGAGCATTATGATTAGTTAGTTTAGGCAAATTCTCAAGTAAAAATTTTGTGTCAAACTGATAAATACCAGCATTTGCCGTTGTTATTTTAAGTTCATTCTCTTTTGCATCTTTTTGTTCAACAATTCTCTTTACATTCCCGTTTTCAATAACTACTCTTCCATATCCAGATGCATCTTCTAACTTTAAAACTGACATAACAATAGTTGCTTCCAAATCAAACTTTTCAAGTTCATTTGCTTGAATAAGTGGCATATCTGCATTTAAAACTAAAGTCTTTTCATATTTAGGTTTTATTCCCATAACAGCACCACCTGTCCCTGGATAATTTTCATGATCTTGGATTACAAAATTTATATTATCTTTTGAAAAATATTTTTTTATACTCTCTTCAACTAATTTTGCTTGATGATAAAGTACAACTGTAATATCATCACTAATTTTTAAAGCCTCTTTAATTGAGTAATAAAGCATTGGTTTACCTGAAATCTTGTGCAATACCTTTGGTAAAGTAGATTTCATTCTTGTTCCAGCACCTGCTGCTAAAATAATAATTGATTTATTCATCTCACCCTTTCAGTGTCTCTTCTATCTCTTTTTTAAGGTTTTGAGTAACCTCTTCTATAGCTTTTCTCATCTTTTCATCTGTAATATTTGCATTTAAAAGCTTATCTAGATTTTTTTCTCTCTCTTTAAAAAACTTGGCAACTGGTTTGCTCTTTTTATTGTGATTGTACATCAATACACCAGACATAATCAGAACAATAACTAACTTTGTATGCCCTAAAATAGCTGCATAATTTAAAAGTGTAAAACCAGCGTAGTCAGGTTCATTAATATCTGCTCCTGCTGAGATAAGAAGTCTGGCAATTTTATAGTTACCCTTCCATTGAGTATGCATTAATGCCGTACGCCCTTGTTTGTCTTTTATATTTAGATTAACTTTTTTTGTCAGTAGTTTTTCAACAACTTCCATATTATCTGCTAGTACTGCTTTATGAATTACTGTTCTTCCATCATTGTCTATAATATTTACATCAACTCTATATTTAAGAACAAAAACTAATCTCTCCAAAAAGTTCTCTTTCTCTTTTTGGTTTACTATTTTTAATCCTCTATCTACCAAATAAGATAGCGGAGTATTATTATCATTGTCAATTAAATTTAAATCTGCTCCTGCATTAACTAAAACTCTTATAAGCTCAAGATTGTTTTCAATTAGTGCATCAAAAATAACTGTTTTTCCATCTGATCTTTGGTCATTTATTCTTGGTTTAAAAAGAAGCATTTTTTTAAGCATAGGAATATAGTTTTCAGTATCATCAATCTCAAAAAATCTTCTTGAACTTGGTTTTTTATGGTTCATAGTGATTAAAACTGCTTCTGCAAGTTCATCTATAACTGTTTTTTCATTGAAGTCTCTATGATCAACATCTGAACCAAGCGAGATTAGATGGTCAATCATCTGCATATTTTTTGATCCTTTTAATACAGCATCAAAAAGTACCGTTCTTCCTTCATTATCTTGAGCATTAATATCAGCACCAGATGCAACTAAAAAATTAATTGTATCTAAGTTTCCTCTATCAACTTCTTTGTAAAGTACTGTTTTACCATACTCATCAACCCTATCAATAGCCAAACCTAAATCAATAAGAATTCCTGTAAGCTTTAGATAATTTCTCTCTTTTGTTACAAGCTTATATTTTCCCTCAGTTTTTGTATCTTCATCTTTCAAAATAGAGAGAATTTTTAAAATTTCATCAAGTATAGTCTTCCCTGAAAAATCTTTTATATTTAAATTTGCACCTCTTTTTAGAAGAAGTTCAATGGTATCAATATTTTGAGAACCTAAAATAACAGCATTAAACAGAGCATTTTGTCTTTTTTTGTCTAATGCATTTACATCTATTCCATTTGAAATTAAAAATTTGGTAATTTCTGGATTCTCTTTTAGTACAGCTGTAAAAAGTACTGTTTGCCCATTGTTATCAACAATATTAATATCGTCTATATTATTTACAATCTCTTTGATAATCTCTAAGTTTCCACATTCAACTGCATCAAAAAGTGCGGTTTTCCCATAATGGTCAGTAATTAATAAATCAGGATTTTTAGTCATTAAAATTTTAAAGGCTTTTTCATTATCTTCCAAAGCCACATCATGCATTATTGTTCTACCAGATGAATTGATATGATTAATTGAAGCACCTTGATCAAGGAGGAATCTTATCATCATTCCATCCATTTTATCTACAGCTTCACTTAAAACAGTTTTCCCATAATTATCTTCTGCATTGATATCAATACCATTTTGAATCAATATCTTAATAGACTCTATTCTTCTTTTTGCCGCTAAATCAAAAAGAATTGTTCTACCTTTTGCATCTCTTCTGTTTAAGTTTACTCCGCTGTCAATAATTGATTGTACTTTTTTCTCATCAATATAATCTTTTAAAAGTTCTCTTTGAAGTAACTCTGCACTATCACTTTTAAATATGCCCAGCATATAAAAACCCCTAACTTATATAAGTCATAGATTATACCAAAATAATTTTTAATTAATCTCTTCTTCCTCTAAAAGCCCTTGGTTTAAACTCTCTGCTTATAGGCTTCTTTTCTATATCTGCTCTTAAATTTGCTTTTAAGGATTTTTCAATAAATGAGTTAAAACTATCCCTTAAAATGACAGCCTTTTCATAATCTGGGAAAATATCTGGAAATTTATATGATAACCACAGATATAAAGAGATTTTTTTTACTTCATCTTCAACTAATAACAAATCTTTTTGTGTGATTGCTTTTTTAGGAAGAGTAATTGAAGGCTTATATCTACACACTCTTTTTTTAACTACAGCTGCAACATAAGCATCAAACGCTTGAATAATAATTGTAGATTTTGCTGTAATTGGAGCTTGTGATAAAAGATACTTCTCTTCTAATGTTAACTTTTCTTTATTATCAACTATTGTTGAAGCCTCAATCATTGAACTTATGTTAGCAGCTTTAAAAGGACCATCAAACTTCATATTTTTATTAAAAAATTTTAAAATTTTTGTTAAAGAGTTTGTTTTTATATGTGAAGATAAGTCTAAAAGCTGGTCACTGCTCATTTTTACATTAAAAGGAGGTTTTATTGTTTTTATTGGTTGTTCAAACTCCTCTTTTATATAAGCTAAAACATCCCTTCTTGTTGCTCCTAAAAATCCCACTTGATGATGACCATATCTTCCTGCACGACCTGCAATTTGAACAATCTCGTTTACAGTTAATTTTCTTCTACTTTTACCATCAAACTTTGTATCAGTTGTAAAAAGAAGATTTTTTATTGGAAGATTAAGTCCCATTGCAATGGCATCTGTTGCTATTAAAATATCACTTCTTTTTTCCCTAAATCTTCTTGCTTCATCACGTCTTACTTCAGGTGATAAATTCCCATAAATTACAGATACTCTATATTTTTTTTGAAGTCTTTGTTTTAGCTTTAAAACATCACTTCTTGAAAAAGCTATTAGGGCAGTCCCCTCTTCTAAATGTTCAAATGAGGTAAATCTAGCCAATACCTTTAGTGGAGTTTTTCTTTGGAATTTTACTATTTCAAGCTCTTCGCCTAAATATTGAGCAATTTTTTTAACCGCATCAAGGGCATTTACACTTCCTGTCATAATAACAGTTTTTGCTGGAGCTCCAATAATTGCATTTACCCAAGCCCAACCTCTATCTTCATCCTCTAACATCTGAACTTCATCAATTATTGCCAAATCAACATCTAAATTAAAATCCAACATCTCAATTGTTGAACAAACGTGAGATGCATCTTCATCAATTAGTTGTTCTTCTCCTGTTATTAAAGAAGCTTCAATATTATTCTCTTTTAAATCTTCATACCCTTCAAGTGCTAAAAGTCTAAGTGGGGCTAAATATACTCCACTATTTAAACTTTTTAATTCACTCATTGCACTATAGGTCTTTCCTGAGTTAGTAGGACCAACAAAAAATTTTAGTTTTCTATTCATACTTCTTGCTAGTGGGAATAGGGATTTTAAATCACAGTTTAGCAGTGATTGTAGCTGTTCTTGGAAAGTCTCTTTCATGTGAGTATTATAGTAAATAGAATATAATATTAGATTAAATCAAATTATTACATTAGGGAAATTAATGCATTGTGAATATTTTGGCAAATGTGGAAGCTGTACACTTTATGACAAATCTTATGAAGAACAACTAAATTTCAAGATTCAAAGGGAGAAAAATAGGTTTAGCAATCTAACAAACTTAGAGTTTGAAATCATAAAAAGTGATGAAAAAAACTTTAGAAACAGAGCAGAATTTAGAATCTGGAAAAGCTTTGATGAAAATAACAATCCAACAATCTCTTATGCCATGACGGGTTTTGATAAAAAGCCAGTTGAAATTAATAGTTGTGAAATAGTAACTTTGCATATAAAAGAGATTATGCACAAACTTTTAAAAGAGATTAAAAAAGATGAAATTTTAAAACATAAACTCTATGCAGTTGAATTTTTAAACTCAACAATAGATGATATGTTAGTAACACTAATCTATCATAAAAAACTTGATCTATTATGGGAAACAAAAGCAAAAGAGATTGAAAAATTATTAAATATTAAAATAATTGGTAGAAGTAGAGGTCAAAAAGTTATTTTATCAAAAGAACATATTAATGAAGAGCTTAATATTGATAATAAAAAATATAAATTCTTATATCAAGAGGGTGGCTTTACTCAACCAAACAGCAAAGTAAATGAAAAAATGATTACCTGGGTATTAAGCAACCTTGAACAATCAAATAAAGATTTGTGTGAACTATATTGTGGAGGGGGGAATTTCACAATTGCATTAAGTCAAAAATTCAATAAAGTTCTTGCAACTGAGATATCTAAAACTTCAATCAAATCTGCCCTTAAAAATTGTCAATTAAATGAAGTTACAAATATAGATTTTATAAGAATGAGTGCCGAAGAGTTTGTTGAAGCCTTAGAAGAGAAGAGAGAATTTAACAGACTAAAAGACATAAACCTAAAAAGTTACGATTTTGATACAATTTTTGTTGACCCACCAAGAGCTGGATTAGATGATACAACAAGAGAATTAGTTTCAAATTTTGAAAAAATAATTTATATTTCATGTAACCCAGAAACATTGCATAGAGACCTTGAAAAGCTGATAAAAACACACAATATAATTAAATTTGCACTTTTTGATCAATTTTCATATACAGAACATATAGAATCTGGTGTTATTTTAACCAAAATTTAAACTTTGCTTAGATAATATTATTCATACTCAAAATACACAAAAGGAACAGATATGAGAATTAATACAAATGTCTCGTCTCTTAATGCCCAAGAAGCTGCTGTTAATACTAATAATGAATTGACGGCTTCATTGGAAAGATTAAGTTCTGGTTTAAAAATCAACAAGGCATCAGATGATGCTTCTGGTCTTGCAATTGCTGATAAATTAAGAACACAAGCTACATCTATTAACCAAGCTGTTGATAATGGTAATTCAGCTGTTTCATTACTTCAAATTGCAGATAAATCTATGGCAGAGCAATCAAATATTCTTAATACAATTAAAGCAAAACTGATTCAAGCAAATACTGATACTACTTCTGAATCAGGTAGAACTTCAATTGCAGCTGATATTAATAAACTTTTAGACCAATTAAATAATATTGCTTCTCAAACAAACTATAATGGGAGTTATCTACTACAAGACAGTGCAACTTCTTCACTTGCTTCAGGTGCTCTTACTTTTCAAATTGGAGAAAATGCAGGAAATGCAATTACCACTGCGACAATAAGATCAAATGTTACAGGCTTAGGATTAAATACACTTAAAGCTTCTGTTTCTGCAGGAGGGATAACACAAACTTTAGCATCTTCACAACAAACAGCAGTTGATTCAGCAATTACTACCTTAAATGGATATAGAGGAGATATAGGTTCTACTCAAAATCAAATAGAATCGGCAGTTAGAAACTTAATGACTCAAGCAACTAATATAACAGCAGCAGAATCTGTTATTAGAGATGTTGATTATGCAGCAGAATCTGCAAACTTTAATAAACAAAATATTATTGCACAAGCTGGTTCTTATGCAATTTCTCAATCAAATCAAGTTCAACAAAATGTTTTAAAACTACTTCAGTAATATTATAGTAGCTTCAAGGCTACTATATTATTACTAAAATTTTTTCATTTTTTTTAATTTAAACTAACTTTAAGAATTGGTGTGCCATAATTCTCATTGAGTATATGAAGTGAAAGCTTCAATCTAGATTCAGATTTTTATATCTGTTTCTTTTGTGTAAAATAAAAATGTAGGGGCAATGGCTTCCAAGAAGTAATCTTCATGCTTGGTAAAACAAGAAGGTCAATTGGCTGCAAATAATAAGTTTGCAATGTGTCATAATATCGAAAGGATTTATTATGAGAATTAATACAAACGTATCGTCTCTTAATGCACAAGAGGCAGCAACAAACACAAACAAAACACTTTCTAGTTCTCTAGAAAAATTAAGTTCAGGTTTATCAATTAATAAAGCATCTGACAATGCTTCTGGTCTTGCAATTGCAGATAAATTAAGAACTCAAGCAACATCAATTAATCAAGGTGTTGATAATGGAAATTCAGCAGTTTCATTACTTCAAATTGCAGATAAATCAATGGCTGAGCAATCAAATATTCTTGATACAATTAAAGCTAAATTAGTACAAGCTAATACAAGTACTACATCAGCCGATGGTAGAACTTCAATTGCAAAAGATATTAATAAACTTTTAGATCAATTAAATAATATTGCTAAACAAACAAACTATAATGGTACATATTTGTTACAAAATAGTGCAACAGCAACTACTGCATCGGCTACTCTATCTTTCCAAGTTGGTGAGACATCAAGTGATATTATTAGTGCAAGTACAATTCAATCTAATGTTACAGGATTAGGTCTTACTGCACTTAAAGCATCGGTTAATGCTGGTGGATTATCTAGTGGTGGTGCTGGAACATTCCAAACTGCTATTGACTCTGCAATTACTACCTTAAATGGATATAGAGGGGATGTAGGTTCTACTCAAAACCAAGTTGAGTCAGCGGTAAGAAACTTAATGACTCAAGCAACAAACATATCAGCAGCTGAGTCTGTTATTAGAGATGTTGATTATGCAGCGGAATCTGCTAACTTTAATAAACAAAATATCATTGCACAAGCTGGTTCTTATGCAATTTCTCAAGCTAACTCAGTACAACAAAACGTACTTAAACTATTACAATAGTTTTTAAAAGAGGGCTTTCTTTTAGAAAGTCCCCTTGCTTTTTAAGATATCTTCTAAATATTCAATATACTGTTTCGTCAATCTTATTACTTGATTCAACCAAACTTTTTTTACTTCCATTATTTTTTTTTGTTCATTTTTAATTTTTTTATTGTTAAAACAGTAACAAATATAAATATTCGCTAGTTTTGAATACTCTTCATACACAAAATTTAACAATGTAGCATATCCTATTTTTTTTATATTTTGATTTGTAGCCTCTAACAATTGTTTTAATTGATTAAAATTGTCTATTTTATGTTTTTTTTCATTTTCTAAACATTTTATCAATTCTGAAAAATACTCTATCTCCTTTTTGACTATTGCTAACTCTCCTACTGTCAATTTGTTTTCACTAATTTTATTTAAATTTTCTAATAATATTTGTTTTATATCTTTCTTATTTATTTTATTAAAAGTGTTTATTTCTATATCTTCTACTTTTTTTGCTTCTGAACCTTGTAAATATGCACCATGATTTGAAAGGTTAATTACTTTTTGATTTTCTTTCTTAAAATCTTCAAAAGTTTGCATATATGCAAATATTGAACTAATAAATATTCTTGTAGTTAAGACTTCCTTTTCAAAATTTCCTGTTACAGGAATTAAATCATCTTTATATGAAGTTTTAGTTGTCTCTAAAGATTTAGTTATATTAATATTTTGGACCTCTTTTTTTACTAAATCTTTATAATTTGAGAAATGCGTTTCCCCTGTTTTTTTATTTATTGCTAAATCTGTTCCTAACATATAAAGCTCTTTTACTCCCATATCTAATAGTAAAGAAACAGTTAATTCTCCTACACTATACCCTTTATATATTGTTGAATTACTTTTAAAAGAGTTATTTATCTCAAAATAAAAGACATTTTCTGGATTAATAGTATTGGTCAGTTGTTTAGGCGTTATAATAGAAAATAAAAAAATTGTATTTTGTAAATTTTCTATATTTTCTTTAGTAAAATGATGCTTTTCTAATTCCCAAAAACTTGGTTCAACCGAACTTATAATATCTGGAGTGATTCCATTTTGTAAAAGTAGTTTATAAGAAGCTCCAATTGCAACAATTATAAACCTATCTTGATATTTTTTAAGCCACAGTATATTATCTTGTAAAGATGGACCTGCTGCAACAAAAAGAACAGGATTACTATTTGAAAAATCAAATCCTTTTTCCTTTTTATTTGCAACTAATATATTATCACTATTAACCCTTTGTGATGTCAATTTTACAAGGTTATATAAACTTCTAGTATAATCAAAAGTCATGGGATTTATTTTGTACATTGTAGAAATAATCTTATTCATCATTTCCGACACATTATAATTTGTAGTGGAATATTTTATATAATAATTTTCATCTGAATTATCTTCCAAAAATAGTTGATATTTTTTGATGAAACTATTTTCATCGTCCATAATTGAAAATCTAATCTTAGTTCCATTGAAAACATCAGCATAATTGATTACAAAAAGAGAAAGTCTAAAAATTTCTAAATTATTTTCACATATAAAATAACTCTTTGCCATTATTTTTCTATGAATATCAATAAGGTGACGTCCAAGTAAAGTCCCTACAAAAACAAATTTTTCAATTCTATTAAAAACTTTTTCCTTTGTAGTATCATCTTTTAATATATCAGTAAACTCTTTCATATCATTATAAATCATTGGTTCTAACTCTTCATATGATTCATAATCAAAATTCACTTCTTGATAACTATTATTTAAGTCATAAGGTTCTCGTAAGAGGGAAGAAAAATAACTTTTTTTATCTAAATTTACACTATTAAATAACCTTCGATTAAATTGTTTTGGCTTTCTTTTGTAAAGATACTCTTTTGTATGAGAATCATAAATATCAAATTCATTAGCTTCTTGGATAAACTCCAGGAAGTATCTCTCTTTATATACTTCAGTTTCTATAGCTTGAGAAAGTCCATTTACTCTACAGTATAGTTCATTATCAAATTTTTTTAATAACTCTAAATTTGAAAAAAATGTTTTTACTAATATTTCCTGTAATTGCTCTTGGGCTTTTTCTAATGACATTCTTATCCTTCTACTTTAATATTTGATCTACCATTTTTTGAATATTTAAATCCATAGATAAAAAAGGATTTTCTTTTTCTTCTTTATTCTTACTCAAAAGTTCTATAACTTTTTTTAGTAGTTCATCTTTTGTTGAAACCCAACACATTAATCCTTCGTCAATCTGATATTTATCATAATGACAAATAAAACTTCTTGTTGATATTGTTGGAGTATTAAAAAAACAGGCTTCTGTATTAAGTGTACCACCACCACCAATAAATAAATCGGCATATGCCAAAAGATGTTGAATAACCACTTTTTCCTCTAAAATAGTGGCAAAAGGAAATTCATTTTTTAAGTATTCACTTTCATACCTTGGAATTATTATAATATTTGCATCTGTCAATGTTTTTATATTTTCCAAGGCTTCATAAAGAATAGGATATTTTTTATCAACATATGAAGATTTATACTCTTCTTCTCTTATAACAATCAATTTTTTTGATAAATCAAGGTTATATGGTTTTAGAATCTTTTCTACATAAGAAAAATCTGGTTTAAAATCTTTTAACCAAATTAATGGGTCAATAAAATCATAAGTAAATATTTGCTCTGAATCTAAAGAAAATCGTAAAAATATCTCATCAGGAACAACAAAAGGTTTAAATACTTTATTAGAGAGAGGAAGAGTTAATCTTGCTTGAGGTAAAGCTTTTTTAAAGTTTGTTTCCCAATCAGATAAAGGAATATCATAGAAATTAACAACTGGTATACCAAGACCAAAAGCAACTCTGTTTGCATCAACAGAACATAAACAAACTAATTTTTCAATATTGTATAAAGTAACAAACTCCATCAAAGATTTTTGTCTTTCAATTGAAGCATGAAGTTTATTTTTTAACCCAGCTCCACCAAACTCACCTCTATTTACAAACTCCATATTATATAGTCTTAAAAGTTCTACAACTTCTGTATAACCAGAACCTTCTCTAGCTGTAATTAAAACTTTTCGACCCCTTTTTTCAATCTCTTTAATAATAGGGATAAAAAATAAAACTGACTTTGGAGTCACAAGATCAAACCAAATCATATATATAACCTTTTAGTAGAAATAACAAATACCTAATTTCTTTAAATCTTTATATTCTTTTACCATAGAATCATTTTTTATAATTTCCCATGCTTCAATCATTCCCTTTGACCAAGAAATATCATCAAAAATAACAATTGATTTTTCAGATAAAAAAGGTTTAATCTTTTCAAAATAATTTAGTGTTGCCTTTTTATCGTGGTGACCATCAATGAAAGCCATATCAATTTCTTTAATTTCATTTAAAACATCATCCAATATATCTTGAAATCTTCCTACAAATTGTTTTATATTACTACAAGATGCGGCTTTTATATTTTTACTAGCAATTTTAGCTACATTTTTATCACCCTCTATTGTATATATTAAAGAACTACTACATCCTTTTGCCATATATATACTAGAAAAACCACAACATGTTCCTAGTTCTAAAACTTTCTTGGGCATATTTTCTTTTACTAAGGAATAAATTATTTCAGCCCATTTTTCTTTTAGCCCAATTGAACACTGTTCAAAAGTATTTGTTATTTTTTCTACACCCTTATACATCGTATGTGCACTTCTTTCATTTTCAGGATTTCCCGCTCCATAATCTATAACTTTAATAGGAATATACTTTTTTTTAATCTCTTCTCTAATTTTTTCAATACTTTCAAAGATTTCATAATCTTCTTTTGTCAAATTTATCATCCCATACCTTTATGATTTTTTAATGCATAAAAAATAATTATATATTAATATTACAAAAACTTTATTGATTATAAGAATACTATTTATCTTTCTCATAAATTTATTTAACAATTTTATTAATAAATCTTTATAATTTGTATTGTACACTATTGAATATCTATCAATTAATACATTTCTTTTTTTAGAGGATTTATTTTATTGTAAATCCATAAAAATCGCAATGTTATAATCAAGTAGATAAATCCAATTAATCATAAAATGCTCCTTTAAGGATAAAACATACTCTTTACTTGACTTAATTACAAGATATAATAAATACCATTAAGTTAATAATTTTGATTAAACCATTTAGCAAAAATATACAAACTCCAAAAGTGTTGTTTAAATCTACCATCTTTTGATTCAGTATAAATATATTTTAAAAAATTCTCATCAAATAACCCAAGTTTCTTATTAGCTTTTAAAATGGTAGATAATGACTCATCTTTTAACTCTTTATGTAACCACTCTATAAATGGAAATGAAAATCCTTTTTTTCTTCTATTTACAATTTCCAAAGGAAGATACTTTTCTGCTATTTTTTTCAAAAGATATTTGTTTGTATTTCCTATTTTAACACTTTTATCAATACTAAGAACATATTCAACAAGCCGATAATCTAAAAAAGGCGCCCTTAACTCTAATGAATGTGCCATAGACATCCTATCTATTTTTGTCATTAGAACATCTTCAATCCAAATTTTAAAATCTATATATGTTAACCATTTAAAAGGTGGATAATTACAATTATAATTATCGATATATGATGAAGCCTTATAATTAAGCAACAATTTTTCTTTTTGAATCTCAGTAAAAGTTTCTCCACTTGTCTGATATATGTGTTTTTTGTTTAGTGCCCTAAAGTTATATTCCCAATCTTTAGTCAAATTAAAAACTTCTTTTTGAGGCTTCTTATCATAATACTCCAACATTTTGAAATAATTATCATAGCCCAAAAAACTCTCATCACTTCCTTCACCAGATAATGCGACTTTAATGCCATGTTTATTTATAAACTCACTTAATAAATAAGTTGGAATTGATGCACTATCTGCAAAAGGTTCATCCATCTGATTAAAAACTAAATCAAGTGTATTTACAAAATCTTTACTATTCATGATTAACTCATGATGATTTGATTTTATATGTTTCGAAACAACTTTTGCATAATTAAGTTCACTATAATGTTCATATTCATCATAACCTATACAAAAGGTGTTAATCTTCTTCCTTCCAATTTTTGCATATAGTGCTGACACTAAAGAAGAGTCAACTCCTCCAGAAAGTAATGTTGCAACTTCAACATCAGAGACAAGTCTACTTTTAACTGAAGAGATTAAAATTTCCTCAATTCTTTTTAATGCCTCCTCTTCATCAAAAACTGTAGTATTAATATTATCTATATCATAATATTTTTTTGTAATAAACTCTTTCCCTTCTTTATACAAAAAACTTCCAGCAAAAAGTTTTTTTATATCTTTATAAAAAGTATTTGTATTTATTGGTGTCATAAATGATAAATATTCATAAAAAGCATTCATATTCATTTCAGGTTGTGTGCATAAAAGTTTTAAAATTGATTTAATTTCACTCGCATAAATAAATATTCCATCTTTATGATAATAATAAAATGGTTTTTTCCCAAATCTATCTCTAGCACAAAAAAAACTATCTTTTGTTTTATCATAAATACAAAATGAAAACATCCCATTAAGTTTATTTAAAAAATCCTTTCCATATTTTTGATATAACCTGATTAAAACCTCTGTATCTGACTTAGTTACGCAGTGAAGTTTTTCACTTTCAATAAGTTCTTTATAATTATATATCTCCCCATTAAAGGTTATAACTAACTGATCAAATTCCATAGGTTGATTAGCTTCTTTATCTAAATCAATAATTGATAATCTAGTATGTCCAAACTGATTATTCTTATATTCATAATAACCTAAATTGTCAGGACCTCTATGTTCTAATAATTCCACAGCTTTTGTGAAATTTACTGATTTATTATTTGTACCAATTATTCCACACATAAAGCTTCTATTTCCTTTTTATAATTTTGCAATGTTTTTTCTAGCGTAAAATTTTGTGATTTTTCAAATAGTTTTTTTGAACAATCTATATTCTCTCTCTCATTATTTAAATAATATAAAATTTTTTCTGACAATTTCTTAATATTTCCAAGGGGAACTATATTATCTTCATATAATATTTCTTTACTTCCTTTATAATTATATGAAACAATATTTTTTTCACAACTCATAACTTCAAGAATAGTATTTGAAAACCCTTCATAATAAGAAGGAAATACAAAAAGCTTACAATTTTTTATGTATTTGTAAGGGTCATCATATCCTACCAATAAAACTCTTTCACCTAAGTTGAATCTATTGACAAGACTTAATAACTCTTCTTTCATATTACCATCACCAACAATAATTAAATTGACATCTACTTTATCTTTAATTTCATTAAAAGCTTTGATTAAATCTTTTTGACCTTTTTGAGTATGAAGTCTACCTATATTTAAAATAAAATTTGAATATTTTGACGAAACCACATCATTATTGTGAACTATACCATTGTATATTGTTATGATATTATCAAGTTGAAAATCATCTATTAGTTCATTTTTTATTGATTCGCTTACAGTTATTATTCTATCTGCTTTTTTATATAATTTTTTAATCATATTGTAATAAAATTCTGATTCTAAAAGATGAATTCTTCTTTTTTCATAACTATCCTTTATACTTACCCTACAAGAAATAATCTTCTTACATTTATATTCACAATTTAAAGTAATCAAATTATTATAATCTTCATAACTTATTAAAATATTGGGTTTCACTTTATTGAGAAGATTATCAAGTTCAATAATTCTATATTTATAAAGTTTTTCTCCTACATTAGGATCTTTAATATTTATTAATGGAGTCTTAATTTGTAAAATATTTATCCCATCAATTTTATATCTTATTTTTTTATTATCCTCTGCAAGAATAATTGTTAAGTCATACTCTTTTTTTAAATAATTGGCTAATAAATATACTGACTTTTGTACTCCTCCAAAATCTAAATTCTGGGTAAATATTATTATTTTCATATCTTTATTTATTTTTCAAGATTAACCAAAAGTTTGGACTATAGTTTTTTAACTTTATAATATCTAAAAGTAATCCAAATAAATTATTTATTGCAAATGTTATTAATAAAAATGGTAATCCAATTGTATTCCTTAAAATCTTATTTAAACTTAATAACTCCCAAATAAACCCATTAATAATTGAAAATATTGTAGTTCCTAAATAACCTTGCCTATGAAGTTCAATAATCTCAAAATTGTAATCATTACAAATTTTTTTTAAACCAAACTCACTAAATCTAAAATAATCATATGGCACGGCATGAGCTTGGTATATAAAGGGTACTGATAGAATAAGTACACCATCTTTTTTTAAAATTCTTTTAGCTTCACTAAGTGCTTTAAAGGGATCATCTATGTGCTCTAATACTTGAGTTAATATTATAGTGTCAAAACTATCATTTAAAAAAGGTAATTCTTTTATATCAGCATCTATAAACTTTTCCTTTAAAGATGAAAACATATGCTTATGAATATTACTTTTATCAACAGATATATATTCAGCAATACCATCAATAATAATTTTTTTATAAGGAGAATTTCCTGAACCTATATCAACACACTTGCCTTTTATGTAAGGTTTACTCTTCAATATAGATGTTTTAAGATGTCTCCAATTCAAATAATTTAAGTTTGTTATATACACATACGGTTTTTTATTTTCTCCAGTTAAGAAAGGTATTATTTTAAAAGATATAAAGTTGTTAAGTCTATTTAATATTTTCATATTAACTCATTAGGTATAGCATACAATACAGTTTCCCCATGTTCATAATGATATTGTCCTAATCTGAAAGTATAGTTAGCCAGGTTATCATATAAAAATAATGGTATTTCATATAAGTGTTCATATTTATGATAAATAGAAATACTTAATTGTGGTCTATCTTTCTTTAATGTATTAATTGCACCTTTTAAGCAATTATATTCGGCACCTTCAATATCTAACTTTAAAAAATCCAATTTATCAATTTTTCTTACATTCATAAAATTGTCTATTGATGTAACTTCTATTGTTTTAGACAAAATACTTTTTACTTCACTAACTGAAGCTAGAGGAAGGGAATCAGAGATATTTATTTCCAAGTTAGTATCAACATCCCATAATCCTTTTAATATAACTTCAAAATTATTATTTTCTTCAAGATATTTTTTATGTTTAGACTCATTATATTCATTAAATATAGGGTCAAATCCAAATATCTTACAATCTTTTGATAATAAGGACAAAAATTCAATACTATTGATTCCATCTGCTACACCTCCTTCAATAACATTTTTAATTTTTGAAAAATCTAAATACTCTAAATAATGTCTCCCTATTTTTTCAAAATTGTTAACAAAATAATCCTGAATAAGTTCATCTCCTTCATGCCAACAACTGACTATTGTACTATAAAGTTCTTTGTCAACTTCATTTGTAAAAATTGACAATACTCTTTTAAGCTTATCTTTCTCTTTATATTCGTCAAAACTATGTAACTTAGATATATATTTACGTTTATTATTGTAAAACTTTTTGAATTTAAGAAATTCAATGTCATCATGAAAATAATTTAACCTTATCAATGAATAATTGAATTTTGTATTTTCTCTTAATCTATACTCAATTTTGTCACTTAATAAAAGTGTTACCAAAATTAAATCATTTTGTGAATAAATATCGTTTAAGTCTTCAAAAGTAATAATCTTTAAATCATTATCTGAATTTTTGTAGTTATCATCAACTATACATTTTATAGTTTGATTTGGTCGATAAATACTTAAAAATTTTAATAACATCTGTCCAGCATGTCCATACCCATAAATTATTAGTCTTTTATTTTTGGGTATATCATTAAGAGAAAAAATCATACTATCTCCTTATCCCTTTCATACCTAATAAATATTTATTAGGTCTTATTTGTTCAAACTTTGCTTCTTCAAACCAGCTATAAACTTCATCTAAATAATGATAATTTATATAAGTTGGACTGTACATATCAAATGTATTTAATTGTCTAACTTCAATATCTTTATCCATAGCTATTGGAATACGTTCTCTTAATCCATCGCCTAAAATTGGTATTAAATATAGATAATATAAATACGAAGCAAATTTACTAAAAATATATAATTGCTTAGATGAAAACTTTGAAGTTATATTTTTTCTTATCCAATTTTGGTTTCTTATTTTTCTTTCCCAATATTTTCCATATAGCCAAATTGAAACTTCTCCGTTTTTTTTTACATAGGGTATTACTGCATTAAATGCGTCTTTAGTATTAGGAGTATGATGCAGAACCCCTAATGAATATATTAAATCAAAGATAGGCTCTTTAAAAGGTAAAGAAAATAGGTTTGCTTGTATTATTGTTATGTTTTCTAGATTTCCTACATTTTCATACGCTGCATCAACCGCACGACTTAAATCAACTCCTATAACATGTTTAGCTCCATATTCTCTTCCAGATACATCTAAGTATGGTCCTGCTCCACAGCCAATTTCTAAAACCATTTTATCTTTGATATTAACTTCTTTTAACCCTAGATATTTATCCATTTCATCTTTAGACATATCAGTTTTACTATTCTTTACCTTTTTAAATAAATGCCATTCATCTCCAAAAGAGCTAACATATTCTTCATTTGTAACAAATCTTGGAACAAAATTAATAATTTTATAACTTGATGAACAAGAAGAACAATGGAAAGTTCCTTCTTTTATTCTATTGTTTTTTTCTTCCTCAACATCAATACTTAATGAGTTTTTACAAGAAGGACAAACAAAAATATCTACTAATTTTGATAACATTTATATTCCTTGACTTAAAATTATTTTGCTTCACTATAAATTTTTTTAATATTTTCGTCATCAGAAAACCCATCTTTTACTTTTTTACTCGCTAACTCAATAAATTCTCTTGATTTTTCAATTTTATTTAATATATTTTCTTTTTCATTAATAATGGAAATAAGTTCTTTTTCTAAAGTTCTTATATTTACATTAATAATTGGAGCATTATCAAAAAAATCTGAATAAAATTCATAATCTTGAACCAATGCAAGATCAATTAATCTATCATCAATATTTGTTAATACTATATTCCCTTTTGCCATTGCTTCTAAACAACCAGTACCAATAATACCATTAAACAAATGTTCTATAAATATATGAGAAGAGTCAAGAATCCTTAATGCTTCTTCTCTTTTTACCCCTGAAATAGCTCTATACTCTATATTATAACCTTTTTTAATTAAGTTATTACATACTACTTTTATAGCATTAGATCCTTTTCTTTCAGGGTGGTTTGCAAAATGTGAAATTATTATCTTTTCTAAATTTTGATTTACATTATATTCTAACTCATTTGTCTCAACAAAGAAATGAGCTAAGCTGAAACTATTTACAACAGGTAAATATCTCACATCTCCAGAAATCTGATGTACATATTTACACCACATGTAATTTCTTTTAATCTTTTTTAAATCCATCATAAAATACCTTTTTCTATGCTGGGTTAAACCTATTTTAAAATTTAAATTATTATTAGATTGCAAAATTGTCCATTGATCTGCTCCATATGCTTGCATAATAACTCTTTTACCAAATAGTTCAAGAATAAGAGGTTCAACTCTCCATAAAAAAGTTCTTTCTAAAATTGCTCCATCAAAATGCCAATAAAATCCATTATATTTTCTTAATGCCCATAAAAGTACAAAATAAGGAGCTATGTCATATGCATTTTTACCTACTATCCATTTAGGAAAAATATCTTTAGCAGAAATATCATAATAACTTTTTTCATTTAGCCAGTCTTCAAATATAAATATTTCTATTTCATATTCAGGTAAACCATGTTCTAACAAATATTTATAATGTATATTGCTTACAATAGGATGAGTACCTACCATTATTCTTCTTTTTTTAGAAGGAATAAGTTTATTTATAAGTAATACTATAGGTAAAGATACAATTAAAAAAATTGCTCCAAAAAAATCTATAACGGCTCTTTTTAATAAATATTTAAACTCATTCGTTGGTTTAGAATGTGGAGCAGAATTAAAAGATATTGAGCCACTATTCAACATTATTATTCCTTAAAAATATAATAATTAGGATATCTAAACATTTCTTAAAATTAGATTATGCTATAATTTTATCTTTATCAACTTTCTTATTTATTAGTTTTTCATACATTTTCTCAACAAAATTAAACTTATCAGTGGCAATAACATATAGATCTGCTTTAATATCATCAGTTTTTTGTATATTATGTACAAAAACATTTTCTATCTCATACCCATAAGAAAAATCATCAAGAAAAGATTTTATCTCTTTTCCTTTTTTTTCAAAAAATGACTTATACTCTAAAGCTCTAATTTTAGTTCCATAGATTATTACTGTTTTTGCATCATCAATTTTTTTATTTTTATTTTTATAAATATGATCATATTTTGAATACTCTATAATTTTCTTGTCTATTTCTTTTTGATATAGTTTAGAATATTTAATTGCTTTTTTTTCTATTAAATTAAAAATATTATCATTTTCTAAAGAACTATTTATAATTAATTTAACAAAATCTAAAAACTCTTCATCTAATACTGACGATACAAATGATGTACAATTGCAATAGTACTCCCATTTCTTTAAATAGATTGTTTCTAACTGTTTTTTACTAAAAATTGATTCCTTTAAAGCATACTTTATAGGTCTTACAAATGATTTCAAGATTAATATATATTCATAAATATTCACTTTAAATTTATTTAAACTATGTTCCCCATTTGTAAATATATATGAAGCTTCAGGGCAATATATAACATTTTGTTTTAATACTTCTAAATCAAAATCTTCAACAAGACTCATAGTAGATTCTTTATAATTATCCCCAAATCCTTTAAAAAAAATATCCCTTTTAAAACAATTTGCACCATCTAATATATGAGGGTATTCTTTCCATATATCTATTAATGTTTTTTTATCATAATTTTTCAATCCATACTTATCGTGAATATCTTTATGACATGTTGATTGCGTAATCCCTAAATCAATCTTTGTGTTAGTTAAAACCATATGAACATCATCATTTATCACTAAATTCATAACTTCAGATACATAGTACTTACTATTAAAATAATCATCATCCGCTAATAAAAATACCCATTCTCCATTTGCTAGTTCTTTAATAGTATAAAAGTAATTATCTCCTTGTCCTTTATTTATTATATGCTTAAAATACTTTACTCTATCATCATGCAAGAATTCTTCAACTACTTCTTTTGTATTATCATCTGAACAATCATCACTAACAATAATTTCTAAATTTGAGTACACTTGAGAAGTAGCACTAAGTAAAGCTCTTTTTAAAAAATTTGCTCTATTAAATGTAGGTATTACTATTGAAGCTTTTTTCAATTTATTATCCTATACCTAATAATTCATTTTCTAAATAGACAATTGTTTCAACAATAAAATCTGCATCCTTTGAAGTATAGTTTTCATTAAAAAATAGATTAAATGAATTATTTTTAACCTCTAGTGCATTAGTAGTTTTAAAATCATCAGATAAATATTTTTGTGCCCAAATCCAATCAGAAATAACACATCCATAATTTACATTATTGGGAACACCTTTTTTGTTTAATCTTTCAGCAAAATCTTTTTTTGAATAGTTAATTTTAGAAGTATCAACAAAAATTGGAAAGAAGAAAGGTGAAAAGTTTTTATTAAAATTATAAGGACTACAAAATTTAGATTTTTCTTTAAGTAATGGAATAAAATATTCAAGAAATAATACTCTTCTTTTTATTGTTTCATCTAATCTATTAAGGGAAGAAATACCAATTGAACAAGATATCTCATCTGTATTCAAATTAAGTGCAGGGAAAAGTGCACAACCTGGATCATTTTGATTAATATCATCTCTCCAAGGTTGTTTACCTCTATCTGCATGGGCTAATGCAAGGTGATATAAATCTTTACTTTTAGTAAAAACAATTCCTCCGGAAGAGCCTGCAATCAAGTTCTTTCTATACATTGTAGAAAAAGCAGCAATATCTCCGAAAGAACCAACCTTTTTACCATTAACTTCTGCACCAATTGATTGAGAACAGTCTTCTAATATTTTTATACCTAAACGTTTAGCCTCTAAAACAATATCTTCAATATCCTCAATAGGCTCACCTCCAGTGTGAACTAAAACTGCCCCTGTTGTATTTGGTGTTACTCTTTTCTTAAATTGTTCTAAATCAATATTATAACTTCCTTTTTTACTATCAATCAAAACAGGTTTATATCCAAGTATTATAATACAATTCAAAGGTCCATTATCTGTAACAGGAGATATTAGAACATCACTACCTTTAGGTAAATTCAAAGATAAAAGTGCTGTATAAATTGATGCTGTACCAGTTGCTACTGCATCACTATAGCCTCCTCCCATATAAGAAGAAAATTTTTCACAAAACTCTTTTTCAAAAACACCATTATAGCCTGGATCTTCGCCCCTTTGCTTATAATAATTAATTACTTTTTCTATTGCATAAACTTCTTCATTACCAAAAGAAAATCTTGCTGGCATTTCATACATTTTAATTTTCCTCTTTTTTATTCACTATTAATTCACTATACTCTTCAGTTTCCATATCAAGTTTTTTTACACCTGAAATATCCATATCAGGTTTAGAAACTAATACAAAGCCATTTTCTAAAAAAGTTTTTTTCGAAGCTACATTTATTTTTTTAAACATCGCAAATAATTTCTTCACCTCTTGATTCTCTTTTAGAAAAAAGTTCAAAGATGCTTTTAGTATTAATTTTCCATAACCTTTGCCTCTATACTCTGGATTTAAATTTATACTTACTTCATATATATTGCTTTCTTTAAAGTCAAAACGAACTACCCCTAGTTTATTTTGATTTTCCAAAGACATTAATAAAATTCTTTTTTCACTCTTTAAAGTATTTTCATACCATTTGATATGGTCTTCCCATGGAACAAATTCATTTTGCTTCATCATTTTTCTAGTGGTTTCATCATTCCACCATTTCCAAATAATCTCCTTATCCTCTTCTAATGCTTTTCTAACTTCAATTTTTCCCATTTTAATTCCCATAACAACTTTTACAACAAGAAGGGATATCTCCTTCTAAATGTTTTTTTCTAAAGTCTTGGTATTCTTTACCATTCCACAAACTTTTAAATTCACTTATATCTCCAAAATTAATAACATCAGGATCAGCTATCATGCAACATGGAACGACTTTAGAATCAGAACTAATGTACGGTCTATTAAAAACCCAAGGGCATAAATTCTCTAAAGAGTCTGTTTTATATTTATTTGCTTGCTCCCAAACACTAATATCAATATCATATTTTTTTGACAATTCTAAAAGTTTTACTTCCTCTTCTTCACTTAATCCCTTTGATTGCAACTTCTCATTTTTCTCATGCCACTCTTCTCTTCCCCAATCATTTAATGTAATTGAAAAACTTATTCTTTTAAAATTCATCTGTTTTGCTAATTCAACAAAATCAAATAACTGATGCCTATTATAATTTTGTATTAATGCCCACATTCTTGTATATGGTCTATTTTTTTCATTGGCATAATTATTTAACAAAGTAAAATTACTTACTACTTTTTCAAAATTTGAATTAACTCTAATTTTTTCATACACTTCTTTAGTTGCTCCGTCAAAAGAACATTGGACTTCACCTATCTCCGCATCAATTAGTTTCTTATAATTTTCATTTTTATGTAATAAAGAACCGTTTATTGAAGTTCTTGTCCATATATGTTGAGAAGAAAGATATTCAACCATTTTGAAATAATCTTTATGAAGAAGAGGTTCTCCCATTCCATGTAATTTTATTTCTATAAAATTTTGATTAGAATCTATAAATTCTTTAAACTGTTCAAAAGTCATATCTTCAGCTCTTTTTCCTTTTTCCCAAGATGAAACATGACACATGATACATTTAAAATTACATCTACTATTAGGTTCTAAATCCATTATTGTAGGGAAAAAGTTTCTAACTGGTAAATATTCTTCTTCTTTTGAGACTATATAGTTTTTTAGTCGATGAGGATATTTTACAAATCCCTTGTAATAAGTCATTTTATGAGAAAACTCATCAACACTAGGTGCTAAAAGTTTATTTTCTCCCCTCTTTAATTTTTCTATTTTATATCTTAAAAGATTAGGGTTTTTAACAAAATACTTCGCTTCTGCTAATTTTTCATTAAATATTTTTCCATATAACTTGTAAAACTCTTTATCAGATAATAACATTTCCAATCCTACTTATTTATCTAATTTTTTTTGAAGTAATTGCTTAATCTCTATTTTGGAATACTTCTTTCTCTTTTGTGTTATATCACCCTCAAACAACTGCTTAAACTCAAACTCATCTGCAAAAAAAGAAGGTCTTCTAAACAACTCCCTCTTATGATATTTTTCAAATAATTCGTGTTTTTTATTAATAAAAATTCCTGTCCACATACAAAAACTTTTGGCTTGAATAACAATATCATTTAAATTTAAAATATTAAACCCTCTTTCGATAAAGAAAGTCTCAAATGTATCATATATATTTTGTGAACGAGTACCTATAATAACTTTTTTTGAAGATATCTTGTGTTGTTTAAGCATTGATGTTGATATGAATTTATACTCTTTAAAATCATCGTGGTGTGTTATATAATCATCAATGATAACTACACTCTTATCTTTTAATAATTTATCTTTTTCTTCATATAAAAATTTTTTAACTTGCATGGTAAAAGGTGAAAAAACAACTTCATCCTCATCCATAATTTCTTTTTCAATAACTTTTAAATCATATAGGTTCTCTACCTCACTTACAATAGCAATTGGTGCAAAATCAGCTTGAAAAAGTAATTGTCCTAATTCTTCTCTTTGTGTTGCAGAAGTGTGATGCCCAGGACCATTAACAAAAAAGAATCCTTCTTTATCAAGTTTATTTTGAATAAGGTCTAAATAATATGTTAATGCACCACTGCTAAATTCCAATAGGTTACTATTTGACATTATAATGTCAAAAACATTCTTACTTTCATATAAACTCCCAAGTTTCCACCATGGAAGATGAAAAGCTCTTTTCTCCTCTTTATTACTAATAAAATTGTTTTTATCTAATTCAATTAATGTTTCATCATTGATTCCAAATGTTTTGTTTATTTTAGGTTCTACATACTCAATAGGAATGGGTACTTTTTGTTCAAATTGACTTCCAAAACAAAATTGATTTACTTGATTTTGTAATAAATAAAAACTTTCACAAGCTTCTATTGCAGTATAATTTTTCAAACACTCTCTATGTTTTAGATAGAAACTAAAATAACCACAACCTGGTCCAATCTCTAATAAGGTTTTATACTCAGGTTTTAATTGTTCTAAACGGTTTTTTATGACTAATGCATGCAATACTGTATCATAAGATATGATAGGTTTTTGATGAGGAAACATATTTACTTGAAAATAGTAACTCTCTTTTAATGCATGAAGAAATTCCTCTAACTCATCTTCTGTCAAACCATCTAATTCGTTCATAAATGATTCAAATCTATTCTCTTGCATTGTATCAATAAGCATCCTAAGTTCCATGTTGTTTTTGACTCTAACTGGAAAACTTGCTTTTTCAAATAAATCCAAATTAAATAAAGCCTGAATTCTCCAATTGGTTAAATTCATCTTTGCAAGGTTTTCATAAAATCTGTATGTTGAGAAGTCTAAACTAATCATTTCTATATCCTTTTCATAAGTTCCATACATTCTTTAACAATAATATCCATATTATCATAATGATAAGTTCCCATTCTACCTAAGGTATAACAGTCTTTAGGAAATAATTCTTTATATTTATCTGCTTTATTAATTTCTGATTTAATTGGATAAGGATACAACTTATTTTTTAAAGAAGGTGTTTCTATCCCTATTAAAGTATGAGGAGATTTATATCCTGTCATTTTTTTATATTCCACAATCCTTGTATATGGTTCTTCTCCTGAATAATGAATAAAATGATAAGGTTCAGGAAAGACATTTTCAATAGGTAAAATAATTTTTTGAAAATCTCGTCCTATATATCTTAGTTCCCCATAACAATACTCAAAAACTGAATCTAAAGAAGCAGTATTTACTATAACATCAGCACTTATCCATTCAGAATTAACTTTTACTCTTTTATTTTCAAAATCAAAAATTTCTACTTTTTGATTTAGTATTACATTTGTGCCATCTACACACTTATCAAAATATGTATTATATCCATCTAATTCAATAGGGTAAGCAATATTCTTTTGATCCACAAAACATTGTTTTGATCCACTTTGTATTGTTTTACCCTTTGGAGAGAAAGCAAATTCATCTAGTTCGGTATTATTTTTTATTTTCCACATTTTTTCAGAATATGAATGTATAAATTTATCATAAAGTGTTGTACCTATAGAATTTATCCAATATTCTTCAAAATTATTTGCCTTTGAAACATCTTCCTTATTTTCCAATTCAAATTTTATTTTTTCATAATCTGGCATAGATTCAACATCATCAATATGAATAGGATAATTATAAAATGCTTGATCATTTTCAACATAAGTTAAACAATGATGTTTTAATTCTCTTAAATTTAAAAATTTTTCAAAATACTCCCAAACATACATCTCATCTTTATTTATTAATAAATGGTGAGGTCCATAAGTATAAGGGTGCCCACCATAAAAGAAAGTTCTACATCCACCTCCTAATAAAGAACTACCCTCTATTAGTGTAACCTTAAAACCTTTTTCTTTCAGCATATAAGCTGCTGTACAACCAGCAAAACCACCTCCAATTATTAAAGCTGTTTTTTGCATTTAAACCCTTTTCTAAATATATAATTTGCAATATTTGTATTATAATTAATTGGTCCATTCTCTTTACAAATAATTTCAAAAGATTTTTCTTCTAAAATCTCTTTTACCTTTACATGTTCCGAAAAATTCAAATCTAATTCTACGCATATTTCTTTAACACTTTCTAATGCTTTATTCGCGCCTAATATAACATTTAATTCATTATTATCTACATCAATTTTTAATTTTGTAGGAGAAGGGATATTATAATTTTTTATCAAGTCATCCAACGACATAGTAAAAGTATCAATAACTTTTGTTGATAAATCAGGATTTTCAAGAAGATAAGATTTATTTCCAATTGAATGTAATGCGTCCCCTTTAGAAATATCTTTTAAATAAAACTTTTCTAATGCCGTTTCATCATGAACAGCAAAGGGAACAGGAGTACATAATTTTTCGACATTATTTAAAAAAATATTTTCATATAAAAGAGAAAGGTTTAAAATCTCTGGTTCAAAAGCAAAACTTCTTATTGATTTTTTAGCTGCATATATTGAATAATTTCCTACATTTGCACCAATATCATAAAAAATATCATTTTCTGAAAATCTATCAATCCATTCAATTGTCATAGGTTCTTCAGTTAGCAAAGTCTTAGCTCTCCATAATAATCTACCATGTCCTGTTCTAAATAAAATACTATCATTAGAAGATATAGGGATTTTTATTTTTGGTTCTAAAATTTGTATAAACTCATTACTAAATCGATTTACACCATTTAATTTAAATAGTCCAATTAATACTTTAGAAATGCCTCTTAAAAATTTGATATAAAAATTTGGTTCAAAACCTTGTTTTTGCTGATCCCTTGGCAAGGGAAACAAAATTTTTCTAATTGATTCCTTCAAAAATTATTCCTTTTCCTTTTTAATACCCATTTTTTTAGAACACTCTTAGTATTATTTGGAGTAAATCCATATAATACTTTAGCTTTTTCTATTGATATATTAAAAAAATTATATTTTTCATTATTTTCTAAAATTGTTGATTTCGATTTAATCTCTTTTTTTAAATAAAGAACTATATCTTTCAAACTCATTTCTTGTTCAAGTGCAAGATTTAATAACTCATATTGTTTTTCAAATCTGTATCCAATTATAAAATTAAAAATTGATTCTACATCAATAAAATTATTACTTAACTTCTTTGCATTATAAAGATAAATTGTCTCATCATTATTAAGTTTTAACAAAAACCTATTTAGGAATCCATTACTACTATCTTTTGTAAGAATCATTGGTAATCTCAATATCAAACATTTTAAAGAAGATTCTTCTAGTATTTTTTCTCCAAATAATTTAGAGGTAGAATATAAATTTAGATTTTTATAACTTGATTTTTCGCTAACATTTAACTTATTTTGATTACCATATATACTCATTGCAGAAAAGAAAATAAACTTTTTAATCCCATTTTTATAACAATACTCAATTATTGTTCTTAAATATTCTATATTTGAATCTATTAAATCATTATAGTTATTTCCAGTTTTTGCAGCAAGATGAATAAAACACTTAGCATTTATATTTTTTTTCAAATCAGCTTTTTTATATGTAATATCTGAATTCTTTAAAAAAAGAGGAAGTAGTTCATTACCAACATTTCCATTTATTCCAGATATTAAATAATCAACAGATTCCATTAAACAAATCCTAAATGATCTAAATCTACATTTAAATAATCTAAAATCATTTTATTCTTTTCATTTGCTATACAATGATGACTGCAATCACATTTTGGATTTATCTTAAAAAATTTTTCTTTATCATTAAACCAAAATTCTTTAAAACTTTTTTCTTTAATATTTCCAACTAATCCATTATCCAAGTTATATGCCTTATCTTGACATGAATAAATATTTAAATCTGCACCTATTATTGGTAATATTTGGATATATGGACACCAATCATAATCTTTTTCAAATTTTTCTTCAAGTAGATGATAAGTGTCATAAACTTCAAAACTTTCATCTTCAAGTTCGGTTTTTACTTTTTTTATTTGTTTTTTTACTTCATCATATATTGGAGCATGATATTCATTATTTTCTTTTCCTAGATTACTTACTATACATGGTGACATTTTTATACTATCTGCACCAGTAGCTTTTATTTTTTTTGCCATCTCATAAATGTGATTAAAATTTTTATTATCAATAATAAAACTAACCCCTAAAGCACATTTACCACCAAGAGATTTAAACTCTTTCATATTATTTAGTATATTTGTAAACTCTGTTTTTTTTGTTTTTCTATACTTTTTATAACTTAAGTCATCCCAGCCATCCATTGAAACTCTAATCCATTCACCATATTTTGAAAAAATTTCTGCAACTTCTCCTTTTAACTTAGATCCATTAGTTAATGATGCAAATTTAATATTAGACTTTGAAAGCTTCTTAACTGTATCAAGAAAATATTTATAAACAAATGGTTCTCCACCTCCACTAAAAGTTATTGATTTTACGTCCATCTCAATGCAATCATCAAGTATTTCCATCATCCTATCTTTTGGAATAAAATCCCTAACTACCATATCTTGTCCCAATTGCACCTCATCAAATCTGTAAGAGCAATACCAACAACTATGATTACATACATTTGTAGGTTTAATTCTTATATGTATTGGAGAGCTTATTTCCTCCACATCTTTTGGTAAAGAATCTAACTTCTCTTGAAAGTGAAATACTTTAAATTTAGAATATTTTGATGCCATTATTATTTTCCTTACTCAAAGTATATGAATTCATAATCACCAGTATACCCATACTCATCATATAACCATACCCATTCATCAGGTCTAAAAAAGCTCTCACAAGTTAGAGCCCAGCATTCTAAATTAAAAAGCTCTGCATCATTTCTATAACCTTCTACTAAAACATACTTATTCTTTCCAACACGCTCAATCTCTTGTATCGCTTGTTTAAACTCATAGATTTTTAAATTATGTAAAGTATTTATAGAAATTACTAGATCAAATTCATTATCAACAAATGAATATTTATCTTCTGCTCTATAATTATATAAAAAATTTTTTACTTCTTCTTTTGCATTTTCTATAGAATAGTTTGAAACATCAAATCCAACAATATTAGAATTTGGTAAAAGCTTTTTAAACTCATAAAGTAGAAATCCTTTTCCACATCCTACATCAAGTATTTTACATCCATCGTGTAAATTATATTCTTCAATTAATTCTTTTGCAATAATATTCCATCTTCCATCATACTTATATCCACCATAACCATATTTTCTATCTCCATCCCAAAAGTCATATTCAAACTCTTTTGCCTTTTTCATACATAAAATCTTTTCCCTATTCATTCTTTCAAGGTAATCTCTTTGTGTACTTTTATGAAGTTTAGTTATTATATTTAGTAATTTCCCCATATCTTAACCTTTAAAGAGTTCTTACATAAACTGGACCATCATAAGTAAACATCTTTTTTATATCTTCTACTAAAGATGACTCATCAGGATCTAATATTAAAAGATTTTTAAAAAGTGACATTAAGTAAACATCATCTTTATCCATACAATGACTCCTACCTAAAGCTTTAAAATAATTATCAGCACCTACTCCAATCATTTTTATATTTAGGTTATGTTCACATACATCATATCTAATCTGTTCAAATGAACGCATAACTAAAAAAGGTATTTGTGAATATACAATAGGTTTCATTCCAACCATTTCCATTCCCGCTGCAATACCAATTGTCGCTTGTTCTGTTATTCCTGTATTAAAAGTACGATTAGCATGATTATTAAAGAAATCATCAAGTACTGCAAACCCCATATCTCCAGCTAAAAGAACCATTTTTTTATCTTTTTTAAAATATTTATATATCTCTTTCATTACATCTTTTTTAGAAATTGCCATATTATAATTCCTCTTCTTTAAAGATATAACCATCTTCTGTTGGGCATCTATAGTGATACTTTGTATCATGTTGAATCATTTTTAAGCCATTTCCCTTTAAAGTGTGTGCTACTACTATAGAGATATTTTCATTTTTTCCCGTATAAAACTTTTTGTAAACATCTCTTAATTCTTCTTCACTATGCCCATCAATTTCATAAAAAGATTCAGGAGAAAAAGCATTTAAAATTTTTGCTAAATGTTTATTCTCAACTGAAACATCTTTTACATAATCCATTGCTTGTAATTCATTTGCATCTACAATAACAAGTAAGTTATTCAACTTAAACCTTATAGCGAGAAGTAATGCCTCATAATTACTACCCTCTTGCATCTCTCCATCTCCAACAATACATATAACTTTATTTTGTTTATTCTCTATTTTAAAAGATTTTGCCATCCCAACTGCAATTGGAAGTCCGTGACCTAAAGAACCAGTAGATGCTTCAATCATATAGTTATTATTTTGAACTAAACAACCTTTTAAACTTGATTTTTCCGTATTAAAATAATTTAGTTCATAGTCAGGTATAAATCCTAAATGATTTAAAATAATATAATAAGTATAAGCGCCATGACCTTTTGAAAATATAAGTCTATCTCTCGATTCATTCCTCGGATCATTTTTATCAAACTTTAAAAAAGATTCAAAAAGAACTTTAAGTATTTCAACTGTAGATAAAGATGAACCTAAATGTCCGGCATTTGTATCACATGAAAACTTTATTGTTTTTTGTCGTAATTCTTTTGAAGATAACATAGTTAATACCTTAAATAAAATTAATATGCTCTATATCTGGGTGTTTAATATTCCAGAGATAGTTATTTATTTGATGATGTCTACAATTTGGTTGACACATATTTTTTTCAATACAATTATTAATATAATTTAATGCATTTTTTTTCTCTTTTGAATTCCAGATCTCTTTAAAACTATTTTCAAATATATTACCATGTATAGTTTTCTTATCATGCTGGTGTGAAAAACATGTATAAACATCCCCTAACTCATCAATAAAAACAATAAACTCCAAACCATAACATTTATCATATACCCTTTTTGATGAAAGGTTTTGTGTACTTCTAATAACAAAAGAAAAATTATCATCACTAATTTTTTTAGATTCATCTTCTAGCATTTTTAAAAACTTTTCATCTAAAAAATTTGAATCTGTACTATATTCATTGTGTTCATGATTATAAAAATGTTTTACACTAAAATAATCAACTCCCAAGCTTTTTAACCTATTCGCATGTTCTATTATATAATCTTTATTTTCAGGAATTAAAACACATTGACTACCTATAGTAATCTCACTTTTTAATCTCTGCTTAGTCTCTTTTAACCTTTTAATATTCTCTAAAACTTTTTCAAAATCAGAAGAATCAGTTTGATGTACTAAAGCATAATTTTCAGCACTTCCTGCATTAAATGAGAACCGTATCCATGTTAAATTTTTAGCTAAAATCTCAAAATGTTTCTCTTTTAGAATAGCTCCATTTGTACTTAATGCTACGTCTATACCTAAACTTTTTGCCAGCTGTATCGCTTCAAAGGTATCCACATGTAAAGTTGGTTCACCATTACCAGCAAAAACTAAAGATTTTACTCCCATTTTAGCAAATTCACGTACAAGTTCTAACATTTTCCCTTTTTTAAATCTTCCTTCATGTCCTAAATAATTATAGTTACAAAAAAGGCATTTATGATTACATACTCCAGTAGGAGATATTTCAACATATATTGGTGCCGTTAAGTTACCATCTAAAAATTGAGCTATCTCTTTTGGATGATAATTGATTTTATGTGAATCTAAAAAATTATCCATCTATATACTCTTCATCTTTTTCATAATTGTAAGAACCTAAACCATAATTTTTATTAGTTTCTAGATATAATCTCTCTTTTTCAGTTAATTCTCTAATATTTTGAATATCAACTGAAGTGTGACCAAAAATCTGGTGTCTGTTCGTTTTCACTTTTATATCACATGGATTACAATGACCAAAAACATAACATGGTCTATGAATCTGTTCTATATCAAAATTTGGGTCAAGAATATGCCCTATAGGTGTTCTATTCTCATAAAGGTCTGAATGACATCTAAATACATGCCCACTTGGTGCAATTATAAGTTCTGTTGTTTTACAATCACAATATTTTTCAACTTTTTGAGAAATTGCTTCTGGATACTTATAGGTTCCATGCCACTCTTTTCCATCAAAACCTAAATACTCTTTTACTCTAAAGTCAATTTTTTCTCTAAGGCACTTTTCTTTTACCTCTTCAATATGTTTTTGATTTTGAGGAACCATTACTGAATAAATCCCTATATAGAATCCTGCTTTATCAAATTTTTTTGCTTTTGCTATCAAGTCATCTATATCATTTTGCCCTGGATGATAACTAACTCTAATAGCTGCATATTTAGCTTCTCTTGTAAATTTTTTTGGGTCAATATTGTTTATAAACTCATCCACATCAAAAACCATATTTGTTAACAAATCAAGTTTTACATCATCATCAACACCATTTACAATATCAAAGAACTCTTTGTGAATGGTTGGTTCTCCTCCTTGTAAGGTTACAGGTAAATCTGTATTTAAAATCTTAAGTCTATTGATCGCTTTTGCCCAATCTTTTCCCGACATAGGTTTTCTTGAAACACTTTTTCTTGTTGAATTTTCTTCATTTAAATTTATGCAATAACTACAAGACAAATTACATCCTAAAGAGACAAAGGCTCCTATGTAATTATAATCTTTTGGTACTATAATTTTTTTTTGTTTTAACACTTTTTCTAATTTCATTTATTTACTTATTTTTGAATAGCTTTTGAACACCATCAATAATATCATTGATTTTAATATCTTTCATTTTATTAGTTTTTGATTCAATTACTATACTTTCCTTTGTGAAAAATATTTCAGAACTGGGTGTTGGTCCAAATAAACCAATAAGCTTTTTTTTCATAGCAAGAGCTAAATGTAAACCTAAGCTATCTTGTGAAATAATCATTTCACACGAATTAATCCACTCAAAATATTCCTCAAGACTATTTAAACCCTTTTGCCAAGAAATTGAATATCCTAAGTCTAATAATTTACATTCTAAATTTTTCCATTTTTTTTCTGACATAGCTTTTTCTGGCCATTTATTCCCAACCTTATAATTTAAACCAATCTCATTTATTGGTTTATTTTTGGGTTTATATCCTAGTGTATACTGTTGTTCTTTCCATTTAAGTCCTAGCATTTCAATAATCGTTTTTTGCCAATAATCATGTCTATTACAATTAATCTCTTTTTGATTAATATAATCAATAAATTCTAAACCTTGTTCATACCCATCATAATTACCTGTATCACTATTAAAACGGAAACCATACTTATTCCACGCTTCAATTTTATCTCCTATTGCACACACTCCAGGAATTTTTTCTAAATTAATCATCAAATCAAATTTTTCCATCAGAAGTTGAAAGGGAGTAAACTCATCCCAAACAATAACTCTATCAATATAAGGATTATTATTTAATAAAGGTTCTGCTTCTCTAGATACAAGCCAAGTCAAATGTGAATTCTTATATTTATCTTTTATTGCTTCAACTACAGGTGTAGTTCTTAAAACATCACCTAAACTAACTACCCTTCCAATTTCTGAATCTAATGTTTCAGAATATCCTAGTTTTATAAATAATATTTTTGTTTTTTTCATTTTTGTTTTTTTAACCTATTTATTTATTGCATCAATAAATGACTCAAATGTTTTTACAGATAAACTAGTTTGTAATAACCTATTCTTATTTTCTTCTGATAATTTTTCTCTAATTACATTATTATCAATTAAATTTACTGCAAGGTTTATATAATCTTTTTTACTAAAAGCAAATATTCTTTCATACTTTTTATCCCATTCATTTCTAAATATTTCTTGCATAGCAGGATGCTCTTTTGGCAAAAGAATAACAGGGACTCCACCTTTTGAAATAAACTCATTTAATGATTCCCCAGAACTTTCAGGAAAAGTATTTAAATAAATATCTATAACTTTTATGTATATTTTTGGATCTACAAAACCAATAAAAAAGAATCTACTCGACAAGCCTCTTTTTTCTACTTGTTTTTTTATATTTGTTGAATCTCCAGCTCCACATACCAAGTAAACAGTATTTAACCTTTTTTCCATTATCTCAAAAATTGTTTCAAGATATTCATTATTGTCAAGCTTAATTAATCTACCTATGCTACCTAAAACTATTACATTTTTGGAGAAGCTATTTTTAATTCTTGCAATTTCTTTTTCCAAATTTTTATCATTATCATTATTATAATTAGATAATAAGTTAAATACATGAAATTTAAAATTATTAGGAGTACTTCCATGAGCTATTCGAATATCAATCCCTTCAACATCATAATAATCATTACTATTATGATACCAATAAATCTGTTTAGGTGCTGTTCTTGTTAAATAAAAAAACATATACTCAACTCTAGTATGTAAGCCTATAAGAATATCAATATTATCTTCTATTAAAATTTCTCTACTTTTTATACACTTTTCAAGTAAAGAGTAAGTTTCACTTTTATTATTAAATATTTTTTCATGCAAATTCACGTATTTTAGTCCAAGTTTTTCAAACTCTTTTATAAATACTACATCGCTTCCCCCCGATTCTGGAAAAGCTAAATCGTATAAAATAAATTCATATTTATCTTGTTTCTCTTTCATAAGAGATTCCATCAAATAATACAAAACTTTTACGGTAGAGTGTCTTATAATTCTTTGCATTACAAAAGCAACTTTTTTCTTTGAAGAATCTTTCACTTTCTTTTTATTTGGAGTAATTTTATATTTTGGGATAATATGATTTTTGATATATTTTTCTAGTGGTTTTTCAATCTCAACTTGAAAACGTTGATTAGCTTCATGTTTATTTCTATGTGTTCCTGCATTAAAATAATGTAAAGGAGTATAGTATAACCAAAAAGCAACTTCTGTTTTTTGATAATTCAATGCATTTTGAAATAGGTGTTTTAACTCATTGTATGCAAATTGAGAAGCTTCATTATCATGATAAACTTGCAACGATAAATTCCATGCTTTATATAAACAATCAATTTGAATATTTTCATCTAAAATTAAAAATTTATTGTTAAAGATATACTCTAAAAAATAACCATATAGCTCTTTTACGCTCCCGCATAATATATTAAAAATAAAAAATATATCAATAAATAATTCTTTTGGCGTTTTTAAAAAAATCTCTACAAAAAATTTTTGTAGAAAATCTACATTTTCACTATTTTGCAAATAATCAATTGTGATAACAAAAGCGATATCATATGGGTATAAAGAGTTTAATAATTGATTTTTTAAAATATCCATAGTTTCGTTAAAGTCACTATTATGAAGATATGATACTTTATACTTTTTTAATAAAGAGACATCTTGAATCAATGTCAAAACATAATCCCTATTTAGTCTGTTATTGTCTGAATAACTTGATGCTACATTTATAAAATCTTGTTGTATTAGATTTGAAAGTTGGGTTTGTATTGGAAGTTGTTCATTATTCATATATTTCTCTTTTGTATTAGTAAATCAATAAATTCTCTTACCGCACCATCTCCACCAGAATGAGTTAAATTTATTATACTATACATTTCTTTAATCTCGTTTAATGAATTAGAAGGACAAGCTGCAATTCCTACATGTTCTAAAAGTTCCTTACAATTAATATCATCACCTATATATGCAACTTCATCAAGAGATATTCCCTCTTTTTCACAAATTTTCTTTGCTACTTTTAGTTTTCCTCCATGCTCCACACCTTGATATAAATAATCAACTTTTAACTTTTTTGCTCTATTTTCAACTATTTTTGTTTTTTCACTCGTAATAAGTCCCGTTTTAATCCCAGCTTTTCTTAAAAGTTCAAAACCTTTTCCATCGTGTGTATTAAATTTTTTAAACTCTTCTCCATTCTCTCCATAATACATTCCTGCATCGGTTAATGTTCCATCAACATCGCTTAAAAAAAGTTTTATTTTTTTACTTATTTCTTTTTCTCTCTCTTTTAATATATGTTCTCTCATTAGATTTTCTGCAATCTGCCAATCTAAGGTTTCATCTATTTCAACAGAGGTATAATCTGCCATAATATATAAATCAATCTCTCCTGAAAGCCTATTTTTACTCTCTAAAATATTTTTTACTCTATTTATATAAAAGGCTCCATTTTCTAAAAAATAACCTTCAAAATCTTGTCTTCTTGGTCTTTTTTTATAATCATAATTTAAAGACTCACCAGCTTTATTCCAAAAAAATCTTTTTTGATTTACAACAGTTAGAAGAGAATCTTTTTTAGACTCTTCTAGTTGCTCTATTGCTTTATCAAAATCCTGAGATTGGGTCAGAGGAGAAGTTGCTTGAACAAGCAAAAATAGATCCTCATCATTTTGTTTATGCTTTCTTAAAAATTCTAGCATTACATCTTCTGTAGAGGAAGTATCTCTAGCATTTACCTCATCTCTTTTATAGATAATACTTTTTTTAAATTTAAACTCTTTTACTCTTTGTGCAATTTCATCACAATCAGTTGCTACATAAACTATATCAATATATTTTGACTCTTCAATAGCCTTTAGATTCCAATAAACCAAAGGTTTTCCACAAAACTCTTTTATATTTTTAAAAGGTATAGATTTACTTCCACATCTAACTGGTATAAAGGCTATATTCATTAATTTTCCTTTGTAAAACTTGCAATTATTGTATCTGTTGCATTTAATGTTGCCAATTGAGACTCATAGGCATTTGTAAGCTCTTTTGAATCTAAAAAATTTCCCCATTTTTCATGTCCACCAGGGGCATTTTTACTTAGCCAATATAGATGATTTGATAGGGGATATCTTTGTATATGTTTTATAAACTCAACTTTTAATCCTGCTTTCTTTGCCAATAAAGATAGAGTGTATTGTGTATACAAATATAGGTGGCAACTCCAATAGGTAAAATGGGAAAAAGCTTCACTTTCATAAATAGTTAGTAAAGCATCATTTGCATTTGGAACTTCTATTATCAATCTCCCTTTATCATTTAACATAGATTTTAGTTTTTCTAAAATTTCTATTGGTTCTTTTATATGTTCTATCACATGAAAAGATGTGATAATATCAAACTTTTTATTGCACTCATTAAGATTAGAAAACAGCTCTATTTTATCTTTTTCATAATACTCTTTAACTGCTTTTTCAAGCTCTACACCACAAACTTTAGTACAAACATTTTTTGCTAATTTTAAAAATCCACCATTACCACTACCAAAGTCTAAAAGCTTTTTATTTGTAATTGTATTTTTTAAAGATTCAAACCTTCTGCTGTCATCCTCAAAAGTCTGTTTTCTCCACTTCTCAAAATCAAAACTACTATGCATCTTTGAGTTTTCATAAAAAGTGTCAGATATTTGATAGCTTTCAGATAGATAAACCAATCCACAATTACAACACTCATAAATATCTAAATCTTTATTATCCCTTACACTTCCACTTCTTTTCCTATGCTTATTACTACCACAAAGTTTACAATTCATCTATTTACTTTCTATTTTTCAACTTATCTCTTTGAACCTGTTCAATTGGAAGAATCTCATCACTTTTATAATGTAAAGCTTCATAAGCTTCGTTGAGGCTTTTAACTAAAAGTTCTAGTTCATCTGGCTCTAAAGATGCCCCATGATCAGTCCCCTTCCAAGTTTTATCCTTTGTAAAATGACGCTCTATCCATCTAGCTCCTAATGCATAAGCAGCCACATCAAGTGCCACTCCTAAATGGTGTCCTGAAAAACCTATCTCATTTACTCTATTACCATACTCTTCATATAACCAGTTTATTTCCAAAAGTGAAACATCTTTTGCTGGAACTGGATAGCCTGAAGTACAAGAGTAGATTAGAAGTCTAGATTTTGCTTGGTCTGTCTCTTCAAAAAATCGAACTATCTCTTCAACCTCCTCTTTTCTAGTCATTCCAATTGAGAGTTGCACTTGTCCTTTAAACTCATCCCTTAAAACTCTTAGCATCTCAAAATTATTATTACAAGCAGATGGAACTTTTAAAAATAGAGGTTCAAATTCACACATCTGCTTAGCACTTGTAACATCCCAAACAGAAGTAGAGTAAACAACATCAATAGAGTCACAATACTCTTTTAGTTCTCTATGTTGCCCCTTTGTAAACTCTAAAAACTCCCTATGCTCTCCATAGGTATTCCCATATGAATTAGCAGGAACAGGATGAGGAGCATTGTATTGATCTTCAGTTAAAAGCTCTTTATTGTTTCTTTTCTGAAATTTAACATATTTTGCACCAGACTTTTTTGCTAAATCAATAAGCATTTTAGCTATACTCATATCACCTTTATGGTTACAACCTATCTCTGCAATTATCTTTGGCTCTTTATAATCATAATTAAATCCCATTTTTAACCCTTCCATACTTATCTTCATATCTTATAATATCATCCTCTCCAAAATAGTCTCCTAACTGAACCTCTGCTAAAATTAAATTATCTTCTAAAGACGTATTTATAACTTTGTGTTTACACCCTTTTGGAATATAGACATATCTTCCTTGTTCTGCTTTTAATGTAGAGTCTTCCAGTATTATTTCACCTTCACCTTTTATAACAATCCAGTGTTCTTCTCTCCTTTTATGTTTTTGCAAACTTAGTTCGCCTTTAGGGAAAAGTGTAATAATTTTACTTTGTACATGTTTTGCAAGAAGGGTACTTTTATAAAAACCCCAAGGTTTCTCATAAATTTCACTGTCAAGTTCATTATCATCAATTTGAGGTAAAGTACTAATATTATATTCCATATCTTTTAATAACATTACATGAAACTGTTTTTTTGAAATAATATTTACTAATTTTTTTTCATTATCTAAAATAGGAACAAAGTTTATTTTCTCTAATTTAAAGTAATTAAATAACTTTAAAAAAGTATCCTTTTTATTTATAAAAATATATTCTTTTGAGTAAGAGATAGAATCTTCTAATCTTTTTTTGCCAGTGATTAGAGTTCTTCTTATATCACCTTCTGTGGTAATTCCCAAAACTTTTTTATCTTTGTCACAAATAACCAAAAAACCTTTTTTATTTTCATCTATTCTTTTTAATGCTTGTAAAAGAGAAGAGTTATCATAAACTATAAATTTTTCTAAATTCAAAAAAACTTCCTATATTAAAAGATAATTCAACAATTATATGCAATAATTTATTACAACTAAATTTGATAGGTTTTAATATGGCAGGTAATATCCCAGAAGATATATTGAAAATTCAAAAAAAATTAGCAAGTTTTGAAAAAGATTCTAGAAACTATAAAAAGTATACTAAAATCCTCGCTAAACATATAAAAAAATATACCATGAAAAAACGGGTAACTTCACATATTAAAACAATAGAGAGTTTAGAAAAGATCTATAAAGAGAATAAATTTGAGGATTAAATTTAAAAACTATTGCATTTTGCAATAAAACTATTTACTTAAAAAAAAATCTGCTAAAATTCCAACATAAACAAAAAGAAGACTAGGATTAACAATGGATGAAAATCAAAAAAAATCATTAGAGTTAGCTATAAAACAGATAGACAAAACTTTTGGTAAAGGTACTCTTATTAGACTTGGAGACAAACAGGTTGTTCCTGTTGAAGCAATTTCAACTGGTTCTCTTGGTCTTGATTTAGCTCTAGGAGTGGGAGGTCTTCCAAAAGGAAGAGTTATAGAGATATATGGTCCTGAATCTTCAGGGAAAACAACCCTTACACTTCATGCAATTGCAGAGTGTCAAAAAGCAGGTGGTGTTTGTGCCTTCATTGATGCAGAACACGCTTTAGATGTAATTTATGCTAAAAACCTAGGTGTTGATACAGATAACCTACTTGTTTCTCAACCAGATTTTGGGGAACAAGCACTTGAAATTTTAGAGACTGTTATTAGAAGTGGAGCAGTTAACCTAGTGGTTGTGGACTCAGTTGCAGCTTTAACTCCAAAAGTTGAGATTGATGGGGATATGGATGACCAACAAGTTGGTGTTCAAGCTAGACTTATGAGTAAAGCTTTAAGAAAAATTACTGGTCTTTTAAACAAAATGAACTGTACAGTTATCTTTATTAACCAAATAAGAATGAAAATTGGTATGACAGGATATGGAAGTCCAGAGACAACAACTGGTGGTAATGCACTTAAATTCTACTCTTCAGTAAGACTTGATATTAGAAGAATTGCCACTTTAAAACAGGGTGAAAACTCAATAGGGAATAGAGTTAAAGTAAAAGTAGTAAAAAATAAAGTTGCGGCTCCATTTAAACAAGCTGAGTTTGATATTATGTTTGGAGAGGGGATCTCTAAAACTGGTGAGTTAATTGATTATGGTGTTAAACTTGACATTATTGACAAAGCTGGAGCTTGGTTTAGCTATGGTGATGAAAAAATTGGTCAAGGTAAAGAGAACTCTAAAGTTTTCTTAAAAGATAATCCACAAATCTCAAATGATATTGAACAAAAAATTCTAGCAGCAATGGGAATAAATGATTCTTTAATCCAAGGTGATGCGGAACTTGACGAAAGCGACGACTAAGAAGTAAAGAGGCGACTCTTCTCTTCTTAACCTAAAACTCTCTTTAAATATCCAAAAAAATATTATTTTATAGCCTATTATAAAACTTTCAAAGCATCTATAAAGCAAAAAAAATAAAACTTTATGTATAATATTGTGATTTAATCAAAATTAGGAGACCTGAAATGGTATTTATTGATAATGTCTATGCGGATGAAGTATTAGATTCAAGGGGTAATCCAACAGTTAGAGCAACTGTTATTTTAAGTGATGGTACAAAAGCTAGTGCAATCGTTCCAAGTGGCGCAAGTACTGGTAAAAGAGAAGCTTTAGAATTAAGAGATGGTGATGATAGATTTTTAGGAAAAGGCGTTCTTAAAGCCGTTGAAAATGTGAATACAACTATTGCAGATGAGTTATTAGGATTAAGTCCATACAACCAAGCAGAAATTGATGCAACTATGAAAGATATTGATGGAACTAATAACTACTCTAACCTAGGAGCTAATGCAGTATTAGGTGTTTCTATGGCAGTGGCAAGAGCAGCTGCAGCTTCACTTAACATTCCTTTATACAGATATCTTGGTGGTGCAAATGCAATGACAATGCCTGTGCCTATGTTTAATATTATAAATGGTGGAGAACACGCAAATAACTCAGTTGATTTTCAAGAGTATATGGTTATGCCAGTAGGTTTTGAAAACTTCAATGATGGATTAAGAGCAGTTTCTGAAATCTACCAAAACCTTAAAAAAATTATTGACTCAATGGGTGAATCAACAGCAGTTGGTGATGAGGGTGGATTTGCTCCAAACTTAAGCTCAAATGAGGAACCTATTCAAGTTATTTTACAAGCAGTTGAAAAAGCTGGATACAAAGCTGGTGAACAAATTTGTATTGCTTTAGATGTTGCTGCATCTGAGTTAGTTGATTCAAATGGAAACTACGCTTTAAAAGGTGAAGGAAGAAGTTTAACAGCTGAAGAGTTAGTTTCATATTATGAAGATTTATGTAACAAATATCCAATTATCTCTATTGAAGATGGACTCTCTGAAGATGACTGGGATGGATGGAAAATCTTAACAGATAGACTAGGTTCAAAAATCCAATTAGTTGGGGATGATTTATATGTTACAAATGCTAATATCTTAGCTGAAGGTATTCAAAAAGGGATTGCAAATGCAATTTTAATTAAACCAAATCAAATTGGAACAGTTAGTGAAACTATGCTAACTATTAGATTAGCACAAAGAAACAACTACAATTGTGTAATGTCTCACAGATCAGGTGAATCTGAAGATGCATTTATAGCAGATTTTGCAGTTGCTTTAAATTGTGGTCAAATCAAAACAGGAAGTACAGCAAGAAGTGATAGAATTGCAAAATATAACAGACTTCTTGAGATTGGTGCAGAGATTGGTTATGCAGAATATTTAGGGAAACAACCTTTTTCTAAATAATAAATGCACGAAAATAGACATACAATCAAGAAATTTTCATTAATAGCAGTACTCTCTACTGCTGTTACTGTATTTCTTGGTTATCATGTTTCAAATATTCTTTTTGGAGATAACTCTTTGGAGGTTTATAGCTCTTTAAAACATAAAAAAGAGTACCTGCAAAGTGAAATCAAAAGATTGCAAGAAGAGAATGCCTATTTGCAAAAAGAGTATTTCGAACTTAAAAACTTGGAGCCAGAAGAATGAAAACCCTATTTACTTTATTACTTGTCTTATCTACTAGTTTAATTGCTAGAGAAAATCCATTTGAAGCAACTAATGCCTATGAAGAAGAAGCAGCAAGAATTATTGAAATGAATGAGGTAGAAGAGGATTATGCCCTTGAATACCAACAAGAACAACAATATATAAAAAATATGTATGAGAAAATGAATGATCCTGCAGTTGAAGAGAAAAAAGAGCCAGAAAAACCAGCTTTAACAGAAGAAGAAGTTAAAAAGATGATTAAAAAAGCTCAAAAAGAGACTGAAAGAAAAGCTGAAACTATTGCAAAAAAACTTGTTGATGAGAAACCAAAAGAGGTTGAACAAGTTGTTTACGTAAAACCAAGAGTTGATGTAACAAATGAAAAAGAGTTACTTCCATTTGTAAAAGTTGAGTATGATAATGATAAAATCAATATCTTTTCTGATTATAAAGTAAGTAAAAAAATAACTCTTCCTGGTGAGAAAAAAATTGTATTAGATTTTGATGCAAAAGAGAACTTCTACACAGTTAGAGAAGATTTGAAATCTACAAACTTCCCTAAAGTAACTGTGGGAAATCATAAAAAAGATAAATTCTTTAGAATTGTAGTAGAGTTAGCAAATATGCCTGATGACTACGAGGTAACTTATGATGATAAAATGGTTACAATCGTAAAACTATATGAATAAATAGATACCTTCTGGTATCTATTTTACCTTTTTGATATCATCCAACTTAATAAAATATGAGATTGCTCTAATAGCAATCATTACTACTAAAACCTCAATAATTGAAGCTAAGATAAAAGCATAATAGTAAAACTGTGTAATAGAATGATTATGATATGCTAGAGTTGCAACTGCAATTAAAAGTGTTAGAGGCATAGAGTGAGAAAGCCCTATCATATAAAATCTATTCCATCCAATTGTTTTAATAAATAGCGTTGAAGCTACAAGTCTTATTAAAATCATTGCAAGAGCAATTAAAAGTGCATGTTGGACTAAACCATCATGAAATATAGACTCAAGTTCAAAAGAGGAACCAACATAAATAAAAAATATAGGTACTAGCCATCCAAATCCAAAATGCTCTAATTTATGTGGTAATTGTTTATTATGCTCTTCAAAAAAAGTTGTAATAAAGGTTCCAGCTATAAATGCGCCAAAAGCAACTTCTAAATGAAGATACATCATAACAGCAATCATTAAAAAGAAGATGGTCATTGATACTCTAATATCTTGTTCTTGGTTATCTTTTTCTGGCATAAGTACAGCTTTTATCTCTGGATACCACCAAATAATATTGTGAAAAAGTTTATAAATAAATAGCATCGAAATAAGAAAAATTACAAATAAAACCATAGTTTTATAAAACTCAAAATTAATACCAAATTCAAGTGCTGCTGATACTGTTGTTAAAGCAAAGATTGATACAATCTCCCCAATTAGTCCAACCGTAATAGAGAGTTTTATCCACTCAACATCCCCATACTCTTTCTTAAGTGCTGCCAAAAGCCCAATAGAGATAAGAGGAAGAACTATAATAAAAATTTTTCCTAAATCAAAATAGAGTGTAATTGCTGTTGCCAGTGAAAAAAGAACAATATTATAAAAAATTGAAGCTCGCAAAAGAGAACCAGATATATTTACAAGCTTTTTTAAATCAACTTCAAGTCCAGCTAGGAACATTAAATACAAAAATCCTAATTCTGCAACAAGTTCCAAAATAGAGTGTTCTACAATAAATGCAAAATATGCAGCAATTGCACCTAAAATTATCTCAATGGTAATAGTAGGTAGTTTTAATACTCTTGATACAAGTGGAGAAATAAATATTATTAAAGATATTGAACATATTATTAGAATTTCTTCACTCATATAACACCTTGTATTTAATCTCTTTCTCTTTTTATTTTAAACCCTAATCTCTCTAACTCTTCCATATCCTCTTTAGGAGATTTTCCTGCTGTTGTAAGATAATCTCCTATTACAAAAGCATTTGCTCCATTTTCAAAGATTTTATACTGCTCTTCACCAAACATCAACTCTCTTCCACCAGCAACCATAATTTTCATTGCATTTGGAATAGTTTTTCTTGCCAATCTTATAAGAGAAAATGCTTCTTCTCTTAATAGAGTACTTGCCTCTATTGGTAAGGCTTTATTTGGAATAAAAAAGTTCAAAGGAACATTCATTGGCTCTAAAGAGGCTATTGATTCAAGCATAGAGATTCTATCCTCTTGTGTCTCACCTAAACCAAAAATACCGCCACAAACAAGTCTTAATCCAACCTCTTTAACATTTTTACAGGTTTGATATCTCTCATCCCAAGAGTGAGTTGTAACAATTTTAGGATAAAAATCTTTTGAGGTCTCAAGATTGTGATTATATGCATCAACTCCTGCCTCTTTTAGAGTTTGCAGTTGCTCAACTGAAGCTGTTCCATTACAGGCAATTAAGATAAGTCCTAAGTTCTCTTTTTTAACTGCTCTTGCTGCTTCACACACAAAAGCTAATCTTTTATCATCTAAACCTTTTCCAGCAGTTACCAAACAAAAACCATTTGCATTGTTTTGTTTAGCTCTTTTTGCCTCTTCAACAATTTGTTCAATCTCTTTTCTTTTATATCTTTGAATATCTGCTTTATATTTTACACTTTGCGTACAAAATTTACAATCTTCATTACAAGTACCACTCTCAATATTACAAATTGCACATAAAAATATCTCTTTACTTTTTTCGCTCATACTTTATCTCTTTTTTTAAAAATTTATTCGAATTTATATCCCTTGAGTAATAAGAGATTATATACTCATTTTCATTAATATCTAACAATACACATTCAACCAAAGGTTTCTCTCTAGCACACACTTCACCTGGATTTATAAAGAGTGTCCCATTTTTAAAATCTGTTTCAAAAATATGTGTATGACCGTAAATAACAACATCACTATCTGGTGTTAGATAATAAGGCAAATGCATTAATTTAAAACTTGTATCTTTGATTTTAAATAAATAAGGTTCTCTTTTTATATTATATTTTGAAGATAAAGAGATTAAAGAGAAATCATTATTTCCAAAAACACTAACATAGGTCAAGCCTGAATCTTCTAATGATTTAAGATTCTCTTCAAGACATAAATCACCTGCGTGTATCAAATACTCTGCTCCAGAGGCTTTAAGATGGGAAATGACCTCTTTTGTATAGCCACTTTTTGTGTGGCTATCTGATAATATTCCTACTTTCATCTACTTTTTAGCTGTTTTTGTAGCAGTGCTTTTTTTAGTTGTTGTTCTTTTTGCAGGACTCTTTTTGGCTGTAGTCTTTTTAGTAGCTGTTTTTGATTTAGGATCTTTTGCAATAATCTCCAAAGTCTGCTCTAAAGTTAAACTCTCAGCTTCAACACCTTTTGGTATTTTGTAGTTTTTTCTTCCCTGCTTAATATATGGACCATATTGCCCTATTAGGATACTGATTTTCTCTTCAGCAAACTCTTTTATTGTTGATTTCTCTTTTGCTTCATCAAGCTCTTTTATAAGCTCTAACGCTCTTGGAAGATCAATTGTATATGGATCATCTACTTTTAAAGAATAGAACTTTGTTTTTACTTGTAAATATGGACCAAATCTTCCTATATTTGCTTTTATCTCATCCCCTGCACTATTTTTACCAACAACCCTTGGAAGTGTAAATAAAAACAGAGCTTCATCTAAAGTTATTGTATCCATATTTAGATGCTCAGGAATTGCAACAAAAGCTGGTTTCTCCTCATCATCTTTTGTTCCAATTTGAACAAAAGGACCAAATCTCCCAACTCTTGCACTTACAGGTTTCCCTGATTTTGGGTCAATTCCAAGCTCTCGTATTTGAAGATAATCCTCTTTATTTACGCTTTTTTCTTTTTCATCAATACTCTTTTTGAAATCTCCATAAAAGTGTTGCATTACTTGTTGCCATGCAATTTTTCCCTCTGCAATCTCATCAAAATCCTCTTCAACTTTTGCAGTAAAGCCTAAATCAACAATATCAGGAAAGTGATCAACTAAAAAGCTATTTACAATCTCTCCTGTTGCTGTTGGAGCAAGTTTTTTATCTTCTGTTCTAACCACATACTCTCTTGCTTGAATTGTTGAGATTGTTGGAGCATAAGTTGAAGGTCTTCCAATCCCCTCACTCTCTAGTTTTTTAACTAAACTAGCTTCTGTATATCTTGATGGTGGTTTAGTAAAGTTTTGTTCTAAATCTAGCTTTTCAAGATTTAAAATTGTTCCAACTTTTATTGTAGGAAGGATTTTTTCTGTACTATCTAAAGCTGTTTCAGGATTATCACTTCCCTCAGTATAAGCTTTCATAAATCCTGCAAATATGATTCTTTGTCCCTTTGATTGAAACTCATACTCTTTGTTTTTCCCTGCACTTATTTTATATGTAGTATTAGCAATTTTTGCTGTTGCCATTTGAGTTGCAAGTGTTCTTTTCCAAATAAGTGAATATAATCTATATTGTGCAGATTCCACATAAGGTTTTATATCAGTAGGTTTTAAAGCCATATTTACAGGTCTTATAGCTTCGTGAGCCTCTTGTGCTCCTTTTGTATTTGCTTTATAAGCTCTTGGTTTACTTAAAGCATACTCTTTCCCATATTGAGCCTCAATAACCTCTTTTGCTGCACTTGTTGCAACTTTTGAAAGATTTAAAGAGTCTGTTCTCATATAAGTAATCAAACCACCTGTATGATTTGGGATATTTCCAACATTTCCTTCATAAAGTTGTTGAGCAATAACCATTGTTTGTTTAACAGAGAGGCCAATTTTTCTACTTGCCTCTTGTTGCAAAGTTGAAGTTGTAAAAGGAGGTGCTGGATTTCTAGTACTATCTTTCTCTTCTATATCAAATAATTCAAATTTTCCTTGATTTATTGAAGCTTCAATAGCTTTTGCCTCTGTTTCATTTGTAACTTTTTGATTTTTTCCATCAATTTTTGCCAACAAAGCTTCAAGTTCTGGATCTATAAAATCAGCTTTTATTCTCCAATACTCTTCAGGAATAAACTCTCTAATCTCATTTTCCCTATCAACAATTATTCTAACGGCAACAGATTGAACTCTACCTGCACTAAGACCATATCTAACTTTTTTCCATAAAAGTGGAGATAACTCATAACCAACAGCTCTATCTAAAATTCTTCTTGCTTGTTGAGCATCAACTAAATTTAGATTTACCTCTCTTGGGTTATTAATAGCTTCTAAAATTGCATCTTTTGTAATTTCGTGAAAAACAATTCTTTTTATAGGGTTTTTTTCTATTTTAAGAGCAGGAATTAGATGCCATGCAATGGCTTCTCCCTCTCTATCTTCATCGGCTGCTAGGTATATAGTAGTATCTTTTGTAATCTCTTTTTTCAAATCACTAATAACTTTTTTCTTATCTGTTGAGATAAGATATTTTGGTTCAAAATTATTTTGTGGGTCAAACCCCAATTTTGATTTAGGAAGATCCCTTACATGCCCCATTGAGGCCATAACTTTATAATCTTTACCTAAGAACTTTGATATTGTTTTTGCTTTTGCCGGTGACTCTACTATAACTAAATTTTTCACTAATACTAACCCTCAAAACTTTTTAAATCTCGAATTCTAACATAAATAGTTTAAAACTAGAAAATTGTAATCTCTTCTTCTAAATCTATGTTAAACTTCTGCTTCACTCTATTTTTTGCCTCATTTATAAGTGATATTGCATCTTCGTAAGTGCCTTTCCCTAGATTAACTAAGAAGTTTGCGTGTACTTCACTAAATGCCATATCTCCTACTTTAAACCCTTTTAAACCAACCTCTTCTATAAGTCTTCCTGCAAAATCCCCTTGGGGATTTTTAAAACAACTTCCCGCACTTGGACTTTGAGGTTGATTGTCTCTCATTTTATTAAACTCTTTAAGTTTTTCTTTGCAAAAACCATACTCAATGTTAAATACTACCTCATAAACTATAGTATCTATTTTGGTTTTTCTATAAGAGTAGTTTATATCCTCTTTTTTTATATATCCATCTTTAGTTTTTATTTTATCTATATAATTAAAGATTTCCCAACTCTTTAAACCCGCATTCATTTTAACAAGCCCACCAAGATTACCAGGAAGTTTTGCAAGAAACTCTAAGTTTGCAATATTGTTTTTTCTTGTATAAGTTAATAGTTTTCCTGAAGTTGTAGCGCAACCTACATATAGTTTGCCCTCTTCTTCTCTTATATAATCAAACTGCTCTCCTAAAATTGCAAATTTAGGAGGATTTGAAGAGACTAAAAGATTATTTCCTTTACCAATTATTTGGAAATCATCATAATTGCCTATTGTATCTATTATTTTAACATCAACAATAGGACCTATTTTGATAGAGGTATATCTTGAAAAATCTATTCTTTTAAAACTCACTTGTTTCTTAATTCCTCATATTCACTTGGTATTAAATAATCTTCTGCTTTTATAAGGTTTTCATAAAAGCCATGTTTATATCCCAATTCATAAAGTTTGTCAAGGGCTTTATACTGAATTTCACTCATTTTTACAGAGTTATCATTTGCATAAAGGTCTAAATAGTTGTCAAGAAGTTTTGCATCAACTCTAATAAGCCCTTTTTCTAAAAGCATTGGAGCCAAAACTTTTCTATTTTTATTTGCTACATCAACTGCTTTTATAAGTGTATTTTCATAATCTATTGCGCTATGAAGAGGAAGTGAACGTCTAAGGCACATTCCACCAAGAGGTAGTGGTAAATTTCCACCACTTAGTTCAATCCAAATATCCCAAATCTCTTTCTCTACTTCTAATTCACTACTATAAGTTAATATTGACTCATGTATTAGTACACCTGCGTCAACAGTTCCATCAAGTACAGCTTTTTCAATATCCAAAAAATTCATATATGTAATTCTTGCTTCAGGATAAGCAATTCTAAATAGCAATGCATTTGTAGTATACTCTCCACTTAAAGCCACTTTGAAATTTCTTTTTAGTTTTGTCTCTTTTCTTCTTATAAGTTTTGGACCATATCCTTCACCAAAAGAGACTGCTGTTTTAAGTAGTGCGTATTCATCTTTCACAAAAGGGTATAGGGCAAAAGAGATAGCACAAATATCATATTCACCTTTTAGCGTAGCTTGATTCAAACTCTCTATATCATCTGCAATATTTTCAAACACCGCATCTTTAGGAGTCACCCAACCAAACTTAATCGCATAGTACATAAATATATCATCGGCATCGGGTGAGTGTGCAACACTTATTTTTTTCAAAATCAATCCTTAAACTTTTTTGTTATGGGATTGTATCAAGAAGTGGTTTACTTTTAGATTTAATGTTTATCCACTCAAATGTAACTTTTTGTAAATTATCCCATCATTTATTACCATTTTTTTAGCCATAAGGGCTTAAATATGTTAATATATGAATATTCATTTATAAAGGGCTTTTTATGAGAGTACTTTTTATTGATTGTTCTGAGAAATATCATAAGCAGATTGATACAATAATTGAGTATTTATATGATTATTTTCACTCTTTAGATATTTATACTTCAAAAATTTCCCTCTCAAATTTGAAAATTACTAAATGTACTCAATGTAGATGTTGCACACTAAAATGGAGTGAATCTCCTGTAAAATGTGTAGTAAATGACGAGATGTCAGAAGTTATTGATACAATACAAGAGGCTAATTCCTATGTTATCCTTTCTGATAGAACTTTTTTATTTAATAAAAATAAAGTTCATGAAAAGTTTTCCGAAAGGCTGGTTGCATATTATTACTGGCCCTATGGCCAATCTGAAGCAAGACTAAGAGATCCTTTCCAAAACAAAAACTCAATACTAATAAATTTTAACACTACAAAATACTTTATGAATCACAGCTTTTATACTACAAAACTATATATGGAACACACTTCATCCTCTATTGGAGCAAAAGTTCAAGATTGGACTGCATTAACCCCTAAAGAGGATTTAATAAAAGAGTACAAAGAGAGATTAGATGAAATGGCTTACAGACTTGTAAGTGCTTTTCAAAGAAATGCTTCGTAAGCTTTAGATTACTAGGAAAATCCTAGTAACCTGAGATTTGTACATAATATGAGATAATATTAAGCAGCGGTTCTATAAAGAATATTGAAAGAATAGTAACTATTGCACAAAATCCTATTAATGTTTTAACACTGTTTGAAGCATTAGCCATATATTTAACCTCTTTATCTTCTAATGGCTCTTTTAAGAACATATAAACAATTGGTTTTAAGTAATAGTACCCTGCAATTGCTGAGTTAATAGCCATAATAAGAGCTAATATAATATAACCTGCATTTACAGCACTTCCAATTAGATACATTTTTCCCCAGAATAAAGCAAAAGGAGGAACACCTGCAAGTGATAAGAAAAAGAGTGCCATCATTGTTGCAGTTAAAGGTGAACTTTTTACAAGACCTGAATATTTTTCTAAAGCATGATCCGTTGCAAATTGTGAATTTTGTTTTGTTCTATTTAACCAAATCATTGTAAATCCACCAAGATTTGTAATAAAGAACATCATCCAGTATAAAAACAGTGCACTTGTTGCTTGAGTAGTTCCTATTAAAATTGCACCCATTGCAAAACCTGCATTAGAGATAGATGAGTAAGCAAGCATTCTTTTTATATCAGTTTGAAGTAAAGCAATAATATTTGGAATAGTCATAGATAGAACAACTATTGCATAAAGTAATATCTCCACATACATATCACCACTTGCTATAAAAATCTCAAAAAATCTTAAAGCTACTACAAATCCTGCCATTTTAGGAACAACAGATAAAAATCCAGCAAAAGATGCAGGAGAACCTTCATAAACATCTGCGACCCAAGTATGATATGGAACTAAAGATAGTTTAAATCCTAGAGCTCCTACAATGAATACAACACCAACTAAAATTACACCATAGTTATCAAAGTTTGTTCTTGTTAAAACTTCTGAGATTTGTCCAAGCTCAACAGTTCCAGTTACTGCATAAAAAAGCATAGAACCAAAAGCAAAAAATGCAGTTGCAAGTGCACCCATTGTAAAGTATTTAATTGCCGCTTCTATTGCTTTTGCTCTGTTATGCATTGCAATCATTGTATATAGTGCCATAGATGCTGTCTCTAATCCAACAAAAATAAGAATAAGAGAATCTGAACTAACCATAAACTGGAATCCAGCTACAACAAATAGATACAGAGCAAAATATTCAGGATATCTAAACTCTTGAAATCTAAGTTTTGTCATTGTTGTTAAAATAAATAGAATTGAAGCAAATACAATTACTATTTGAGAAAGTATTGAGATACCATCAACTAACATCAAATCAAAGAAACCTCTTACATCGCCAGAGAAACCAATAATTGTTCCTAAATCCACAAATAAAAATAGAACTGATAACATCACATAAAGTGATTTATCAAGATTTTTATTCACTAAATCTATACATAAAATAACTAATGCTCCAACTATTGCCATAAGCATTGGTACTAAAGTTGAGAAATTTAGTGTAACAAAATCTATTACTACTGGAGGGATAAGTGTATTCATTCTTGACCTCCTGCTATGCTATTAGACTCCATTAATCTTACCTTTGTTGAATCATTTACAGCTTTTACTTTCATAATGTCAATCATTTGAGATACTGATTTATCAACTGGCTCTAATATAGGTTTTGGATAAATTCCCAAAATAATAACTAAAGCTACAAGGGGAATTAAAGCTGCTAACTCTCTTCCTTTTAAATCTTTAAGTTTTTTGTTTTCATCATTTGTTAGAGGACCAAAAAAAGATTTTTTGTACATTACAAGCATATAAACTGCCCCTAAAATAATTGTAAGTCCTGCAAGAAGAGTCATAATTGGATGAACTTTAAAAAATCCAAGTAGAGATAAAAACTCCCCAACAAATCCGATTGTAAGAGGAAGTCCAACTGAAGCCATAAGCATTATTCCAAAAATTGTTGCATATTTTGGCATCACTAATGCTAAACCTCCAAAATCTTTTATAAGTTTAGTATGTCTTCTATCATAGATAACTCCAACAAGCATAAACAGAGCCCCGGAAACAATACCGTGAGAGATCATTAGGAAGATTGAACCCCCAATTCCTTCCACATTTAAAGCAAAAATACCAAGTATAATTACACCCATATGTGAAACTGATGAGTAAGCAATTACTTGTTTCATATCCTCTTGGGCATAAGCAACCATTGCTGTATAGATGATTGCAATAAGAGCCAAAATTGCCATAGGAATTGTAAAATATACAGAGGCATCAGGAAATAGTGGCAAGGAAAATCTTACAAAACCATATGTACCCATTTTAAGCAGAACTGCCGCAAGAATTACAGAACCAATTGTTGGCGCTTGACCGTGAGCATATGGAAGCCATGTATGAAATGGGAACATTGGAACTTTGATTGCAAAACCTGCAAAAAAAGCAATAAACAACCAAAATTGCATATCAAATGGTAAGATAAGCATATTCCAATCTAAGATACTAAAGCTCCAGTTTCCTGTTGTTTGATAATAAACATATCCTAAATATAACATACCAACAAGCATAATTAAAGAACCAAAAAAAGTATATAAGAAGAATTTAACAGCCGCATAAATTCTAAGCTTTCCACCCCAAGCACCAATAATATAAAGCATTGGTACAAGTGAAAGTTCCCAGAAAGCATAGAAAATAATTGCATCTAGTACAACAAATACTGCAACCATAGTCATCTCTAAAAACAGAACTGTAATAATCATATGTTTTAGATCTCTTTTTTCTGTTAGTCCAATTATAGATATCATTGTCATAAATGTTGTCATTATTACTAAAAATAGTGAGATACCATCTATTCCAACTAAATAGTTTACTCCATAACTACTAATAATAGGGATTATCTCAGTAAACTGCATATCACCTATAGATGTATCAAAGTTTGCCCACAAATAAACTGTTAAAACAAACTCAATTGCAGTTACAACGATTCCATACATTCTAATAGAATCATTTTTAACTAAAAATCCTATAAGTGCTGCAAATGCTGGAAAAAATATTAAAATTGATAAAATGTGTTCCATTAACCTAACCCCTTACTTTGCTATTCCAAGTGCTACTGCTAAAATAAGCAACACTGTAATACCTAAAATCATCAATCTTAAAGATGATGATAAGTTACCATTTTGGATAACTCTACTTTTATCACCACTTTTATATATAACTTTTGCAATACCATCAACAATAAAATCAACAATTTTAAGGTCAATTTTTTTCCATGAAAAGTTAGAGATTGCTAAATATGGTTTGTTTATTAAATTTTGCATCAAATATGGCATAAAATATTGGTTTGCCAATATCTTATAACAAGGTCTATTTTTTAGTTTTTCACTAAAAAATGTTCCATCTTTTCTAAACTTGAACACTGCAAAAGCGATGCCACTTAGAGCAATACCTAAAGTTACAATCAATAAAACCCAAAAAGTTCCATGTTCAACATGAATATGAAGTTCTGGAAGCAGTTTTGTTGCCATCTCTATAAAAGAGTCTTTAAAAGCTCCTGCAACAACAGCTAATATTGCAAGTGGTGTCATTGCTGCAATTACATACCATTGGGCTTCATGAGGGTGATGACCTTTTTCTTTAAAATTCTCTTTTCCAAAGAATACATACATAATAAGTCTAAATGAGTAAAATGCAGTAAGTCCAGCAGTTATCCATAAAATTGCCCAAAGAATATATGAGTGAGTTCCAAAAGCAACCTCTAAGATTAAATCTTTTGAGAAGAACCCAGAGAAAGGAAAAATACCAGCTAAAGCTGTAGAAGCTAAAATCATAATAATAGCAGTTCCTTTCATATGTTTATAGAGTCCACCCATATTTTTAATACTAATCTCATCATGAAGTGCATGCATAATATTCCCTGCACCTAAGAAAAGTACTGATTTAAAGAAAGCATGAGTTGCCAAATGGAACAGTGCAACCCAATAAGCACCAAGTCCAGCAGCTACAAACATATATCCAAGCTGACTTAGTGTTGAAAATGCAATGATTTTTTTAATATTGGTTGCAACAAGTGCCATAAGTGCCGCACCAATAGCAACAGCTCCACCTAATGTTGCAATAAAATATCCAACTTGAGGAACTATTGTATAAATCTCATTTGCTCTAATTACCAAATAAACTCCAGCCGTTACCATTGTTGCTGCGTGAATTAAAGCTGAAACTGGAGTTGGACCCTCCATTGCATTTGCAAGCCATTGGTTAAGTGGAAATTGTGCTGATTTACCCATTGCACCAATAAATAAAAAGGCTGCAATTGCTACAATTGTTCCTGTATCTAAAGTTCCTATTTTAGAAAATACATCATCATATTGTAAACTTCCTAGATTCCAATAGATTAGGAAAATTCCAACTAACATTCCTAAATCTCCAACTCTATTTGAGATAAAAGCTTCATTTGCCGCATAACTTGGAGAGATAGATGAAAATGGTGACAATGTAGAAAATGGTGATTTATAGATATCATTTGTTAAAGGTTGATCCTCTTTATGATACCAAAAACCAATTAACCCCCAAGAGCAAAGCCCTACACCTTCCCATCCTATAAACAATCCTGCAAAGTTATCAGACATAACTAAAATCATCATTGAAAAAACGAAAGCTGAAAGCCATCCAAAATATCTATTAAATGATTTATCGTGATTCATATACCCAATTGAGTGAATATGTACCATAGTTGAAACTATAGTTACTACAACCATCATAGTAACACTTACTTGATCAACTACAAATCCAAAAGGGATATCAAGATTTCCAATTGCTATCCAATCAAGCATTCTTACATGAATAATTGATTCAATTGTATATACATATTGAAGTAAAATCAATGATGCAACCATAGACACAGCAAGTAAAAATGAAGTAATCAAACCTGTAAAAAGCATCTTTGGTTTCATCGAAAAACTTGCAGCAATCAAAGAACCTAATAGTGGAGCAAATAGTGCTATATATAAATATTTTTCCATCATTACCCCTTCATACTTTGCAGAGTATCCAAATTGATTGAACCTCTCTTTTTATACCAAAGAATTAACAGTCCCAGTCCAACTGCAACTTCACTTGCAGCTATTGCAACAATAAAAAATGCAAACATTTGACCTGTTAAATCCCCATGGAATCTTGAAATTGCTGCGAATCCTACATTTACTGCATTTAACATAATCTCTGTTGAGAAGAAAAGCATTAAAAGATTTTTTCTTCTAATAACTCCTACTACACCAATAATAAAAAGTACAGCTGAAAGAATCAAATAGGCATTAATACTCATTTTTCATCCTTTTCAACTGTTTGTGCCTCTAGGGCATCGATCTCTTCTTCACTTAGTTCAGAGTATGAAATATCCATTTTCTTTCCTGCTAAAATAATTCCACCAATCATTGCAACAAGTAGCATAACTGCCGCAACTTCAAACGGAATTAGGTATTTTGTAAATAATACAACTCCTACATCTTGTGAATTACCCCACTGTGGATGTACTGGATATTGAGCCTCTATATTTCCACTTGCAATTGGCGCAACAAAAATTAGTACAATAATTAATGCAGATATTCCACTTAATAAAAATACCAATCTTGGATTATTAATCTTCTCTTTTACAATAGATAGTGCATCAAAGAACATCATACCAAAAGCATATAAAGCCATAACTGCTCCTGTATAAACAACAATTTGCACAGCTCCTAAGAATTCAGCATCAAGCAAAAAGAAGAATGCCGAAATAAAAATCATCCCCGCAGCAAGTGAACTTAGTGCATACAGTGGATTATTTGTAAAAACTGTTATGCAAAACATAACAATTGTTAAAATTGAAAAAAGATAAAAAGCTATTATTTCAAACATTTCCCCTCCTTAATACAACAATGGAGTTTTCTTGATTTTTTTATCTGCATCAGGAGATACAGCACCAAAACCAGGATACTCTTTTTGTTGTTTTAACTTATCAAGTGGTGTTAATAAGTCCTCTTTTAATACAAAGTGAGCTCTTTGTTCACTTGCATTTTCGTATCTTCCACCATGAACAATTGCAAGCTCTGGACAAACTTCAGCACAATATCCACAAAAGATACAACGACCAAGATTTATTGAATACTCCATTACCTCTTTTCTAGAGTTTTCATCAATCTTTGTATCCATTCTAATACAATCAGCAATACAGATTTTTTCACAAAGTCCACAACCAATACATCTGTTTTCCCCTGATTCTAATAGGGCAAGAAGTTTATGAACCGCTCTATATCGTGGACCTATAGGAAGTTTTTCTGCTGGATATTGAACAGTATGCATTTCACCTTTGAAAAGTGCTCCTGTCATCATTTTCCAAACAATTTTAAGTCCTCCAAAAAGTTCTAATTTAACTGATCTTTTTGCAATTTGCTTGAACTCTTCCCATGGGGTTTTAGGATAATTGTCCTCGAAAACATTAATATAATCACCCATACTAATATTTCTATCTTTTAATTTTTCTAATCCCATATATAACTCCTAAAACATCATCACAAAACCAGTAATCAAAATATTGATTACCGCTAATGGCATTAAAATTTTCCAACATAACCACATAAGTTGATCTGGTCTAATATGTGGCCAAGCTGCCCTTGTCCATAAAAAGAAAAATACTAAAGAGAATACTTTTAATAAAATTGCAATCCATCCTGGGATAAACCATAAATCATTGTATCCACCAAGGAAAATTAGTGATACAAGGAAACAGATTGTAAATAGGTTTGCATATTCCCCAATAAAAAACATCCCCCATCTCATACCTGAATACTCTGTTGCATACCCTGCAACAATCTCAGCTTCATGTTCAAGAAGGTCAAAGGGTGTTCTGTTTGTTTCAGCAAATCCAGCCATTACAAAAAGAACAAAAGCTAAAGGTTGAGTCCAAATAAGCCAGCTTGTAAAACCCTCTGCTTGATAAGCATTTATATCAATAAGAGAAAGTGAACCCACAAGCATAAGTGGTGCTAAAAGTGCAAGTCCTGATACAACCTCATATGAAAGAAGTTGAATAGCTGTTCTAGCTCCTCCTAAAAGAGACCATTTATTTGCACTACTCATACCACCAAGAAGTGGTCCATAAAGCCCAACTGAAGCAACACCCATTACAAATAAAACTCCAACATTAATATCTGAAATAATAGGTCTTACTGTATATCCAAAAAGCTCAAACTCGGGGAAGAATGGAACTGCTGACATTGCAATAAAAGCAGTTGCAGAAGTGATAATAGGTGCAATCATAAATACAGGTCTGCTTGCATTTTGTGGGATAAAATCCTCTTTCATAAATAGTTTTATACCATCAGCTGCAAGTTGTAAAACCCCGTGAGGTCCAACATTCATGGGACCTAGTCTTCTTTGCATAAAAGCAAGAACTTTTCTCTCAATATATGTTGTAAACCCAGCCAATGCTGAAAAAACTGCTAAGATAACAACAGCTTTTACGATAGTCTCAATAATAAATCCTGTTTCCATCATTACGCCTTTTTAATCACTGCTTTTTGGAATCTATATCCATCAAATAGTGCTTTTGTATCTAAACTTTTTTGGAAGGTTGAAACATAAGCAATATCTCCTGCTATTTGATCATCAATAAAAGCATTAAGTTCTAACTCAATGTTATTTGCTGAAACTACAACTTTATCACCTTTTTGAAGTTCTAATTTCTCAAAAAATTCAGCTGAAGCAAAAAGTCCAGACTCTAAATCCTTTGCAAACTCATGGGCAATTGCAGTAAATTCATTAAATTGATTAATTGGATTTGCTCTATAAATTAGTGTTTCACCCTCATTTACTGTTAATGTTTCTGCTAACATCGCTTCAACGTCAGTTCTAATAGTTGTTTCTTTAGAGGTTATATCATAACCTCTATACTCAACCCTATCATTTCCAAAATGGTTTGGAAGTTTGTCAAAATCTACTGCTTTAAATCCAGCTTCTAGTGGAAGTTCTTGTGTATATTCAATAGTATATTCAATATCACTTTCTAAAACTTCATTTGCAATATCATTTAAAACATACCCTTTATAACCTATTGCAGCATTTGTAGGGATAACTTTTTTATCAATATTTGTAAAAGTCCCCTCTTGTTGGTTAAGTGCTGGCATATCTAAATTTCCATCTCCTAAAGCACTTATTTGGAAATCTGCTTTTTCATTGTATCCTACAGTTTGCCCCTCTTCTTTATCTGTTACATCACAAATCAAACTTACCCCTAAAGTGTTTGTTTGTGAAGGGATAATTAAAACACTAAAATCTGTATATCTATCAACAAGTCCACAAAGTTTTGCTAGATTTTCACTTTTTGGATGGGTATATAAATCCTCACCTACAATTAGTGAGAATTTATCTTTTTTGTCTAAAAGTGCTTCAAAAGTATCAAGGAATTTTTCATCTAATCCTAAAGCATCAAGGAATTTTGTATATTCAAACTCAACACTATTTTCTACTTTTTTACTAACTACTTTTTTAACCTCTTTGCTTTCACCTGTTTCTTCATCTTTTACAAGTTCAACAACAGTCTCTTTAACTGTCTCTGTTACAATTTTTGTTTTTGTCTCTTTGTTTTGATTAATATACTCTTGAATATTTGCTGGTAAATCTTTTCCAAACTTATCTAAAAGAAGATATAAAGCAGCCTCTTCCGCTAAAGGTTTATATTGAATAAACTCTGTAGTTTTACCTCTTTTACCAACTTTTTCTATTGCTTTATCAGAGATTGGATGAAGATATAGTGCAGCACCTTTGTTCATAACAACTGAGTTATTTAAAGCATATCTTGCATTTGGCAGGTCTGATTTTAAGTATGACCCAAGTGATACTACAAAATTAGAATCATGTACGTCTTTTAGTGTTGAAGAGTATAAAGAACTTCCTGAAGTTGAACTATAAGCCTCAAGGAATTTTTTATAGTTATATGCATCTTTATTTACAAGTTTTGCTCCAGTTTTTGTAGCAATTTTTTGTAAAATTAGTGCCTCTTCATTTGTGATATATGAATTAAAAATAATTGATTGTGCATTTTTAAAAGCCTCTACAGCTTTTGTAAAGTTCTCTTCATCTTTTCCTTGAACTCTATTTTCAAAATCATAACCAAATCTTGCAGCTCCATTTAGTGTTGAATAGTGATGCTCATTTGTAACTCTATATATTTTTGGTTCTGCATTTTCAATTGATTCATGTTTTGTTTCATAATACATAAAAGCACAATCACTTGAGTGGGGATTAGCTGCTGGAATTTTATTTAATTCCCAAGCATTTGATTTATATTGGAAATCTGCTGATACAAGGGCTCCAACGGGGCAAACAGAGATACACTCCCCACAATCAGTACAAGCCTCTTCTTCAAAACCAATAAGTGATTTATTTAGTTTATTCCACATAGAGTAAGCATCTTTTGGCATTGTATCTTTGTACTCTTTTTCTAAAGCATCAGAACCTCTTTTTACAGTACTAAGTGCGTTTGAACCTATCATATCTTTACATACTGTTACACACTTTTCACATACTATACATAAACCTGGGTCATATTTCATAACTCCCCAAGTTTGTGCTGGTCTAGGTACATCTTTTATTGCATAACTTTGAGAATCAACTTTCATATATAAAGAGTAGTTTTGTAGTTCACACTCTCCACTTTGATCACAAACTCCACACTGTAAAGGGTGATTTACATCATAAACTTCCATTATTGCACGTCTCTCTTTTGCAATATTTTCCGTATGTGTTGTAATATTCATTCCCTCTTTTGCTTTTGTATTACAAGAGTAAACTTGTTTACCATCAGCTTCAACTAAACATAATCTACATGCAAGTGTAGGAGAACATCTAGTAAGGTAGCAAATAGCTGGAATAAATATATCATTTGCTCTAGCTACATTTAAAATATACTCACCCTCTTTTGCTTCTATAGTTTTGCCATTTATTGTTAATGTAATTAAATCACTCATTATGCATCAACCTTTTCAATCTTTACTTGTTTATATCTGTAACCCTCAGATAAAGAGCTAGTATCGTCGCTTTTCATATTGCATAAAGCTACTGTTCCCATTAAATTTTTATCAATTTTAAAAACTCTTTTAAATTTATCCAATTTGTTGTTGATAAAAATTTCATCACCATCAGTAACTTTTGCAACCCTTGCAAAAGATTCACTTCCAACTAAAGTTGAATCATCCTCTTCCCCATAAACTCTATAGATTATAGTTCCATTATATGAATCTAACTCTTGAATCTCTTCAAGCTCATCATCTAAAGTTTTCTCAATGATTTCATTGTATTGAGGTTCTAAAGAGATAACATTAAAATCGCTGTATCTATTTATAATAGATAGAATTTTAATAATATTTTCTGCTCTTTCATGGGTAAAAACATCTCTTCCAACAATTAGAGTTTTTGCATTTTTACTGTTTCCTTTTAAAGCAGCCTCTTCAAACTCCTCTTCCCCAGCAGAGCTTTCAGCTGAAATATATCCAATATCTAAATCTTCTATAAAACTCTCTATTTTTTCATTTGACTCTTTTACAAAAGTCTCTAAAAGAAGTGAAGCAACTCCCTCTTCACTACCAACTTCATACTTTATAAACTGTGTATAATAAACTTTTAAATCAATATTATCAATTGGATGCATATAGATAAACTGAGCATTATTTTTTGCAATAGCTTCAATAATTGCCTCTTGAATCTCTATATTATCTCTTGCTAAAAAAGAACCAAAAGTTAAAATATAATCACTTTTTGAAATTATCTCTTTAATATCCATTGTTACTCTTCATCATCTTCATCGTCGTCATCTTCGACTTCAGGTTCTTCTACAACTGGTTTTGGCTCTGGTTTAACTTTTTTAACAACTAAAGTCCAATCAACTTCATTGAACTTTATTGAGTTCATTAAAGTATATCCAGCTTCATAAATCACATCTGCACTTTTTTGAATTGGTGAAAAATCTCCTATTTCAAAAAGAAAGATTGCATTTTCACCATCAATAATCTCTTGGTCCATAAGCTCTAACATTCTGTCATAGAAGTTATCTTTCAAAGGTCTTAAATCAAATCTTTTCACAACTTCTCCCTATCTGTCAATTTCACCAAATACTACGTTTAAACTACCAATAATAGTTACAACGTCAGCCAATTGGTGCCCTGGTAATAAATCTTCAAAAATACCTGTGTGCCAAAAAGATGGTGCTCTTAGTTTCATTTTATATGCGTATGGCGTCCCATCACTTACAATCATATATCCTAACTCACCCTTTGGAGATTCAGTTGCAACATATACTTCACCTTTTGGTGGTCTCATACCTTGAGTTACAAGAACAAAGTGTTGCATTAAAGAGTAGTTTTGAGTCATAATATCCTCTTTTGGAGCAGAGATATATTCAGGAGCATGAGCCATTAGTTGCAATTCACTTTTTTCATACATAGGGATAAGTTGTCTTAAAATTTTTGCAGACTCTCTCATCTCTTGCATATAACAAAGATATCTTCCAAAACTATCCCCTGTTGAAGCAACAGGAACATCAAACTCTAACTCATCATAGATTCCATAAGGCATCTCTTTTCTAATATCCCATTTAATCCCAGAACCTCTTAGAGTAACTCCAGAACAAGCCCAAGATTTTGCAAGTTCAGGAGAGATAGTTCCTACATTTTCAAGTCTCATTCTCCAGATTCTATTTTCTGTTAGAAGCCCTTCATATTTGTTTATCTCAACATCTAAAATTTTCAAAAATTTCTCTAAATTTTCACACCAAGTTTTTGGTAAATCTAAAGGAACCCCTCCAATTCTAATTGCACTGTGAGTAAGTCTTGCTCCACAATAGTCCTCAATTAGATCCATTGCAAACTCTCTTTCTCTAAAAGTATAAAGGAAAACTGACATAGCACCAACATCAAGTGCGTGAGTTGCAAGCCAAAATAGGTGAGAAGTAATTCTATTTAGCTCTAAAAGCATTGTTCTAATTATTTCTGCCCTTCTTGGAACTTCTATCCCTAAAAGTTTTTCAACTGCTAGAGCATAACCATAGTTATTTGAAGTTGAAGCGATATAGTCCATTCTATCGGTTGTTGGTAAGAACTCGTTATACATCATATTCTCACCCATTTTCTCCATACCCCTATGAAGATAACCAACTCCTGGTCTAGCTTTTACTATCTCTTCCCCTTGGAGTTCAAGCATAAGTCTCATTTGTCCGTGAGAAGACGGGTGTTGAGGACCAAAGTTAATCATCATAGTGTTATCTTCTCTCTCAAAATGTATATTTTCAAAGAAAGGTTTTAATCTATTTACTGCTTGTTTCATACTATCTTCTCTCTTCTAATGTAACACTTGTATCTTCGTGAAGTTTTTTAATAATAACAACTCCACCCTCTTCTTGATAACCTAAAGGTGTATGTTCTGGCTCTTTGCCATCAGTAATATCAACTCCATATGGTACTTCATGTCCAAGTCTTGCAAACCTTTGAGTATCATATCTATCAACATTTGCCCCATCTCTAATCTCTGGACCTATCTCTTCTCTAGCCTCTTTTCCAAAGATTTTATCAACCTCATACCATTGAGCTGCTTCATCTCCATGAAGTGGATAAGTTTTTCTTAAAGGGTGGTCATACCAATCATCAGGCATAAGGATTCTTTTCATATTTGGATGGTTCGTAACTTTTACACCATACATATCATACATTTCTCTCTCTGCCCAGTTTGCCATTTTAAATACTGAATATACAGATTCAATTGCTTGTTTTTGTCTAATAAAAGTTTTTACTCTCATTCTTCTTTTTTTAGATAGTGAAAGCATTTCATAAAATATTTCAAAACCACCTTTTTGTGCAATGTAATCAATTGCAGATAGTTCCATTAGCATCTCATACTCTAGCTCTTGTTTCAAAAATGTAAGAACATTTACATTATCTTCACTATTAATGTAAACTACTAACTCATCAATCTCAATATATGAGTTAACAATTTCAAATTTTGATTTCAAAGCCTCTATATCAGTTGCATAGATTGTATCTTCACTTGGATCTTTTTTAGGTGTCTCTGGTGTTACATAAAATCTATCACTAAAGTATGATTTTTTTTGTACATCATTTTTAGGAGTATATTTTCTCATTACACTAACCTTTTTTTCTTGATAGTTCTAAAAATAGACTCTCTTCTAATCTTCTTTTGTAGAAGCATAAGAGCATATTGTAAAGTCTCAGGTCTTGGTGCACATCCTGGAAGATAGATATCGACTGGAATTACCCTATCAACACCTTGAACTGTTGCATAGGTATTAAACATCCCACCTGTATTTGCACATGACCCCATAGAGATAACCCATTTAGGCTCTGGCATCTGGTCATACAATCTTCTCATAAACTCAGCGTGTTTTTTTGTTAATGTTCCTGCAACAATAATACAGTCAGATTGTCTTGGACTTGCTCTAAAGATAGTACCAAATCTATCAAAGTCATATCTTGAAGCTCCCGTTGCCATCATCTCAATTGCGCAACATGCCAATCCATAAGTCATTGGCCAAATAGAGTTTGATCTACCCCAGTTTACAAGTTTGTCAACAGTTGTAAGAGCAATTGGTGCTCCACCATCTTGTAAATAGTTTACTTTATGCTGTGCCATTCAAGCGCTCCTTTTTTCCATGCATAGATAAATCCAATAGTAAGTAGAAGTATAAATAGAATCATCTCTACAAATCCAAACCATCCCAATACTTTAAAATCTATTGCCCATGGAAACATAAAAATTATCTCTATATCAAAAAGAATAAATAGAAGTGCCATCAAATAAAATTGTACTGATACACTGCTTGGTTGTTTTGTAACTTCAGGTCCACATTCATAAAGTGTAGACTTTAATTTTTCTGTATCAAGTCTAGCTAATTTTCGGCTTATTAATCTTGCTAAAAACACTGTTGCAATAAATGCACCAAAAGCAAATAAAAACATGAAAAATGCACCAAAATACGGATGTGAAAACTCCATATGTGTCATCTCTAATCCTTCTTATATTTTCTCATTAGTACAAGATAATATCTAATCTCTTATAAAGTCAATCTTATAAGAACTTGTTATACGGATACTATTTTGTTCATTTATAACTAAAAGTATCAAATAAAAAAATTTATTAAGTGAATTTTAATCTAAAGATGACATTTTATGGGCTAACTAAAGAATCCAACCTTTGTCTCAGAATCAAAATTACCTTTTTTCTCTTTCTCTATTTGCTCTTCAAAAGCTTTGATTGTAAATAAAGGATCCTCATCAACTGCAATCTTAAAAGCAGTATTTTTTATTACCATCTCAATCTGCCCACCTGTGAGCTCATGTTTGGCAAGTTTTTGAATATCAAATCCCTCTTCCAATGGAAGATTTTCTGGTAGAAGTTTTTCCCATAATTGAACTCTTTGTTTAAGTGTTGGTTTTTTGAATTCAATTTTGTAGTTAAATCTTCTTGAAAAAGCTTTATCTAGAGATTCTAGAAGATTTGTAGTTGCAATAAGTATTCCGTCGAAGCGTTCAATCTGTTCTAAAAATATATTTTGCATCTGATTGTGCATTTTTTCACTTCCGCTACTACTTGAAGTTGTTCTAGAACTTAAAAATTGGTCTGCTTCATTTAAAAGTAGTATTGGTTCAGATTTACTTCTATCTCTTAACTCATAATATTTGTCAAAAATAGCTCTAACATTTTTCTCACTCTCACCTACATACATAGATAAAATTTTTGAACAGTCAAAACTAAGAACCTGTTTTTTAAGTGATCTAGCCAAAGCTAAAGCAGTCAAAGTTTTACCTGTTCCTGCAAATCCATAAAAAATAATTCTAGCTTCAATTCCTCTTCTTTTGTCTTTTAATCCCCACATTTTAAGTCTATTAAATACTGCTTTATCCATCTGTTTTAAAAGTGAATCTAAAACTTCCCTTGTTTTTTCATTTAACACAACATCATCTAAACTTTTTGTTGTACTAATAAGTTCAAAGGTATCTTGGTCTTTTATTAGTGTATCAAGTTTGATTTTTCCTGCACCCTCTTTTTTCTTAGTTGGATGAGAGATTTTATATAAAATATCATCTGGAATATAGAAGTTTCTATTTATCCCTCCAAAAGGAGTTAGAACCTCATCATAATCCACAAGTCCATTTGAAACAAGGTTTGAGCCCTCTTCTAACAAACTTCTATATTTTATCTTCTCATAAGCGTCGCTTGAGATTAAATCAATTAAAGAGTTCATATCTCTAATTGTTCCATCCCCACCTGAATACTCCTCTTTTAAAAGAGCTAAAAAAAGCATTTGTTCTTGTTCATTTAAACTGTTTTCTTTGAAAAAATCCTCAAGTAAAATTTTATTTGTTGTCTCTTTTACCCTATCTTTAATTCTATTTTCAAGTAGAGTTAGTTTTGTCTTTAGTCTATTTATATTTGGAGAATTTTCATCAAAATTTCTTTTTACAAGATTTAACTGTTGAGCTAAATCTATTTTGAAAAACTGATCTTGAAGATACTCCAAATGATCCGTATAACTTTTGATTTCTGGAAGCACAAAATCCATTGAACCTTTTTCCAAAAACTTTAAATATGCAGGTGACAGTGTAACAGCTGAATTTAAAAGTTCTAACTGTGACATATCACTAAGTTTTATATGATCAAAACTATTTTGAACTAACCATCCAAGTCCAAGCAAGGATTTTATCTCTTTTATATGAGCTAAGTGTTCAAACTTTTTCAAATCATAGAACTCAGCTAATATATCTATAACAATCAAAGTATCTCTACCTAAAATATACTCTTTTGTAATATATTGTAAGATTTTTGCTTCTGCTTTTGAGCACTTTAAGTGTTTAAAAAATGTAGTTTTTTCTACATTTTCAGCTTTTATATAATCTATAATCTCATTCATTGATTCAGTTTTTCCTTTAACTCATTGTAGAATTTTTCTTTATTTAGTTTATCTTTAAATTCAATTTCGTAGTCATCATTTATTATAATTGTTAGTGCTCTATCATCAAGTTTTTTTATATCTTTTAACTTTATACTTTTTTTATTGTTTTTTAAATCTACTTCAAAACTATTTTCAACTTCCATCACCTCATCGCCACAAATTCCCTTGTAACTACCTTTAGAATAAACAATATTTTCACACTTCTTATCCTTGAAATGATCTTCAATTTTGTGCATATTTGAACTATCCATCATATTTAAAACTATTACAATGGTTGCCACAATTCCTACTAAAATCATAAAAATCATAAAAAACTCCAATTCAATTAAACATCTTATATATTACTACAATTTCTTTAAATCTATTCAATATCTGGTGTACTTTTTGTAACCAGCAAGTAGTTCTACTTTTAGTTTAGATATTGTAAAAAACCTAAAATAAATGAAACAGTAAAGAGAGAAAAAAGTGTCTCAAAAGTGATAATAGAAGCCATAAGATTTGTATCTCCTCCAAGCTGTCTAGCTAAAATAAAAGAGGAAGATGCTGTTGGCATTGCTGCAAAAATTACAAGTATTGTCATTAAAGAAGAATCAAGAGAAAAAAGTTCTCCAATAAAAAACATCACTAAAGGCATAAGAATAAGTTTTAGTGCTGAAGAGATTATTAACTCCAATTTTGCTTCTTTTACTGAGTTTAAATCTAAAGCAAATCCAATTGACAAAAGTCCAAGAGGAAGTGCTGTTGCACTAAGTATCTCTAAAAATTTAACTGCAACAATTGGCATATAAAAATCAAAATAGTTTATTCCTCCGCCAATTAGACAAGCTACAATCAAAGGATTCTTTACGATTGATTTAATCATACCCATAAAGGTTGCTTTTGTATCATTTACATAAAAAGCAAAAACAGTTATGCATATTACATTTATAATTGGTATTGCAAAGGTTATAAGAAGTGCAGCTAATGCTATACCTTCATCCCCTAAAATTGCAGAGACTAGACCTAAAAAAACATAAGTATTAAATCTAATAGCACCTTGAACAACTGAACTAAAAGCAGCCCCTGAAGATTTCATCTTAAAGTTTATTATTATACTTATAACAAGAATGGCAAAAATCGCTAATATTCCAGTTACAACAAAATCAAAAGCTTCAAGATTGTTCAAGTTTGCAGTTGAGAGTTTAAAAACCAAAAGCGCTGGCATAAGAATAAAATATGTCAATTTATCTGCATTCTTCCAAAATTCGGAAGAGGGAAAATCAATTTTTTTAAATGAAAATCCTGTTAAAATAAGTAAAAATATTGGAATAAGTGCAGTTAAAATATGTTCCATAAACTCTTCTATTAAAAAATTAAAGAGAAATTATATCTTATCTTTTTTGAAAATAATAATTTTATACTCTCTTTTGTAGTTTGCAAAGATTAAATCTTTGCAAGCTTTCCTAACTGTTCTAAAATATTGTTTGCACTCTCTTCATTTAGAGGTTTATCATAACTTGTTAAAAGCTCTCTTCCTAAAACATTTGCACCCATATGGATAAACTGCAATCTCATTGCTTGAAGAACTTTTGTTCCTCCTCCACCACTATGTGTTGCTAGTGCTACAAATTTCTCATTAAAAGTCTCTCTCCAATCTTTTGTTGCCCTTGAAGACCAAGATATAGCATTATTTAGAACAGGAGGCATAACACCATTATATTCAGGAGCAACAATAATAAAAGCTTTGAAACCAGCAATCTTTTCTACTAACTCTTTTGCCGCTTGAGGAATACCATTTTTCTCCTCTTCTATTGTGTTATATAAAGGGAGATTTAGACTAACTAAATCAATAATCTCGCTTTTTAATCCTTGTGCATCCCCTAGCTCTTTAAGTTTTTGAGCCAATAGAAGATTGTTGTTTGAACTTGCTACTAAAATACCTATTGTAGACATTAAAAATCCTTCTTTTTTCAATAAAAGTGCATTTTATAACTTTTTGTTTAGGTAAAAATTAAATTTACTCTATAAAAATACAATTCAAGGAATACTATTTGTATAGTCTCCTTTAAAGGATATATATGAAAAAGCCAAAGAAGCCCTTCAATCCAGATGATTTTTTTACAACAACAAAGGTAAAAGATATAGCTGTAAAATTTGAACATCTTTATAAAATGAATTTCAAAGAAACAAGCTTAAATGATGAGCTAATAAAACTAAACTATGAAATTATTTCAAAAGAGTATAAAGATTTTATGGCAAGTTCACTAGCTGATTATTATGAGTTTGAAGTTGATGAAATAGTTTAAAATTAACTTTATTTTAGACCTAGACAAAGGAAAAATTCCTTTGTCTATATAAGTGTTGCAAGTTTTGCATGTACTGGTATATTTACAGCATTGATATTTGGTTTTTTATTATTATGAAAATCAAATTTTAGTTTTACTTCTGGTCTAAAGATTAAACAATGGGTTGAACCTCCAAAATGGAACATTCCTAGCTCATCACCTTTTTTGATTTTTTGTCCCTCTTTTACAGTAATTTCACAAGATGATACTTCTGCCATACCTATTGCTATAAAGCACATTAAGCCTATTTTTGGATTGTCAGCTTCTATAAAAATAACAGCTCTAGTTGCAACCGCACTTAGAAAGGGTTGTGAATCATTTGGAGCACTAGGATCTGCTTCTTGTTTATTTACAAAACCATAATATTTGTTTTCTAGATAATAAGTTCCATTTACAATAAAAGCTTTTTTTATTTTTCCACCTACTGGAGAGTTCCATCTGTGATAACTTAATGCACTTAAAAATGCTTGATAAACTGTCCCGCCTTCAAACTCTTTTGCCAAAGGATCAAAGTTCATCATATTTTCTAAAGAGTAAGGTTGTCCTTTTAGCCAAAACTTTGCATCTTTTTTTACATCTTTTACAACTTGTAGAGGCGCAGATTCGCAAGCATTTACTATTATATCTTCACCCTTTGCTATTGGTCTTACTCCTTCTTTGAATTTTCTTGTAAAAAAATCATCCCAAGATTTAAATCCATAATATTTATCTTCAGGATCACACTCAAATATATCTTCAAACTTTTTTTCATTACAATTTTTTTGATCTTTCTCTTTTATAGCTTCACAAGCCACTTTTACCATCTCTTTTTTAGCTGGTGCACTTAACCAAGCAATTACTTCAGGAGTCTTTTTTGGATAATTATCCACTAAAACATATCTTGAATCTTTACTTACAAGGTATTTGCTCCAATATTCAAGAATCTTTTTAAACTGTTGGTTCACCAAACTATTTGCAAAAAAATCATAACCAAAACTTGTAGCCATAGGCCAATCAAGAAGGGCATTTATAGGAAACCCTATAAGACCACAAGGCTCCAAATCTCCTTTTTTATCTTTGCACACAGTAAACTGCGGCGCTTGGGTCATAATACCATTTAATAGAATTAAAAACTCATTAAAATCTTTTACCTCAGAAGTTCCAAGTGGAGTTTTTTCTCGCCAGATTCTAGCTTCTGTGAACATTGCAGCAGCAGTAGCATTTAAAACCGAATCATTTTCAACCATCTGCTTAAAATCTTTTATTGGTTTTATCAAAGGTTTATTTTGTTTATAAACCTCCATTTTTAACTCTACTATCCACGCATCAATATGCTCTGTTTGAGAAGGAAGCCAGCCACCAGCCCTAATCTTTTTTAAGTGATTCATAACTATTCCTTTATAAAAATTGTTTAATTACACAATAACACTTTACTTACTTAACAGTTTTATTATAAACCATAAAGTTCACAATTTACGTCACAGAATATAATGGTTTTATAAATATAAGAGATTTTCATCAAAAAATGTAAAGTTAAAAAAAGGAAAAAAATTTTTAGTAAAAAAGTATTTCTACTTCTTCACTAATTCAGTTTTAAAATTATAAGTTAAATATTTTCTTCATCTTTTAGACAACTCAATTCAACCTGCTTTATCACTAAAGCTAAAGCTTCTACTGCATTGTCTGGTGGATATTTATATTTTTTAAGAAGTCTTTTTACTTCTCTTCTCATTCTAGCTCTTGTGTTCTCTTTGTATTGCCAATCTATTGTTTTAGAATTTTGAATTGTTTTTGTAAGTTCTACAGCTAACTCTTTTAGGACACTTTCACCCATAGCTTCTTTTACAGTATCAAACTTTGTTAATGCATCATAAAATGATTTTTCTTCATCTGTTAGTCCCAGTTCATTCCCTTTTAGAAAATCTTCCATCATATCTTTTGACATTTTTAAAAGTTCATCTATCACTTCTGCATTTGTAAGCGCTTTGTTATTGTATTTATTCATCACTTCATTCATCAGAAATGAGAATTTTTCACTCTGAACTAAGTTTGTTTTTTCATACGCTTTTATTTTATTTGATAATAATCTTTTTAGAAGTTCTAGGGCTATATTTTTTCTTTTCATTGAAGATATCTCTTTTAGAAACTCTTCATTAAAAATATCTAACTCACTTTGTTTGATACCTAAAATATCATTAAGTTCTAAAATTGAATCTTTTTGAATAGAGTCTTTTACTAAACTTAGAACTCTTTGATTTATCTCTTTTAGATTAAACTCTTTCCCCTCTAACTTATTTAAAGCACTTTTTACTGCTTTAAAATAAGCAATCTCTAGTTTCATATCATCATCAAGCATTGAGTTACAAAGTGTTTGGGCTGCGTTTAATTCACTAACTTTTTTATTAAACTCTTTTTTTATATTTTCTTCACCATAACTCTCTATTAAAACATGTTCTACACCATCACCAATAAGAGTTAATCTATCTTTATCACTTCCGCTTTTAAATCCACTATAATCAAAAGCAGAAAAAAGTTTTCTCAAAAAAGTTAGAGCATCTTCTAGCTTATGAAAAGCCGCATCAAGGTTTAGTTCAACTTTATCTACATCTCTTCTTGTATATGTTTGTAACGCCTCTTTTAATGATCCCATAATTCCTATATAGTCAACTACAAGTCCACCTACTTTGTCTTTAAAAACCCTATTTACTCTGGCTATTGCTTGCATTAGATTGTGTGACTTCATAGGTTTATCAATATACATTGTACTCATAGAGGGCACATCAAAACCTGTAAGCCACATATCCACGACAATCACTATTTTTAATTCATCATTTATGTCTTTAATTCTTTTTGCTAAATAAACCCTATCATCTTTTGTGGTTTCATATTTTTTTAAAAGTTCATCATCACTTGCACTTGATGTCATAACAACTTTTATTTTCCCCTTATCCATATCATCACTATGCCAATTTGGACGAAGCTTTATAATTTGCTCATAAAGATTAACTGCTATTTTTCTATTCATACAAACTATCATTGCTTTGTCTAAAAACTTTGATGCAAGGATAATCTCTCTATTTTCATAGTGAGTTACTATATCCATAGCTAACATTTCCAGTCTATGGGTATCTCCCACTATCTCTTCTAGCTTTGTGAATTTTCTTTTTGATTCATCAAGAAGCTCTATGGGAGCACCTTCATCTTCTAGTTTTTCATACTCTTCATCAATCTCATTTAAAACTTTTTCATCTAGTTTTAGTTTTGCTATTCTACTTTCATAATATATCTTTACAGTTGAGCCATCTTCTACAGCTTGGGTCATATCATAGATATCAACCTCATCTCCAAAAATTTCCCTTGTGGATTTATCACTATTTTCTATTGGAGTTCCTGTAAAACCTATAAGAGTTGCATTTGGTAAGGCATCTCTAATATGTTTGGCATATCCATAGCTTATTTTCCCTGTTTTTGTGTCAACCTTTGCTTCCAAGCCATATTGACTTCTATGGGCTTCATCTGCTATAAGTATAATATCTCTTCTATCACTTAGACACTCTATTTGTACCTCATCATCTTTTAGAGCAAATTTTTGAATTGTTGTAAATATTATCCCTCCACTTTCTCTATTTAACTTCTCTCTTAAATCATCTTTATCTTCTATTTGTATTGGTGTTTGTCTTAAGATACTATTTGCTTTTGAAAAAGTAGTAAATAGTTGCATATCTAAGTCATTTCTATCAGTTAGTATTATTACCGTAGGGTTTTTTAAAGCTTGTATGATAGAGCTTGTATAAAATACCATAGAGAGTGATTTTCCACTTCCTTGTGTATGCCAAACAAGACCTGCTTTTTTTGATTTCTCTAAAATTGAGTTTACCGTAGAATCCACTGCTTTTTTTACTGCAAAATATTGATGATAGGCACTTAATATCTTTGTGCTTTTTACCCCATCTTCTACAAAAACAATAAAGTTTTTTATGATATCTAAAAGTCTACTTTTTTCAAACATTCCTAAAAGTAAAGTTTCTATTTGAATATGTGAGTTTAATTTTACTCCATCGACACTTTTCCAAGCACTAAATCTCTCAAAATTTGAGCTTATAGTTCCAGCTTTGGCATTTACTCCATCACTTATCACCAGAAAAGCATTTGTATTAAATAGACTTGGAACCTTTTGTTTGTACGTTTGTAATTGATTATAAGCTTTTTCACACCCTACTTTTTCATTTGACAAGGATTTTAGCTCAAAAACAACCAAAGGCAATCCATTTATAAAAACTATTAAATCAGGTCGTCTCTCATCAAACTCTACGATAGTAAACTGATTGACTATCAAGAATTCATTTTTTGAAATATCTTTAAAATCAAAAAGATATACCTTGTCCCCTTTGTCATTTCCATCTTTATCTTTATAGACAACATCTACACCTTCTACTAAATACTTATGAAAGGTCTTGTTATTTTCGCTCATCATCGGTGAGTTTGGGTGAATAATTTGTTTGAATACATCTTCTAAAATATCTTTTGCAATAGTAGGATTAATCCTTTTTAAGCTTTCAAAAAATTTCTCTTTTAAAATAACTTCATGAAAATCATCCCTAGCACTCTCTACTGCTTCAGGAGCTATATCTATACCACTTTTATACTCATAAGCCAAATCATTTTCAAAGATTTGTATTATTGCTTGTTCTAAATTATCTTCGTAAAAGTTATTCATTAGATTAAAACCCTTTCAATTATAGTAAAGTCCGTACTTAAGTAATTTTTAATCCCATATAAGTAATAATTCTTATGCTCATTTACCAAAGATGTAAAAAGAGATGGGGTGCTCGCCTGCCCAAACTGGCGACCATTTTTTATTAAATCCATGTTGACAATCCTAAATTCAAATCACCTGACTTTTCATATCTATCTTGATATGTCGATTTATTATAATTATCATCAATATAAAAAGCTGTTACTAAAAAACTACTGTTTCTATTTAGTTTTTCTATAATTACAACATAATCATGTGATTTTGCCCAAATATATAAACGAAGTTTTCCTCTATTTTGACCTTCTGTCTCTCTATAAAAAAAAGCAAATATATTTTTTTCAATTTTATTAAAATTTTGTATTAGATATTTTATCCATCTTATTCTTTTTGCACGATTTTTATCAAACTTTCTTATTTTTTTTGTTTGCCAAGTTCTTCCTCTAGGAACTCTAACTTCTTTTTCTCTTGTTATCACATGCCAAAATATCTTAGGTTTACTTTTTTTCATTGAATTCATATCTATATCAATATTATATTGATTATTTAAAACTGTTGTATTAGTTATAAAATCATTTTCAAAGTATTTGTATAAAATCTCTAAATTTTCCCTAACTGTTTTAGAGCTATCATATTGAACGATAAGACTTGTCATCCACAATACCCCGCTTGATGATGAAAGATATTAAACTTTGACTCTTCTCTAGGAGTACTATGCAATAAGTGTTTTTGAGATTTTTCTTCCAAATAATCATATATAATATTTTTTATTTCACTTTTATGAGACAAATCTGTTCTTTTTTTATAAGCGATAGCTCCTATAAAAAAATCTGCTACTTGGAGAAGTACAGCTTCATGGGAACGAATCATTTGAAAATAAAGCTCTATATTGTTATGTTTTTTTGCTAATAAAAACTCTTTTAAACTTCCTAACTCTTCAGCACCATTTGAATCTTTATAATCAGTATAAATATAATAGCTGTTTTGTTCTTTTAGCATAGGTTCAAAGGCTAAATACATAAGCTTATAATAATACTTATCATGACTTCCATTATTGAAAGTCTTATGATCTAATACAGTTTTATCACTACTAATACCTCTAAAACTCAAAAAATTACTTTCAAAGAAATAATCTATTAATGCCTTGTAAAAAGCTAAACCAGATTTGCTGGCCTTAGTCCATTTTAGCTCATGAAAAGCATTATGTTTATATTTTAAGTATTTAATATATCTAGTGGCTTCTGTAAATTTCTCTTTTTCACAAAAGATTGCTCCTCCACCCATAATATTTATACCATCATTCTCTAAGTGGCATGTTTCATCAAAAAATACTTTATATTCCATTTTTATACCTTTTATAAAACCAAATCATTTATATTTTTTGGTATTTCTAAACTATCAATAAAATTATCAAATTTATCCATATCTAAAACACCTATCTCTTCGTAACCTAACAATGAAAGTTTTTCTCTTACTTTTGTTCTTGATATATCATTGTTGACAATAAACTCATAAAGTGCTTTATTTTGAGGGAATCTTTCTTCTATATATTCTAAAACTTTTGTTTTATAATCTTTTTTCCCTTCAATTTCTACACTTACCTCTTCATAAGAAACTACTTTTTCTTTCTCACTCTCATTGTCTACATAGTTATGTTTTAAGTATTTTGCTAAATGTTCTGGTTCAGGGAATAAGCTATATCTATTTATTCCTATTTGATCAAGTTCTTCAAGCAATTGTTTTTTATACTCTTTAGGAATGATAATTCTATTTTCATCCCTTTTTACATCAAATTTTATTTTTTTATCATAACTACCTTTATTTGAAAAAATAAAAAAGTCTCCATCTTGTTTTATCACTCTGTTATTATTTTTATTACTTTTTACTAATGCAAACTCTTTATTAAGTATTCTCTCTAACTCTTTTTTTGAAAGCTCTACACTTAACTGCTCTTTTACAAAACTATAAAAACTATTTACTCCAAAATCATACTTTACTTTTGGAAGTAAAGAGATAATATCTACCTCTTTTTTATCATAATTTTCAAGTTCACTAAAAATATATACTGCTCCGTCACTACATTTTTTGCAATCTTTCGTACACTCTTTTTCACATTTTTGATGGGTAATACATGCAAAATATAAAGCCACTAAAGAGTTTTTTGTGATATCTAAAAGTCTAGTTGGTAAGCCTTGATGTTGCATATATACAAGTTTGTCTATAACTGAACTTAGTTTTGACATCTCATTATAAAGGTTTCTTTCCATTTCATAGTAAAGATTGTGTTCATTAAACAAATGATCTCGAAATACGCTTGGTACCAAATCCCAATTTGCATTACTTTGACCTCTAAAATAGTTGGTATATTGTTTCTCTGCGGGTAGTTCCAAACTTTTTATCTGTTCTTTGACACTTTTTAAGTAATCCTCTACATGTTTTATTGTCATCTTATACCCTTATCTCACCACTTATAAGTTTTGGTAAAAGTGCATCTCTTTGTTGTTTTAATATTTGATTTTGTTGTTGATTTTGTTGTATTTGTTCAAAAATTGGTTTAACAATATGTGAAAACTTTTCACATATATTTTTACTTATTGGAAAACTCAATTCACGTATAGCTTTCAATGATAAATTTTTAATTGTAGTTCCATTTGCATAATTAAAAAGGTACTGTTTAAAATAGTCACTTTTGAATAAACAAGCTATAAAAACTTTATAATAATTCTCTAAAACATTTATATAACATACACTTTTACTAAGAAATATTTTTTCTTCATTATAAAAAGCAATATTTCCTAATGTTCCATTTATTGATAAAAAAATAGTATTTTCATTTAATTCTTTTTTATACTTTTCATATTCTTCTTTATTTGTTCTTTTTGTTTTTTGATCTATTTCAATCATTCCATTGACTAAATTATTACCATTAATAAAAAAATACTCTCCACCATCTATATACTTTGGAGTGCCATGTAGTCCATCTCCTATTTTTGATGATATACTTTTTAAATCTAAAACTTCCCAATTAATAGGTATTTCTCCCAATTCACTTGGTTTCATATCTCCGCCACTATCTTTATAGGGTTTGCCTTGATTATTTGGAAAATTGAAGTTTTCAAACCACTCTTTAAAGAGTGTACTTGCCATCTCTTCTAAGGTTTGATTTATTTGATTATTTATCTCTATTTTATCATCAAAGGCAGATAAAATATCTGCTATTCTTTTTTGTTCATTAATATCTTTAGGAATTATAAAATTAAATTCTCTCATAGCTTTAAGAGGCATATTTTTAATAGTTGTCCCCGTTGCATATGTATCTATGTAATATTTAAAATAATCAGTATTCAATGTATGTTTAATGAAATTTTTATTAAACTCTTCTAAAACATTAAAATAACAAGCACTTTTACCTAAAAAAACTTTTTCTCCATTATAAACTGCAATATTTCCTAAGGTACCATTGATTGATACTAAGATAGTCCTATCATTCAAAATTTTTTTATATTTATTATATTCTATTTCTGAACATTTTTTTGTTTTCTCATTAATTACAATTCTTCCATTTAATAAATTATTACCATTGATAAAAAAATACTCTCCATTATCAGAATAATTAGGTGTTCCATGTAATCCATCACCTAAAATAGAAGTAACTTCCTTGAGTTTTTTTTCTTCCCACCCTTGAGGCAATTTATTACTCACTTTGCCACCTTATAATAGGTACTTCTACCATTTCCACATCTTTTTAATATTTTTTTATCTTCCACAAGTGTTTTTAAAATCTCATATACTTTTGTACTTTGTAGTCCTGTTAACTTTACAGCTTCTTTTCTTGTAATTTTTTGATTATCTAAAATATAAATTAAAATAGCTTTCTCTTCAATAGTTAATCGTTCGTAATCGTTCGTAATCGTTCGTAATCGTTTGTAATCGTTCATTTCTGGCAGTATTCGTTCGTAATCATCCGTTTTTCTATCTTGTGGACGATAAAACTCCACATCTACAAAGTCACTTTTCTCTTCTATCATTGGCTCTTTTAAATGATTTTCAAGACAAAGGGTTTTTATCCTTTTTATTCCACTTCCCCACTGTTCTATTAGTCCCAACTCTTTAAAGATATTTGCTAATACTTTGTTTCTAGTCTCACTTCTACCATTTTCTATATCCTCTTTTGTGATTGTATTTGGGAAGCTTCCAGGACTTACAATATTTACAATATCATCATAGACCCCTACTTTTATATCCCTTCCACTATTGGTATAGTCCCTATGAATAAAAGCATTTATCAAAGCTTCCCTTAGAGCTACAAGGGGTATCTCATAGGTATCTGTTCTTTGGAGTGCTTTTATCTCACCTTTTAGATTTATGTGATTTAGTATAAAGTTTTGTGTATTTTCAAGGTTTGAGAAGATATCACTTTGGTACTCTTTTTTATCTATAAACATATCCATGGTGATACCCTTAAATCTTGCGCACTTTACACTAGTGTGAGAAAAGGTTCCAAGGATGATAAGCAATGCATTTGTAGCATAGGTTTTGTTTGACTCTTTTTTGATAAGTTTTAGGTTCTCTAACTTTTTCTCATCTAAAGTTTTTCCTACACTTTTAAAACTCTCATATAGTGGTGTTAAGTCTAAAGATTCAAACTCAATATCATAGTTTACCTCTTCATCAAAACCTATATTTCTTTTTTGTCTCTCTAGTTCAAGGATATTTTCATACTCTGCTTTTCTATTGCTTGCACCTACTCGTATGTAAGTTCCTTGATTTTTACCTTCACTTTTTAGATAATAGGGCAAAAGATTTCCCCTAAAAACTTCTACTACAAGAAGAAGTTTTCCTTCACAATTTACAGTATAGATTTCAGGAATAATATTTGGCGTACAGTTATCATAGATAATAGAAGCTATTTTATCTTGAAGTTCAAAGATATTTTCCTCTTCTATTCCTACAATATTTCTATCATCATCTACTCCGATGATAAGTTTTCCTCCAGCTGTATTGGAAAAAGAGATAACTGTTTTAGCTATTTTCTTATTTTCTGGTAGTTCTTGCTTAAACTCTAAAGTCTTGCTTTCTCCTAAAGATATCTGCTCAATTAATCTCATAGCCTAAGCCTTTTAGATTCTCTTTTATCTGTTTTTCTAAAATATTTGACTTCTCAAACTGCTCTTTTAGTTGAGTGGATAACTTTGTCATCTTCTCTTCAAAAGGTATACCATCATCTTCTTCTTGCGCTATTCCCACATATCGCCCAGGAATTAATACATAATCATGTTTTTGTATCTCTTCAAGGCTTGCACGCTTGCAAAAACCTTTTATATCTTTATAGTTTCCCTCTTTGCTTTTGTATGCGTGATAAGTGTCAGCTATGGATTTAATCTCCTTTTCACTTAATTCACGGTGTTTTCTTGTAACCATCTCCCCAAGATTTCTTGCATCTATAAAAAGTGTTTCACCTGTTCTATCTCTATGTTTTTCATGGGATTTATTTTGAGAAAGTATCCAAAGGCATACAGGAATACCCGTAGAGTAAAAAAGCTTATCAGGAAGTGCAACTATAGCATCTACCTTATCATCCTCTATCATAGCCCGTCTAATATTTCCTTCATTTGAAGTATTTGAACTAAGACTTCCATTTGCAAGTACAACTGCACCTAGTCCTGCTCTACTTCCAAGGTGAGTGAGAATATGAGAAAGCCAAGCATAATTTGCATTTCCAACAGGAGGAATTCCCCATTGCCATCTATCATCATCTTTGAGTCTTTCCCCTCCCCAATCAGAGATATTAAAAGGGGGATTTGCCATAGCGAAATCTGCTTTAAGGTTTTTGTGCAAATCGTTGTGAAAACTATCTGCATGGTGAGCACCAAGATTTCCATCAAGACCACGAATAGCCAAGTTCATTTTACACAATCTCCAAGTAGTAGGATTACTCTCTTGTCCATATATTGAGATATTGTTTATATTTTGAGAATGCTCTTGAATAAATTTTCCAGACTGAATAAACATACCACCACTTCCACAAGCTGGGTCATAAACTCTTCCTTTATATGGTTCTATCATCTCAACAATAGTTTTTACAACAGAAGTTGGAGTATAAAACTCACCCCCTGTAATATCTGCAAAAGCATTTAAAAAGTATTCATATACTCTACCCATCAAATCTTTTTCATCGTGATATTTTGCAGATACATTTGTAATCAAAGTGATAAGCTCACCAAGTTTTGTTTTATCTAAATCTGGTTTTGCATATCTTTTGTCCATCACACCCTTTAAAGAGTTATTCTCTTTTTCTATTTGCAAAAGGGCATTGTCTACTAGTTTTCCTATTTCTGGTGAATTTGCATTATCTCTTAAAACTTGCCATCTTGATTCTTTTGGAACCCAAAAAATATTATCCATGATATATTCATCTTTATCTTCCTCAAAACCATCACCCTCTTGTACAAGTTTTTCATAACGTTCATTAAATTTATCAGAGATATATTTTAAGAAAATAAGACCTAAAACAATGTGTTTATACTCTCCTGCATCCATATTGTTTCTAAGCTTATCAGCCATCTTAAAAAGTTCTTTTTCAAATCCTACATTTGCAGTAGTTGTCATATATTTTATTCCTAAATTTTCATAAATAATTTTTACTAATGATTTTATCTAATATTCTATTAGGTATTTGTTATATTCCACAAATTGTAGAATCGATAGATTATTTACATCTATTAAAAATAATTAAAGGCTGGCAAAAATTTAAAGACTTAAAAGAATATGCAGATTTTTAAATAGGTCAAGGCGGAAAGAAAATTATACGAAGGATTTTACTTGTGCTAAATGAGTTTGTATAATTTTCTTTCCAACGAAGAGATATGACGAAAGATGTGTATTATTTTAAGTCTTACTTCCCTACCAACTCATACATAGCTTTAATCTCCTCCGCCCAAATAGTTTCATCAATAGTCTCCAACACAAGAGGAATATCATCCATTCTTTCATCATTCATAATAAATTCAAAAGCATCCCAACCAATTTTTCCTTTTCCTAAACTATCATGTCTATCTACTTTGCTTCCAAGTTCTGGTTTTGAGTCATTTAGATGCATTCCCATTAGATATTTTCGTCCAACAATTTTGTCAAACTCTCCCCAAGTTTTATCATATGTTTCACGTGTTCTTATATCATAACCTGCTGTAAACATATGACAGGTGTCAATACACACGCCAACTCTGCTTTTATCTTCAATTTTATCAATAATATAAGCCAAATGTTCAAACTTATATCCTAAATTACTTCCTTGACCTGCTGTGTTTTCTATTACAAGTTTTACGTCTTTTGTTGCTTCGATTGCTTGATTCATTGACAGGGCAATTCTATCAAGACACTCCTCTTCACTTATTTTTCTTAAGTGACTTCCTGGATGAAAATTTAGTCTATCAAGTCCTAAAATCTCACATCTTTGCAGTTCATGTATAAAACTTTGTAGTGATTTTTCCCTTGCCTCTTCACTTGGATGTCCTAAATTTATTAAATAACTATCGTGTGGCAAAATATGTTTTGGTTCAATTTTACTTTTTTCTAACTCTTTAAACCACTTGTCAACTGTTTTACTATCAAGCTCTTTTGCTGTCCATTGTCTTTGATTTTTTGTAAAAAGAGCAAAAGCCTTAGCTCCGATTTGTGTTGCATTTATTGGAGCATTAAAGACTCCTCCACTTGCACTTACATGTGCGCCTACATATTTCATTATTAAATTTCCTTGATTTTTTTATTTTGTATTCTACTAAAAAAGTCTGTTGTTAATTTTAAGAAGATTTTGTAAAAATTTACTCTTTTACAATTTTTATTAAAATATTATTCTCTTTATCTCTAAAAAGAGTATTTTTTTTATTTTCTTCAAAAAGTTTTTTTATAAATTTATCTTCATATTTGCTACTTAAAAACTCTTTGTTAAAACTTTTATAAGTTTGACAAGCAAAAGTATCTTTACATATTCTATCATCATACATTTCTAAATTTAAAACAACTGTTCCCGCACTTAAAACTTGCACTTGGGTATAGTTTTTGTATATTGAGATAAATCCTCTGTCGTAAAATTTTATTTTCGGAGTTTTAATAAGTATTGTAGCACTTGAAACAATTTTTGGTTGATTAAAAGAACAAGCAGAAAAGCTTAATAAAATGATTACAATAAGAGCTATTTTTTTTATCTCTAATCCTTTGTTATAAAAAGTTTCACTATAATACTGAAAAATTTTATAATAGATAATAAAAGGTTATAATTGTTAGTACATATATGTTGCGCGGTCGATTCACATTACTTTTTAGAAAAAATTCAAGAGGAGTTTCCAAACGAAAAGATTGTAGGATTCTTCTATGACCCAAATATTCATCCATATAATGAGTATAGACTAAGATATTATGATGTTGAATATTCATGTAAAAAACTTGGTATTGAACTTTTAGAGGGTCCATACAATCTTGAAGAGTGGCTAAAAAAAGTAAAAGGGCTGGAAAATGAACCTGAAAAAGGTGATAGATGTACCGTTTGCTTTGACGATAGATTAGAAACAAGTGTAAAAAAAGCTATTGAATTAGGACATGATAAATTTACAACAACCCTTTTAATCTCACCTAAAAAATCCCAAGATAAGTTAGAAAAAATAGGTAAAGATTTAGAAAAAAAATACAATTGCCAATTTATTTTCAAAGATTATAGAAGTGGAAATGGAACTCAAAAGCAAGGGGAAGTTGTAAAAGAAAATTCACTTTATAGACAAAACTACTGTGGTTGTATTTACGCTTTAAATGCCCAAAGGGAACATCAAAATAAAATTATGGATGAGATGTTTTCACCAATATCAAAACAGATTCTACCTGAATCAATAGAGAGCAGACTTGAACTTTATAAAAAAAGAGATGAACTTCAAGAGCAAGGGATCCCTTTTAAAATAATCAAACAAAGATTTTTAAACTATAGATTACTTAGAGGAACTGTAAAGATTGATAAAAAAATAGTGCCTTCTTATATTCTTTGTTACTCAACACTTAGTAAAAGAAGAACAAGTGCAAATATAGTTTATGAAAAAAATGAGATTTTTTATTTAGGAAAAGATGAAGTAAAACTTTTAAGCCTTCAAATTTTTAATGATATAGGAAATAGCTCATACAAAAATGTAAAAAGTCTTATTTTCAATCCACCAACTTTTGAATCTGAACTAAATATTAGAGATGCCATTACCAAAAATCCTTATGGTCTTTCAACTATTATTATCGTAGATGAAGTGATAGATGGAAAATATGAGATAGAGTTAGATGCCGTTGTTTATGAAGATGTAAAAGAGGTTATTATATGAGGCTTTTAGTGTGTGCTTTGGAGACCTCTTCAAATATACATCTAAAAGAGCTAAAAAAGTCTCTAAACTCTGATGTAGAGTTTGTAGGCGTATTTGATAAAGAGCTTGGTACCCCTTATATGGACCTCTCAAACCTTGCAATTATGGGATTTATTGATGCTATAAAAAAACTTAGATTCTTTTTCAAACTAAGGGATGATTTAGTAGAACTTGCAAAAGATTGTGACAAAGTTTTGCTTATGGATAGTTCTGGTTTTAACCTACCACTTGCAAAAAAAATAAAACAAACCTATCCAAATAAAGAGATTATTTACTATATTCTGCCTCAAGCTTGGGCATGGAAAAGAAAAAGAGTTTTTGCTTTAGAAAAATATTGTGACAAACTTTGCTCGATTTTACCCTTTGAGAGTGAAATCTACACACAAAAAGATAAAATAAAATATGTAGGGCATCCACTTTTAGATGAGATAAAAGAGTATAAAGAGGAACTAATCCAAAGTAATATCATCTCTTTTATGCCTGGAAGTAGAAGAAGTGAGATAAAAAGACTTCTGCCAATCTACAAAGAGATAGCTTCTAAACTAGAGAATAAAAAATGCGTATTGATTGTTCCAGCAAAATTTTCACAAGATGAAATAAAAGATATTTATGGTAACATATGCATGTTTTTTGAAATATCAACAAATGCTCATAAAACCCTCTATGAGAGTGAATTTGCATTTATTTGTAGTGGAACTGCGACACTTGAGTCTGCTTTGATAGGAACCCCCTTTGTACTTAGCTATATTGCTAAATCCTTAGACTATTTTATTGGTCGAAAACTGGTAAAACTAGAGTATGTTGGATTGGCAAATATTTTATATAAGTGCATAGATAATACTGTTTTACACAAAGAACTACTGCAAGACGAGGTTACAGTAAAAAACCTCTTTGATATTTATGAAGATTTTAATAGAGAAGAATTTATAAAAAATGTACACAAACTCCGAGACTACCTGCAAAAAGGGAGTTCAAAAGAGGTTGCAAAAATAATAGAAAACGAGTAGATATATGAAGATTAATTTTATTGATTTACAAGCTCAATACAAAGCCTATGAGCAAGAGATAAACAAAGAGGTTTTAGAAGTTATGGCCTCTGCTCAGTTTATTGGGGGGCAACAAATCTCAACATTGGAAAAAAATCTAGCACAATTTTGTGGAACAAAAGAGGCACTTGCTTGTAGTAGCGGAACAGATGCTCTTCTTTTAGCACTTATGGCACTTGATATTAAAGAAGGCGATGAAGTTATTACTACACCTTTTACTTTTATAGCAACTGCTGAAGTTATAGCTTTTTTAAAAGCTACACCTGTTTTTGTAGATATTGATGAAACAACTTACAATATTGACCATACAAAAATAGAGGATAAAATAACTTCTAAAACAAAAGCTATTATTCCAGTCTCTTTATATGGTCAAACTGCAAATATGGATGAGATAAATGCCATAGCTTCAAAACACAATTTATGTGTTATTGAAGATGCTTGTCAAAGCTTTGGAGCAGAGTATAAAGGGAAAAAATCTTGTAATCTTTCACATATTGGTTGTACAAGTTTCTTCCCATCTAAACCTTTAGGTTGTTATGGAGATGGTGGAGCTATTATGACAAATGATGAGAATCTTGCTTCAAAAATGAGGATGATTTTAAATCATGGTCAAAATGAAAGATATAGCCACAAATATGTTGGAATAAATGGAAGACTTGATGCTATTCAAGCTGCAATTTTGAATGTAAAAATGAAACATTTTGATAAAGAAATTGAAGCAAGAGCAAAAATTGGTCAAAAATATATTGACGAATTAAAAGATGCAAAAGGGGTTACTCCTCCAACAATTTTAGAGGATAGAACTTCAGTATTTGCACAATTTACACTTCTTTGTGAAAATAGAGAAGAGCTTCAAGCAAAACTTAGCCAAGCCTCTATTCCTACAGCTGTACACTATCCTAAACCTTTACATCTTCAAGAGGTTTTTGAATATTTAGGATACAAAAAAGGTGATTTTCCTATTAGCGAAAGAGTTTCACAACAAGTTATCTCACTTCCTATGAGTCCTTTTTTAACAAAAGAGGAACAAGACTATATTATTAAGACTATAAAAGGATAGAGTTTAAGATGCTAAATATTGCTATTATAGGATTAGGTGCAATGGGAAGAAACCATTATAGAATCCTAAAAGAGAGTAACAAAGTTAACATAGCAGCACTTTGCGATGTTGACACAAGCAATACCTATGATGAAAATTTTTATACTGATGTTGAAAGTTTAATAGAGAATGAAAACATTGATGCAGCAATTGTTGCTGTTCCAACATTTCTACACCATGATGTTGCAATAAAATTAATAAAACACAAGATTCCACTTCTAATAGAAAAACCCGTAGCTTCAACACTAAAAGAGGCTGAAGAGATTTTAAAAGCGGCTAAAGAGTTTAATGTAAAAGTTGCAATTGGACATGTTGAGAGATTTAATCCAGTTGTAAAAGCTTTAAAAGATGAACTAAAAGATAAAGAGATTTATAGTATAAATATCACAAGAGTAGGACCATTTCCTCCAAGAATTGCAGATGTTGGAGTATTAACAGACTTAAGTGTACATGATATAGATTTAACAAGATATATAACCCACAAAAATATTATGAGAAAAGCAATATTCAAATCTCAAAAAATACATAATCACTATGAAGACAATGCCATAATTTCATTTGAATTAGAAAATGATATTATTGTAAACCTTACAACAAATTGGCTAACACCATTTAAAAAAAGAACAATAGAAGTAGCTTGTAAAGAGGCTTACTACGAAGCAAATCTGATAACTCAAGATTTAACAGAGTACTCTCAATACCACACAAATAACTCTTATGTAACAAGAAACTGTTTTGTAAAAAAAGATGAACCCCTTAAAAAAGAGTTACAAGAGTTTATAAAATTTGTTCAAGGTGGTGATGACACAGAACTTTGTTCAATTGAGGACAGTATGATTACATTAGAAATAGCAAACCAGGAGGAATAATGTTAGACATTAACGAAATACAAGAGATTTTACCACATAGATACCCATTTTTATTGGTTGATAGAATTACTGATATAGAGAAAGGAAAATCAATCATTGGTTATAAAAACATCTCTATTAGTGAACCTGCATTTTTGGGACACTTCCCAGGGCATCCTATCTATCCAGGTGTACTTATTTTAGAGGGTATGGCACAAGCTGGTGGAGTTCTAGCATTAAAAAGTAATGATTTAACAAAAGAGCAATTAGCTGCAAAAGTTATCTATTTTATGAGTATAGATGGTGCAAAGTTTAGAAACCCTGTAAAACCAGGTGATAAACTTGAATATAGAATAGAGATTAAAAAACTTAGAGGTACACTAATTGTGTTAGAGGGTAAAGCTTATGTAGATGAAACCCTAGTTGCAGAAGCTGAATTAAAAGCTATGATTGTAGATAAATAATTGGACAAAATATGAGTAACATTCACACAACTGCTATAATCGAAGATGGAGCACAAATTGGTGAAAATGTAGTTATTGGTGCATATTGTATTATTGGTAAAAATGTAAAAATTGGAGATAATTCAGTTATTGATTCCCATACAATTATTGAAGGGAAAACAACAATAGGGAAAAACAATCACATTTTTTCACATGCTACAATTGGAACAATTCCACAGGATTTAAAGTTCAAAGGTGAAGATGTTGAACTTATTATTGGAGACAATAACAAAATTAGAGAGTATACGCTTTTTAATCCTGGAACAATTGGTGGGGGAGCAAAAACAGTAATTGGGAACAATAACTTTTTTATGGGTTATGTTCATATTGCCCACGATTGCAAAATTGGTAATAACTGTATTCTTGCAAACTGTGCAACCCTTGCAGGCCATGTTGAGATTGATGATTTTGTTGTAATTGGTGGTATGACACCAATTCATCAATTTTGTAAAATTGGTTCTGGAGTTATGGTAGGTGGAGGTTCAGTTGTAACGCAAGATATTCCACCATTTTGTCTTGCTGAAGGTAACAGAGCAAAAATAAAAGGGCTAAACCTTACAGGTCTTAGAAGAAGATTTGAAAAAAGAGAAGATGTGGATTCTTTAAAAGCTGCATATAAAGCTCTATTTAGAGGGCATAAACCTTTAAAAGATATTGCAACGGAACTTTTAAACGAAACAAGTGATAATAATGTTAAAATGTTATGCGAGTTTATTTTAAACACAACAAGGGGAATACCTTTTGAAAGAAAATAGGAGAATATGATTTTATGAGTCAACTTGAATGTGATTTTTGTGGAGCACCAGATACAAAGGATAATCCTATCATCTCTGGAGACAATGCTTGTATTTGTAAAGCTTGTGTAGTTGCTGCATATGAAATAATGACAGGAACAAAAATTCCTGATGAAGATAATGAAGAACAAATTGGAGAGTATAAAGCTCCAACAGAACTAAAAACTCCTGCTCAATTAAAAGAGATATTGGATGATTATGTTATAGGTCAAAATAGAGCAAAAAAAGTGCTTTCTGTTGCTGTATATAATCACTATAAAAGAATTTTTAGAAAAGATGAATTTGAAGAAGATATAGAGATAAATAAATCAAATGTACTTTTAATAGGACCAACAGGTTCAGGAAAAACTTTACTTGCTCAAACTATCGCAAAATATCTTGATGTTCCACTAGCAATTGCAGATGCTACAAGCTTAACAGAGGCTGGATATGTTGGAGATGATGTTGAGAATGTTGTAACAAGACTTTTACAAGCAGCAAATGGTGATGTAAAAAAAGCTGAAACTGGAATAATCTTTATTGATGAAGTTGATAAAGTTGCAAGAATGAGCGAAAACAGATCAATAACAAGGGATGTTTCAGGGGAAGGTGTTCAACAAGCACTTCTAAAAATAATAGAGGGTTCTGTTGTAAATGTTCCGCCAAAAGGTGGAAGAAAACACCCTGGACAAGATGCAATCCAAGTTGATACTACAAATATCTTGTTTATTTGTGGTGGAGCTTTTGATGGACTTGAAGAGATTATCAAAAAGAAAAAAGGTGGTAATGTTTTAGGATTCAATCAAGAGAAAAAGAGCAAAAAAGATAATGAAATTCTTTGTGATGTTGAATCTCATGATTTAGTAAAATATGGACTTATTCCAGAGTTAATTGGAAGACTTCATATGATTGCAACTCTAAATGAGATCTCTGAAGATGATATGATACATATTTTAACTGAGCCTAAAAATGCTTTAGTTAAACAGTATGTAAAACTTTTCCAACTTGACAATGTTGAGTTAGAGTTTGAAAAAGATGCATTAAAAGAGATTGCAAAACTTGCGATTGAGAGAAAAACTGGTGCTAGAGGTTTAAGATCAATTTTAGAAGATATTATGTTAGATATTATGTATGATTTGCCTCAGTTTAAGGATAAAAAAGTAATTATAACAAAAGAAGTTGTTACAAAAGAGAAAGAACCAAAAATAGCTTAAAGAAGGGACGTAGATGTTATTAGACAAACTAATTGGAATATTTTCAAATGATATGGCAATAGACTTAGGTACTGCAAACACAATTGTTTCAGTAAAAGGGAAAGGGATTATTATAAATGAACCATCTGTTGTTGCAGTTCAAAACGACAGATATGGGAAAGATAAAATCTTGGCTGTTGGGCAAGAAGCTAAACAGATGATTGGTAAAACTCCATTAAATATTACTGCTGTTAGACCAATGAAAGATGGTGTTATTGCCGACTTTGAAATGACTGAGAGAATGATTAGATATTTTATTGAGAAAGCTCACTCAAGAAAATCTTTTATTAGACCAAGAATCATCATCTGTATCCCTTATGGTATTACGCAAGTTGAAAGAAAAGCTGTAAAAGAGTCAGCTCTAAGTGCAGGAGCTAGAGAAGTATTCCTTGTTGAAGAACCAATGGCAGCGGCAATTGGTGCAGGTATCCCTGTATCTGACCCATCTGGTTATGTGGTTGTTGATATTGGTGGTGGTACAACTGAAATTGGTGTTACCTCTTTAGGTGGATTGGTTCTTTCAAAATCTATCAAAGTTGCAGGAGATAGATTTGATAAAGCAATTATGGAGTATGTAAGACAAAACTACAACCTATATATTGGTGAAAGAACAGCTGAAAATATTAAAATTGAGATTGGTAGTGCTATTAAACAAGAGCATGAACTAAAAATCAAAGTAAAAGGTAGAGACAACTCTGGACTTCTATCAACTATTGAATTAGGGTCTGAAGGTGTTAGAACAGCTATTAAAGAACCTCTAAGAGAGATTGTATCTGCTGTAAGATCTGTATTAGAGGATATGCCACCTGATTTAGCAGGTGATGTTGTTGATAATGGTGTTACACTAACAGGTGGAGGAGCACTAATTAGAGGACTTGATAAATATCTAGCAGATATTATCAAACTTCCAGTAAGAGTTGCCGATGAGCCACTATTAGCAGTAGCTTATGGTACAAGTAATGTTTTAGATCAGGACGCCCTATTAAAATTAATTACTAATGATTAAGTTTCTCTTTTTTGTACTTTTTCTAGCGATCTCTTTAGGCTACATCTTTGAAGTTGATGAGATGATTGCTAGAAATATAAAACCCTTTGAAGCAGTAAAAAGATTCTATATAGACACAATAATAACTATAGAACAAAAGAGTGAAAAATATTTTAGACAAGCTTCAACTATTCAAGAACTTCAAACAGAAAATGAAAAACTAAGACTATATAAAACTCTTTATGAGTCTGCACAAAATCAGTTAGACTCAGTTTTAACTACAATAAAAAATCCAAACTCAACTACAGCTCAAGTAAAATTTGTAAATGTTCTTTCATATGTAGATTTTGATAACTTTACAAAAGTTTGGCTTGATATGAAAAAAGTGGATAACTCTATATTAGGGGTGATTTCTGACGGTTATGCAGCTGGAATTGTTGTAAATCAAAATGGAAGAGCAAAAGCTTTATTAAATGGAAATGAGAAATGCAACTATGCTATTTTTATTGGAGAGAACAGAGCACCAGGAATCATCCATGCTTCTAAAAACAAAGATGAACTTATAGCAAAATTTGTACCTATTTGGTTTAATATCAAAGAGGGAGATGAAGTTATAACTTCAGGTATGGATAATATCTTTTTTGAAGGCTTAAAAGTTGGAAAAGTAACTGCTATCCAAAAGATGCAAGATATTCAAGAAGTAAGTATAAAACCCTATGCAAATGTACTTACACAAAACTCATATTTTGTATATAAAAGAGTGACTAAAGAAGAAAAAGAAGAGAATAAAACTGAGCAAAAAACAGATGACAAATCTTGAAATTTTATTAGCTAAACAAAAATATATAATCCTAGATGGTGCTCTAGGGACACAGATGCAAAAAAATGGATATGATATTAACGACTCTTTATGGTCAGCTAAATTTCTTGCAGAAGATCCAAAAGCTATAGAAGAGATACATTTACAATACCTTGAAGCAGGAGCTGATTGTATAATAACATCATCATATCAAGCTAGTATTGAAGGGTTTTTACAAAAGGGTTTTACAAAAGAGAAAGCCAAAGAGTTAATAGTTCTTTCAATAAACCTTGCAAAAAAAATTAGAGATGAATTTTGGCAAAATCTTAAAGATAAAAGCAATAGAGGAAAACCCCTTGTTGCTGCTTCAATTGGACCCTATGGAGCATTTTTGGCAAACGGTTCAGAGTATACAGGAGAGTATAATATCCCTAATGAAGAGTTAAAAGAGTTTCACAAAAAAAGATTGGAGATAATTGCAAAAACAAATCCTGATCTTTTTGCAGTTGAAACAATTCCTTCATTAAATGAAGCAAAAATAATATGTGAACTTTTAAAAGCCTTTAATATTCCAGCCTGGATAAGCTTTAGTGCAAAAAACTCTTCACTTACAAATGCAAATGATGATATTAAAGAGTGTGCGAAATATCTTGATGAGCAAAAACACATAACTGCCCTTGGAATAAACTGTACTGCCCCAGAACACATCTCTTCACTAATTAAAAATATAAAAGCTGTTTCTTCAAAACCTATCGTAATATATCCAAATGGTGGCTCAAAATATAATCCACTAACTAAAAAGTGGGAAAGTAGTTCTACAGATTCAAAAGAGTTTGGGAAACTTGCAAACCTATGGAAAAATGATGGAGCTTCAATTATAGGTGGATGTTGCCAAACAGGTCCAGAAGAGATAAAAGAGATAAGAAGAGTTCTGCTCTGTTAATAACTAGCCATTATCCCTTCAACTCTATCCCAAGTCAAATCATCATTTTTATTTTGGAACATATTGTAAATATATCTAGCAAACATATCTGTCTCTAGGTTTACTTTTGAGCCAATTTTATAAGTCTCAAAAAGTGTATTTTTTATAGTATGGGGAATAATTGTAAGTCTAAAAGAGTCTTTTAAAACCTCATTTACAGTTAATGAAACACCATCAATAGTTACACTTCCTTTAGGGATAATATATTTTGAAAACTCTTTAGGAAGGGAAATTGTAAAATCTGTTGAATTTCCATTGTTTTTTATAGATTTAATTGTACCTAAACAGTCCACATGTCCTTGGACAATATGACCTTCAAATCTATCTCCCATCATCATTGCTGGCTCAATATGAACTTTACCTCTATAATTTTCCATAGCTAAAATACTTTGGGTTTCAGGTGAAAGCTCCACACTAAAAGTATCATTTGTTACTCTAATAACAGTAAGACAAGCTCCATTTACAGCAATAGAATCTCCAATTTTTGGTTTATATTTTGCTTTTAGTGTTAAAGTACTATTTTTTAGGCTAAGAACCTCAGCCATCTCACGAATAAGACCTGTAAACAAAGGATTTCCTTTTAAAAATTCTAAAGAGGAGCAATGAATTACTCCTTGTAATCTTAAATATAAAGTATTAACTAACTTCAATGTGATATAATACCGAAAATTTATTAAGAGAGTAATTTCGAGCAAATTTCTTAGATAAGTGGAAGAAAACATTTATCTAAGAGATTTCCATTAATAAATATTAAATTATTAAAGAGAGAACAACAAGTTGTTCTCTTTAGAGTTTGTTTCTTTAAAGAGAGTTTTACTCTCTTGCTAAAAGAAGTCATAAAATACAGGTCCCTTAAAAATAGGGACTACTTTTAAGGAAAGAAATGGAATATGACGTAATAGTAGTAGGAGGAGGTCACGCAGGAATTGAGGCCTCTTTGGTAGCTGCTAGAATGGGTAAAAAAACCCTACTTATTACAATGCTTGTAGAGCAAATTGGTGCCGCAAGTTGTAACCCAGCTATTGGTGGACTTGCTAAAGGTCACTTGGTAAGAGAACTTGATGCAATTGGTGGAGAGATGGGATTATGTACAGATAATACTGGTATCCAATTTAGAATATTAAATGCTTCAAAGGGTGCAGCTGTTCAAGGAAGTAGAGCTCAAATAGATATGGATGAGTATAGACACTATATGAGAAAAGTGTGTCACAATACTCCTAATCTTGAGGTTTATCAAGATGAAGTAACTTCACTAATTGTTGAAGATAACTGTGTATGTGGAGTAAGAACAAAACTAACTGAAGAGTTTAAAGCAAAAAAAGTAATCCTTACAACAGGTACTTTTATGAGAGGTTTAGTTCATATTGGTGAAAACAAATATGAAGCGGGAAGAGCATGGGAATTACCCTCTTCTACCCTATCAATTCAGTTAAAAGAGCTTGGATTAAAAGTTGGAAGACTTAAAACTGGAACACCATCAAGAATAGATGCAAAATCTATAAACTTTGATGTAATGGAAGCTCATGGTGGAGATGAAAAACCAACACCTTTTTCATTTAGAACAGATAAAAGTAATTTTAACCCTACTCAACATCCATGTTATATCACATATACAAACCTAGGAACCCATGAGACTATCTCTAGTAACTTCCATAGAGCGCCACTTTTTACAGGACAAATAGAGGGGAGAGGACCTAGATATTGCCCAAGTATTGAAGATAAAGTTAGTAGATTTTCTGAAAGAGAGAGACATCAACTATTTTTAGAACCTCAAACAGCAATGTGTACAGAGTACTATATAAATGGACTTTCAAGTTCACTACCTATTGATGTGCAAAAAGAGATGATTCACTCAATAAAAGGTTTGGAAAATGCAAAAATAGTTAGATATGGTTATGCTATTGAATATGACTATGTTGACCCAACTGAACTGCAGCACACGCTAGAAACTAAAAAATTAAAAAACCTCTACAATGCTGGACAAATCAATGCAACAACTGGTTATGAAGAAGCTGCTGCACAAGGACTTATGGCAGGGATTAACGCAGCTCTTGCAATAGATAATAAAGAACCATTTGTACTTAGACGAGATGAAGCATATATTGGTGTACTAATTGATGATTTAGTTACAAAAGGTACAAATGAACCATATAGAATGTTTACTAGCCGTGCTGAATATAGACTACTTCTTAGAGAAGAGAGTGCAGATTTAAGGCTATCAAAATATGGTCATGAGTTTGGACTAATTTCAGATGAACAGTTACAAAAAGTTGAAGAGAAAAGAGAGACTATAAATAGTGCTGTTGAATTTATGGCAAATGAGTGGTTCACTTCTAAAAAAGAGAATCTAGAACTACTTGAAAACTTAGGTGAAGAGAAAATCAAAGATAGAGCCCAACTAATAGATATAGTTGGAAGAAATACTGTTGACTCTGCAAAATTTGATAAGCTAGTACCAAGTTTGGCAAATACACCAGAATATCTAAAAGAACAAATCATAATAGAAGCAAAATATTATAGATATGTGGATAAACAAAAAAGACAAATTGAGAAGATGAAAAAAATGCTTCAAATGAAAATACCTGAGGATTTTGATTATAAAGCAATCCCTGGATTATCAAATGAAGTTGTTGAAAAACTAATAAAATTTAATCCACCAACACTATTTAATGCAAGTGAAATTTCAGGTGTAACACCAGCAGCAATTGATATTTTACATATGTATGTAAATGTAAAATGTCAAAAGCAAGAAAAATTGATAATAGGAAATAAAAAGTGATAATATGTAAAATAAACTTTGATAATGGAAGTTTAATTTAATATGTCAAAAGGTAAAAGTATCATTCCTGATTTCATGTCAGATAATCCAAATGATACTTTTAAATTTTTATTTCCTTTAAAACTAATACTCGATGAAGATAAGTTCGGAAACAGTCACTATGAAGTTGTAGTAAAAAATATGACTAAAAGTGAAGTTTTCACTTATCAAGTATCTCCAGAACTTCTATTTACTCATTTTCCTCTTTATAAATCTTTTAAAAATGGTGAAAAAACAGAATCTAATCCAAGTAAAGAAATCGTTGAAAAAATTTTTACTATTGATTCCACATCAATAAATAGTTCAGCAGAAAAAAAATTAAATGATCTGTTAGATAAAAAAACTATTGGAACTTTATTAGGATGGAATTATAAATATTTAGATACTGCAAAGTATATTAACTGTTATTTAATTGAACAATATGATATAAAAATCATCATTCCTCACTATGCCATAGGAATCTATTATTATTTTAGATTCTCTGAAATGAGAGAGGCTGCTTTAGATTGTAATATTGAAAGTTTATATGTTATGTGTGATGACAATAGAGCCGATGCAAAAATTGTTTTACCGACTCCAAGAACAGATGAAGATGCAGCATTTATTCATAGATATGCCTGTCAATCAACAGCACAAAATGAATTTGAAAATATAAGTAAATACATCCATCACTACTTAAAGTATATGAGAGAGCATGATTTAGATGAAGAAATTGATGGAGTTCATTTAAAAATAAATTTTCCTGTAAAAGAGAAGTTTAAAATAGATACAAGAGTAAGCCTTGTTACTAATAAAGAAACAAAGGAAGAGTACTATTTTATACATGAAATCACTAATGATAATTCAGATATAGGATTTGATAAATTCACAAAGATAGTTGAACAAAATAAAATAATAACAGATCTTGAGGATTTAGAAAATTTATCAAAAGTAGATAGAGAAATTCCAGAAGAAACGACAGAGATATTAAAAGTAAAAGATGCAAATAAAAAGCACACTAGTACACAACATCGAAAAGATAGAAAAAAAAGCTGTGGAAGTTTACTAAATATTGAAATAGAACATGACACACAAACAAAAGATATTATAAAAGATTTACTAAAGATATACCAAGAGCAAGAAAACAATGATAAGGTAGACCAAAGTCTTACGGAATCTTCTTCAAAAGGAGATAAGGCTACTAGACGAGTTATAATTTCAAGTGAATTTGATAAAGAGGAAGCTAGACCTTTAAATGAAATAGATAATTTTGTTGTATTTAGACAATATATGGAATTTTTAAAACAACAATCTACTATTAAAAACTTTACGTTAAGTGAAGTAAAAAACTTACCTGAATTTTTAATCGAAAAGGCTGGAGAGAAAAAAATAAATCCTAAATGTAAAATGAACAAAAGAACTAGACAATATTTAACTGCAACATTTAAGTATGAGAAGTTTTATGTCGGATTATTAGAATTAGAAAATTACCCCTCTTCAGCTGCCTCTTCTTGGGTAATAATCTCTGACTCAGTTATTACAAATAATACCTTTGACTTTTTTATAAATTTATATTTTAAAGATAATAACTCTATTCCAGATATTGCAAAGAATTATAAAAAAGCCGATCCAAAATTTACTAAAAAAAATCATGAAAGAAATGAAAACTTAGATGAAATTCAACTAGCTAAATGGTATGCTGGATTATTGGGAAAAATTAATCTGTAGACTTCTATTTCAATTAACATATTCTCTCATAAAATATTTATCGATTTTATTCCTTTATCTAACGTTAAAGTCTATAAAATTTATAGATAGAAATATCTATATAAATGATATCTATAAATTTCATAGATTAATATTCTTGTTTTAAATGATTCTTTTTTATATATAAATATCTCTTTTTTCATTTTATCCAGAAAGACTACATATAAAAATAATATAATATTTAGTAATTTTTTATTAAAATATATTATAGATAATTAAGAATTATAGGTAATTAAATTGACAACATATACAAATGAATTAGAGGGACAAACAGAGTTTTATACTACGTTTTTAAAAAGAGTAAATAATAAATTGACTTTATCAGATATTTTGTCTGATAATAATGATGGAGTACTAAATGGTAACTTACTTGAGTTTAAATTAGTTATAAATGATTTAAATAGTGTTTTATTTCAAGCTATAAAATATTTATCTGCTATGAGAATGAAAGGGAAATCCGTCCCTGCAAACATAATTTTAATCTCATTAAATGACCATCGTGCATATATTTATAGCTCAAAAGAATATTTATATAACATTGAGCAAGTTTATATTGGTAGTGCATCAAAAAATAATATAGGTTTCCAAGCAATAACATCACCTTTACAACTTAACTATAGTTCTTCGATAGAAGCTGAAAAATTAGTTCATCTTTTGAAAACAACATTTTATACAAGAATTAATATTGATGAGAATTGCATTGTTGGTTGGGCTAGTAGATATTATAGAGAAAATCCAGAAGCCACAAAATCAGGATTTATCGGAGATGAGACAGGGGAAACTCAAATTGTTGGAGAAATTAGAAAACCTGAAAAATTTAAAGAATTTATTAACCCTTATAAAGGTGAATCAAATATAAAGTTTCAATATTTAATGGATAAACTTAATGATGAAATTCAAAAGAAAAACTTAGGAGCTTTTTACACTCCATCTTTATATGTTAAAAAATCTATAGAATTAGTTAGAGAAGCTATAAGGAGAGTCCCAGAAGGAAATGATTATATTATTTTAGACAGATGTGCAGGAACAGGTAATTTAGAACTTGAATTATCAGATGAAGAATTAAGTCATTGTATTGTATCAACATATGAATATTACGAATACAAAGTACTAATGGAACTTATAGGAGATAAAGTTCTACATATAATACCTCCTTTTGAAGTAAAAGAAACCTTTAATAACGGAACAGTACGTGGTGCAGATGCTTTGAGCAAAGAATATTTAAATATTGATATAATTAAACAATATATAGATAATCCAAAGTGTACTATTATTTTATATGAGAATCCACCTTATGCAGAAACAACATCTATGGAGCACCAAAGACAAAACCAAGGTAAAAAATCATCTGCATGGAAAAAAGGATTTGTTGTACAAGAAATGAAAAAAGAGGTTTCAGGTGTTGCTACTAATGATTTAGCAAATGCATTTATATGGTCTGCTTTTAAATATTACTTGAGACAAGAAACAGACAGTTATATTGTTTTTTCACCTGTAAAATATTGGAAGTCTCAACATTTAATTGAAAAAGAATTTTTAGATGGGTTTGCTTTTAATAGAAAACATTTTCATACAAATACTAATGCTTGCATCATGTGTGCACTATGGAGTAATAAAAATAAAACTCTTAAATCCATATCCTTAAAAGCAGTAGATATAAAAGATAATGAATCTGTAGTTTATCCTAAAAAACTAAAAGTAGATAAAGTATTTACATTATATAGCAAAAGATATTATGAAAAAAGAAAGTTTGAAGATGACGTAGAAAATGGCATTGTTGTTGGTCTAAATGGGACAGAAGATACTGTTGGAAAGATAAGAATATCACCAAAATATAACAAGAATATTTTAGGCTATTTGGTTGCGGATAGTACAACATTTGATAATCCAGATGCTAAATCAAGTTTAGTTATTGCAGGAAGATATAATGGTAATGGTTTCTTTTTACGAAAAGATAACTTTTTAGAAAAGCTTCCTATGTTTGCAGCAAGTCGTTACATAAACTATAATAGAGAATGGACTGAAAGAGGTAGAATAATGAAGTCTGCTGATGGAAGTGTTAAGTTTTTAAAAGATATAAAAAACAAAAAAATAGAACAATATTTACTAAAATGTTTATTATTTACAACATTAGAAATGCAAAATCACATGAGAACTTTTATAGGGTCTGATAATAGATTTTATCGTAATGAACTTTGTTTAGATATAAGTAATGGCGAGACAATCGCATCAAGTAGTTTATCTAATCTAAAATTAACTGATGTAGAAAATAATTTATTACAACAATGGAATATTGTTCTAAATATTGCAATGCAAACAAAAAATTATGATAATACTTTAACATATGGTGTATATCAAATTTTTGATGAACTCAATACATTTCATAGAAATGATTTAGATAAAAAAGTTTTTGATTATCCTGAATTGAATGGGCATTTAAATACATTAAAAACATTAGTCAAAAATTATTACAATCAAGAAATTGTTCCAACGTTATTTGAATATCAATTTTTAAAATAACCATTAATAATTCTTAATTATCAGTACTTTGATTAGTAAGAGAACTAGGCTTTTATGCCTAGTTTTCTAGATTATATAGAGAAATTAAAAGTTTTTCTAGGATGTTTTGTACGTAGCAATTTTCTTTGATGCTTCATATTTACTTTTGTATATATTTGAGTAGTAGAGATAGATGCATGACCTAACATATTTTGAATATAACGTACATCTACACCTTCTTCTAGAAGCAAAGTTGCAAATGAATGTCTAAACATGTGAGGTGTCACATGTTTATTCAAACCTATTTTATTTTGATACTTTTGAATCATTAATCTTATTGATTGTTCTGAAAATTTCTTATTTAATCTATTTAGTAAAAAATATCCTTCAATATCTTTTTCTATGCCAAAAAGTTTTGAATACTCTTTTATTAAAGATAAAACTTCTTGATCACATATTTGAATTATTCTTTCTTTAGATCCTTTTCCAAAAATTTTAATTATTCCAGTTTTTATATTTATTGCATCAAGTTTTAAATTTGATAATTCAGACACTCTTATTCCCGTTGAAAAAAGTATCTCAATTGAAACAATATCTCTTACTAACAATTTATAACTACAAGAATTTTTGTATCTATACTCATTTTTTAATGTATATAGATATTTTAAAATCTTTTTTATCTCTTGTAACTCCAAAGTTTTTGGTAAAAGTTTAGGTTCTTTTAATGATAGTTTTAATTTCCGAAATGGGTTAAGATCAATTAAATCATCAAATTCTAAATAATTAAAAAAAGCTTTTAATACAGCAATTTTTCTTTTTATTGTTTTAACTTTATAATCATTCACATATAAAGCTTCAACCCAATCTTTTAAATCATATTTATTGATTTTTTTTATTTCGTAGTTAATAAACCTTTCTAAAAATTGATTTATATCTATATCGTATGCACGAAGGGTTTTTGAGTTTAAATTTTTTTCATATTTACAATGAAATCTAAATTTTTCAATTGCATTTTGTAGTAGCATATTTCTCCTTTTTATAAAATTTAAGGAGTTTAGTAACTTTTTATTAAATAATTCTTTGGTCAAATTTCTTCGATATAATAAGGTCAATTATAATTTAATAAGTAAACCAATAATTTTAATAATTAATTTGATATACTTGAATTAACGATAATAAAGTATTATGGATTATTTACATGTTAAAACCAAATTTTATTAAAACTCACAATTTTATAAATATAATGTTAAAGAAGAAAGAACTTTCTTCCCAGAATTTAGAAATTTTAATTTCGCAACTACATATTTTGAATAATATAAACCCTGAAGAAACAGAAGAAAATCAAAAAACTTTTATAAGAGATTTCTTAATTAATACCTTCAATTATAATATCAATACTGCAGGTGATATAGATTGGGCAATATTAAATGAATCACATAAAGTAGAAGTAATTATTGAAGTAAAAAGAATTAAAAATGAAACAGAAATGGTTACGAAGGAAAACTTCTTAAAAAAAGCATTTTACGAAACAGTATTATATTTTATGAGAGAACGTAATATAGGGAATATAGATTTAAAACATATAATAATAACAAACACCTATAATTGGTTTATAGTTGATGCAACGGAATATGAGAGGCTTTTTTGGAACAATAAAAAATTTAGAAAATCATTTTCAGACTGGAATAATAAGAAAACATTAAATAATAAAACGGATTTTTTCTATAATGACATAGTAAAGCCCTTTTGCGAGTCAATTAATAATTCTAGAAAAACATCTTTATTTGAAACAGATAATGAATTAATAGATTTTACTCATTTTAATATAAAAGAACTTACTTTTAGTGATTCTGAAAGAAACTTTGAAAATATATATAAACTACTTAGCTCTGACACTTTAATGAAAGATTTTACACCAAATGATGGAAACTCTTTAAACAAGAATTTTTATGATGAGTTACTTTATATACTCGGTTTGGAAGAACAAAAAATTGATGGTAAAAAAAGAATTATAAGAATTAAAAAAGATAGGCAGATAGGATCATTTTTTGAAAATGTTTATTCTTTACTCCATAGACATAATAAGTTATCTAATAATGAAGATGAGAATTTTAATAAAGTAATTTCATTAATTATAGTTTGGCTTAATAGAATATTATTTTTAAAACTCTTTGAAAATCAATTAACAGGTTTTTCAAAAAATGAAAATCTATCATTTTTAAAAAAAGAATTTATAAAAGATTTTGATGAATTAGATAAACTTTTTTTTGCAGTATTATCTAAAAAAGCAGATGATAGACTAGATGATGTTAAAAGGAAATATAATTTTATTCCATATTTAAATAGTTCTTTATTCGAAGAATCAGAAGAAGAAAAAAAACTAATTTTTATTTCACAACTTGATTCAACTTCAAAAATTAAATTTTATAAAAATACAATATTAAAAGGCTCTAATGGAAAAAGAATTTCAGGGGAAAGCAGTCTTTTATATTATTTATATGATTTCTTAAACGCATATAGCTTTGGTAGTTTAAACAATATCAATACAGTAGAGGAACAACACAAAGAATTAATTAGTAGCTCTGTATTAGGATTGATTTTTGAAAAAATAAATGGCTATAAAGATGGTAGTTTTTATACTCCAAGTTATATAACTACTTTTATGGCAAAAAATATTCTTGAAAAATTTGTTATTGATAAGTTTAATGAGATAAAAGAATGGAATTGTAAAAATATTGATGATATATTTGATTATATTGGTAGCTCAAAAGAGGATAGAAAAGAAGCAAATGAGATAATTAATAGTTTAAAAATATGTGATCCTGCAGTTGGAAGTGGACATTATTTAGTTTCTATGTTAAATGAGATAATAAGGCTTAAGTCAGACTTAGGAATATTGAGTGACAAAAATGGTAAAAAAATTAGAGACTATAAAATCTTAATTGAAAATGATGATTTAGCTTTTAAAACAATTGATAATGAATATTTTACCTATCAAAAACCTAAAACTGTAACAGAAAACCATTTGATACAAGAAACAATATTTTTAGAAAAACAAAATATTATAGAAAATTGCTTATTTGGTGTTGATATTAATCCTAATTCAGTAAATATTTGTAGATTGAGATTATGGATAGAACTTTTGAAACACACCTACTATACAGAAGATAGTAACTTTGAATATCTACACACTTTACCTAATATAGATATAAATATAAAAGTAGGAAACTCTTTATTAAGTAAATTTCCATTAATAGATAATGAGAATGTGCCAAAAGCATTAAAAGAAAAAATTGAAGAGTATAAAAGTATAGTTAAAGAGTATAAAAATACAAATGATAAACTAATAAAACAAGATATAAAGAAAAAAATAAATGAAATGAAAAAAGAGTTTATTTTAGACTTTAAAAACAACACAAAAAATATTTTAAGTTTAAAAAAAATACTTAATGGATATACAACTCAAAAAGAAGTAAAAAAAGGTTACATTCAACAGTTTGGTTACGAAGGATTAACTAAAGACATCATACTTAAGTATGCAACAGATACAACAGGTAGTTTATTTGACATTAATAGCATAATGACTAAATCTCAAATAAAAAAAGCAAAAAAAGTAAAAAAAGAAATCTTAAAAGATATTGATAAACTTTATAAAGATATACAAAAAGCTGATAATGATAAACTATATGAAAATTCATTTGAATGGCGCTTTGAATTTCCAGAGATTTTAGATGAAGAAGGTAAGTTTATAGGATTTGATGCAATAATTGGTAATCCTCCTTATATAAGAGAACCAGAAAATAAACAAGCCTTTAATGGACTTCATGACTCTCCATGCTACAAAGGCAAAATGGATCTATGGTTTTTATTTGCATGTAAAGGTATAGATTTATTAAAAAGTAATGGTAGATTATCATTCATTGCTACAAATAATTGGATATCCAATTATGGCGCATCTAGATTTAGAAATAAAGTCCTAGGTACTACTAAAATTGAAGAATATATTGATTTTGGAGAATATTTTGTTTTTGATAGTGCCGATGTTCTTACAATGATATTTACACTTAAAAAAACACTCATATTAAACGATTATAATTGTAATTATTCAAGAATTTTAGATAAAACTATAAAAGAAGATGATGTTAAAGAGTTTTTAATTGGGATTCCCAATGAAAAAACACAAAAGTACAGTGCCTTAATGTTCAATCAAAACTTATTTGACAAGAATATCATTTTTTTGAATAGCAAAATTGCAAATGTATTAAATAAAATTGAACAAAACAAAAATTTTAAACTTGATGAAAAAGAAGAACTTGCACAAGGTATTGTAACACCAAATGATTCAGTTAATAAAAAATCACTAGAAACTTTAGGAAATAATTTTAGATTAAATGAAGGCATCTTTACTTTAACAACAGAAGAAATAGAATATTTGAATTTAAATGAAAATGAATTTGAGATAATTAAACCATTATATACCTCAAATGAAATAAATAGATATTTTACTAATCAAAATAATAAAAAATGGATTATTTATACTGATAGTAGTTTTAAAGATACTAATAAAATGGATAATTACCCAAACTTAAAATATCATCTTGATAAATTTAAAGATGTAATTACAAGTGATTATAAGCCATATGGAATTCATAGAGCAAGGAATGAATATTTTTTTAAAGGAGAAAAAATTTTATCTTTAAGAAAGTGTGTAAATAGACCTCTTTTTAGTTATGTTAATTATGATAGTTATGTCAATCAATCATACTATATTATAAAATCTGAAAGAATTAATCTAAAATATTTAACAGCACTTTTAAATTCTAGTTTAGTCGCTTTTTGGCTTAAATACAAAGGAAAAATGCAAGGTAATAACTTTCAAGTTGATAAAGAACCACTATTAGATATACCAATATTGTCAATAGAGGATGACCAAGTTACATTAAATAAAATTACTAAAATCATAGATGAAATTATTTTGATTAAAGAGAATAATGATGATGACGATATGATGTCTTTATTTAAATTAGAAAACGATCTAAATAATATATTTTATAGGTTATATAAACTTAATAATGATGATATAAAAATTATTGAAGAAACAAAGTTCAAATACCTATAATACTTTATTATCAATACTATAGATTTAAAAGGAGGCCCTTAGACTAGGTAGTTTGACATTTTGATAAAAGGATATTTACTTTCATAAAATTTTTTGAGATTTTAATTCCAAAAAAAATAAATTCATATAAGGAAATAATTACAATAGATATATTTATTTATCTATACTTTTATAAATATTTTTAAAACCTTTATGAATTGAAAAATGGCATCCAACTATTTCAGCAACACTCATCTGATTTACAACTTTCTTTTGAGTTCTTAAATATTTAATAGCCCCTAATACTTCACGTTCACTTATTTCTCTTCCAATTTTATTTTGCATAGGAATAAGTTCATATATCATCTCTTTATACCAAAAAGGAATATTTTTAAAGCCATGCGTAAAATCTCTATATATCAAATGATTATCTTTTGAAAAATTTATCAAATTCGTAGGATAGTTTTGAAAAAGATAATAAACCATAGAATTTAATATAAACTCTTTTCTTATAGATAAAGCTTTTTTTGAATTGTATCTATCAAGTTTTTTACAAATAGTTTTATACTCTTCCAATAAAGGAAACTTTTCTAAATTTAACTTTTCTTTTCTAGCAAGTAAAAATCTAAGATAAGTTAAACTTTCAAAAACAAATACTGATTTTACTCTTTGTTTATTTATCACAAAATATCCTCTACTCAATCCTTTTTCAAACCACTTGATAGCTTTCAATCCATATTCATAATTTGATTGAATAAATATAGTAACATTTTCTCTTAAATCCTTTTCACAGTTGTAACAAATACAAAGTTCTTTTTCATGTTTTATCTTGGGTAAACTAATTTTATTATAACATCGCCAGCACCTATCTGTTAAAAAAACTTTGTGTTTAAGACAAGCGTTATAAAAGTTATATCTCCACTTTTTTCTAAAGTACGGTATTTTATCTTCTGCCAAACATTTAGGACAATACATTAACCCATTATGAGTTCTTTTGTCTGTTAATTTTCTAATTTGCAAAGGTGGATATAAACTATTTTCATCACATAAAAATAAATAACCTTCTTCACTATGTAAGGAAAGACTAAATATTTCTTTTTTCGAGAGTTGACTTTTTTGAGCCAAGTGTTTAAATAGCTTTTCATCATATAAAAAATCTAAATCTGTTCTTGATATAGCACTACCCTCATGCCGGATAAATAAAGAAATAAATTCAGATAAACTTCTTCTATGTTCTATTGCCATGCGTGTTAACCAAGAACTAAGAAGTTCATCTTTTAATGGTCTGGGCACAATTAAAAAGAAATAGTCTTGAACCCAGTCTCTATTTCTCTTTAATTTCATACTACAACTTTGGTAAGTAACCTATATCTTCAACCGTTATATATTCGCGCTTAGATTTAATAGCTTTTACCGCAGCTTTTTTCAGCAGATTTACTGTCATACCTATAAGTCCTTCAGACTGATGAAAAAGTGCATTTATAATTTCTGGATTATCTGCCATATTTGAAGCTTCTTTTAAAGGTAAACATCTTTCATATGTTGCTACAAAAGAGCGATATTTTCTATCATTGTTCCATCTAGGAAGTTCAATTGATGGAAATCTTGTTGCTGTTTCTTCTCCTATAGATAATGCAGAATGAGCAGCTCTTGTACCTGCTAAAACAATGGTTAAAGACAAACTATTACTTAGTTGTTTTAAATCATCTATGAAAGTACGTTGTTTATTTAAGTTTCCTGTTAATGCACTATGTATTTCATCGACTAAAATCATTTTTGTTCCTAGCTTCTTTAGGTAATGTTTTGCGAGCTTTTCTTTTACTGCAACTTTATCAACTGCTTTATGAGGGACACACAATTCATTTAAAATACGAGTATATAACTTACTTTCATCAGGAGTTGTAGGAGCTTGAAAATAAATGATAGGGATATCATAAGTAATCCCATTTTCATTTTCAATAGGTTCCAAGGTACTTTTATGCAAATCATACATTCTTTTTAAAATTGCTGTTTTACCATTTATAGAATCACCATAAATTAAGACTCCCTCATGTCTTATTTGTGGAGGATCATCAAATTTATCTTCTAAGAATTCAAGAAGCTTAACCGCGGCACCATATCCAATCCATTTATCTTTTTTACAGTATAAAATTCTCTCTTCATCACTTTTATCTAAGTAGTTAAAGGCTTCTTGTGTTAAGTTACGTTCATTCATTTGTTAACCTATTGGATAAATATCATAACCATCATCATCTTCCTCTTTGACAGAAGAATCTAAACGCATAGGTTGAGTTTGTGTTTCTTTATAATCTATTTGCTCTTTTTCCATTTTTAAGGTTTTCTCTTGATGTCTTTTTGAGCTTTTTTTACGTCTTACAGATTTTTTCTCTCTTTTTGCTGCTTCAACTTTTTGTCTAAGTCTCTCTTTTGCTTCAAAAATATCATGTGGTTCAAGTTCTCTTCCAGTAACCTGTCTTTTTGCTTCTGATATTGCTTCTCTTAATTCTGATAGATTCATTTGAGGTTTTCTTATATCTGCATAGGGAATAGTTATATATTCGTTAATATCTTCATCATATACATATATTTTACTGATATCTCTTGGATCACGTCTACAGATAACTTCATTTTTTAACTCAGGTTTTAATTTTTTATACTGACTTGGAATAATCCATTTTCTAAGTGATTCAGAGAAATAAGTGATGTAATCAATCGTAATACCATTTTTCTGGACAGTACGTTTTATTTGAGGGAGTAATGCCATTCTAAGTTTTAAAGTATTTGTTGGAACTGTTGGTAAAAATGGGATTGATTTTTCTTTACCCACTCCATATAAACCTTGATAAAATTTTTCTTCAGGTGTCATAAATATTGAGCTATGTTCTGTTTTATGATAAACATTTATTACAAAATCTAAATACCATTCTTCGAGTTCATCAATAGTCATAGCAGCTTCTGCTTCAGAATCATAACTTCCTTTTTGAAATATATTAGATCTAGTTGTACCTGGTAAGGCATGCATTTTTTTCATATATGTACCCAAAACTCTTTCAACTGCACCACCAAACTCTGGTCTTGCAACGGGTCGATACCTATCTTCTATTCTAAATTCTTGACAAAAGTTGCGTAAACTAATCGAAGTAAAGTCCTTACCGTTGTCCATATGTACCTTTCTAGGTAATCCATAAACAGGGTATTCACCCTCAACTTTATATTTTGCTAATAATTCATCCTTTGGTAAAATTGCATTTAATAAACATTGCCCTACACTAAAATAACTAGGTGCTTCTAAAGAGATATAGAAGCCATACATCATCCTACTATATACATCAATTGCAACAGTAATAAAAGGTCTTCCAATTGGTTCTCTATTTTCTTCATCAACCAAAATAACATCAACTTTAGTATGATCAATTTGAATAATATCTAAAGGCATTTTTACATCTGGAAATTTATTTGGCATTCCTCTAGTTTCATTTACTCTTATTCCATTTCTATATTTTGCAATAATTTTTGGATGTAAATCATTTATTCTATTTCTTATAGTATTTTTTGTGGGTGCTTTTAGTTCTATATTCTGACATTTATAGACAATTTGCTCATAAATATCTTGTAAAGGATATTGTTGTTTATGTAGATACATCTCTTCTATTACACTATTAATTATTGTATCAACAGATTCATCTAATCTACTTTTCCCTTTACCTCCACAAAATTCTCTTCTAGAAGCTAGAGAACTTACTGTCTTATATTGTTCATAAGTATTAAGCCATCTATATATCGTGGCAATGCCTTTTTTATTTTTCTTAGCAACTTTTTGAACATCATTCGCTGTTCTATTTTCAATATCTAATAAAGGTTCAATAATTTTAAATCGTTCATTTGCCTTATCTAAATCCTTTTGTTCAGTATCAGCTAACTCTTTTATTCTTTTTTTTATATTTTTGGGATCACTAATTAAATCATTGACTTTTACAATTTTTTCATTATATGGTTTATTTAATTTTTTGAGAAGCACTTCATCTAAAGAGGGATACCCTTTTATAATATATTCTATATCTTGGTAAAAAATTTTGCTATCAATATCAAAGGAAATTACATTAGCCATGGTTTAACTCCACAAAAGATTTCATAGTAAGTTCACTACTAAATAGATCTGATTTTAATTTACCATTTGAAACTAATGACCAAATGTTATTAGATATCATTGCATATTCTTTTGGATTAGATGTAATTCTTTGGACTAAATCAAAAGCAGTTAGTTTTGTAGTGTCTTTAAGAACATCTAATATTTCATTTTCATATTTATGCTCAATTGGATTTTCCATATACCTATATAAAAAATCTAAATTTTCTATATATACTTTACTATATGAAAGTTCAGTAAATACATCAAATTTTAAATCATTTTCTTTTGTAAACACTTTTGTAGCTTCAAACTTTTCTTCAAAATATTCTTTATTTTTTTCAAGTTCATTTGAATGCTTCACTTCGATAATTTTATCTTGTAAACCTGATTCTTTTGTCCTTTGAATATAGCAGTCTAAACTATATGTCAAATGTCTATTTCTAAAATCAATTTCAATTTGAGGTTGTTCATAATATGCAAAAACACTATCATCAAATTCTAGAGATAGATAGCAGGCTCTTTCCAATAAGGATTCATAAATAATTGATTTTCCATTTTTTATGCTAGGAAAATGTCCAATGACTGAACGATAGCTCTTTTTTATTTTACGTTGCGGAAATTTAATATAATCTGCTAGCATAATTATTTTCCATTAAATTTAGTTATTTTTAAATTGTATAGTAAAGAAGCTTTAATCTTAATTTTTAAAAATTTTTCTGCGTATTATTAATTTATTGTTAATTTATATTGATGTACTTCTTTTATCCCTTTTGTTCTTTTAGGTTTTTTAACGGGGAAATCAAATTGTGTTGCCAAAATTGGTTGATTTTTGTCTAAATCATAAGATTCTTTATAATTTATCATAAATATTGCTGAAGCTACAGTATTTGGTTTTGTTCCAAAGGGCATGAGAACTATTTGATTATATCCAATATCATTTATTAATCTTTTCAAAAGTTGATAAGAAGCATATGGATTATCTGCGGGAGAATAATATAATTTCATTTTACCTAATAAGTCAATATGATTAGTTAGAGATATATTTTCCCATCCATACTGAAACCCAGGGATCGAAATAATTGGAAAAACATCTTGATATATTTTATTGAAATCATCTATATCAAGTACTGTCGCTAGTCTATCATCTTCAAATCCAATAAAAGTTATAATAGCAGCTTTATCTTTATTAATATTGTCTAATGGTTCATCTAAATAAAAAGGTTTGATATAAGATAAATTTCCTGAATCATAAGAAAGATGAAATTGTTGTTCATGAAAGCCAACCTTTTCGTTAGTATATTCTAGTGGTTCTACATAATATATATCCACTTTAAAATTCTTCTTTAACTTATTTAAGTAAAATAAAATAGTGATTATTTCTATATAAGATAGTGTAGTACTATCTAAAATTATTTTAAATGAAGTATTAATTAATTTATTTAATTCAATCTCATTAAATTTGTTTTTTTTTATAGGTAAATTATTAATATAAAAACTATCATCATTTTGAATATAATATATTTCATAGGAATTCCTAATACTACCATTCTTTTGAAAATAATCATGTATTGCATCACTTCGTTCATCAATTTTTTTTCCATAAAATATAGTGATATTTTTTTCATCATCTATTTCAAGATTATTTAATTTATCTTGAATATCAATACTATTAAACTTAATACTCATTTAATAAATCCAATAAGGTTTTTTCTTTTTTATGACTATTATTGTCATTTTTATCATCATAATTTAAAATACGCTTTTTTATTTTTTCAAATTCTAATTCATTTTGTGTATCAAAAATACTTTTAATATCTCTTATTGAAAAAACAATTTTTCTTTTTTGTCTAGGGCTAATTCCAAAATATGAAGAAAATATAGGATGCAAACGGTATTCTTTTAATGAACCTTGTTCTGTTTTATCTTCGACTTTAGTAATATCTTTTTCTACTAATATAGACCACATATTTAATTCTTTCAATAAACTTTCAAACTCCGTTCTTGATTGTTCTTTGGGATCTTTACTTGTTTGTTTATATTGAATCGAGAATTCATTAACTTCTGCAATACTTTGTGCTGGATCGTTTTGTCTAATTTGAAATAACTGACCTAATCTACCTGCAATTGTTTTTAAAGAAAAACCTTTGTTTCCAGAGCTAGAAATTTTTCTGTCAAATTCATAGGTACTCACATTTTTAGCTGCACTGGCTTGTAGTTCTACCGGTATTGAAATATTTTTCATACTTGAAAAAGAAATATCGTTATTTTCTAATTCAATAATAGATTTGTGAAAAAGTTCTATGAAATGCCTTACATTATTGCAAGATTGCTTTACAAAGCGATCTAACCCACCATAATATGGACATATTTTATAGGTATATTTATTATAAAAAAACAAAATTGCTCCTAATAAATTAATATTTTTCCAATGTTTATATTTTTCAGTATTTCCTTTAAAGTGATCATAAATTTCATCAATATTTAATGTTTCTCTGTTTAACAAAATTGCATTTAGAATTGTATCCGTATGATTTTCACTGAAGAAATCACTTACTTTTTTATTGGAGCTTTTTAGAGAGTTTTCTATACTTTTTTTTACTTTATTTGATAATCCATTATCTTCCATTAAACATTGAGCAACCCTTTTTAAATCATAAAGAGGAAGTATTTTTTCTACAACAGATATTATATTTTCTTGATATACTTTTTCTTTTCTTAAATTCAAGTAGTTTTCAGAAGACAAATAATTAACATCAAATTTTTCTAAAAACTCATATTTATTATTATAATAAAATTGTAAACTATTGATTATAATTTCACAACAGAGAAGTTTAAAATTGTTTTCATTAACAATGACATCTTTATCAATATCAATTACTCTGTAATCATTACGTTCTTGTAGTTTTTCATCTCCAAATAAATCATAAGTAGGTTCATAATGTTTTTTGTATGTAACATTATAGATAATTCCATTTTCAACATTCTTCATCCATGTATTTATTAAAACTTGTTGCTCATAACTAAAATTCTCAAATTCATCTAAAAAAACAAAAAAGGTAGTATTCTTAAATACTTCTATCTGACGAATTAAATCTATATATTCTGAAATCATTGTTTTTGCATCAATAATATAAGGTATACTACTATCAGTATAAGATAACCAATTATTTAGTAGTACTCTTACTTCTCTCAGATGTTCATTAATCTCAACAAAATTAATTTTTTCATTTATGTTAAAGGGCTTAAGTAAATAAAGTGGCACAATTAAATTTTGTACTTGTTTTTTTACATCACTATTTTCATAAGAAGAATCAAGGAATGTAATTAAAAAATTAGATAACTCACTTATAATAGATAATCCTATATATGCGTTTATTACAGGTCTCCATGCTTTGTCTAACGAACATTCAGACATATCAGAAAGCAATCGAGAGTCCGGCTTAAAATAAATACCAATATTTTCTAAAATATCTTGATCTATTCTCTTTTTTTTCTTACTAAAAAGAGTAGGATAACAATGGTATTTTAAAAATGCTGTTTTGCCAGAGCCTCTACCACCACGTATATGATTAGATTTTTTATAATGCAATAATGATTTATAATTTATTGGAAGAACATATATACCCCATAAATCATCGCCTTTTTCTTCTATTCTATTTTGTGTCAAAAAAGTTGACAAAGGCATTTTCATGTTTTTTTTCATATTATCTCTTTTCTTTTAATGCTTTCCATTTATCATTATTTTTATAAATAATTGATAGATTATTATCTGGCACTCCGGTAGAAAATATGTGTGTTGTTCCTATCGCACCAAAACCATATCTAGAGGAACATTTTAATCCCCTTTTTTTAATTAACTCTTTATAAAACTTATGTAGACTTTCAATGGTATTTTCATTATCAAACAAAAATTGTTTATTCTTATTATAATAAAAAAAAGAATTTTCTAAGGAAATGCTTTCAATAGGTTGTATTTCGATCATCAAACTTAATTCTTTTGCTTTTTTTAAAATATTTTTAATACCATATTCATGAGCAATTAAAGGTATAAATAATAAATCATAATTTTTTAATTTACTTATATTATCTTCAATAAAATCACTTATTTGTTGCCCACTTCCTACAAAATCATCAATAAAACATAACACTTTTACATGTCTATCTATTTCTGTTTTTTCAACATCTATAATAAGAGAGCGTGTTATAAAGTTATCTCTTGCTAATTTCATATAGAGATGCCCACTTTCACCTAAATCTCCTGTTGTGATTGTTGAAAATCTAAGAGGAAAGGTTAAATTTAAATTTTTAGAAGAAGAAAAAAGCTTTTCTTGAAAATCTTCTAAATCATTTATTTTATAAAGACCTTTATTTCTTAAATATTTAGGAAGTTTAATAAAAAATGTATTATGCAACATAGATAATATTGACTGTTCATTTCTATAAATAATTTTATTTATAACTAATATAGAAAAATATCGCTCTTCATCATTCTTAAAATTATTAAGCCAATTATCTAAATCTTTTTTTGTCAAGTTCTGCCAATATCCTAACTCTATATATTTTAAACATTTTTTATAAATTTTTTCATATACTATTTCATAATCTTCAGGAGCTTTAAACAACTTTTTCCTTTATTATTTTTATAAGAAAAGGGGAAATTTCTTTATATCTTCTAGAGTAATATGTCTCGCTGCAACGCCTTTAGAATGAGATTTTATCCATAATTGCCCCTCTTCTGAAGTTAAAGATTCATAAACTCTATTTCGTAATTCATTATTGTCTATTCTTATTATAAATACACAATCAGTAGCTATAAAATATCCAGATTTAACTAAACCTACTTTTCCCACACAACTCGAGCCTACACGAGCAAAAATTATGTCATTTTCTTTAGCAATTTTGTCTTGAAATTTTAATAATTGATTCGTTTTTTTTAATCTAGATCTAAATACTAATCCTTTCCTAAAATTAGTTGTATGAAGGATATGACTTTCTTTAAATTCTTTTAGCAGATATCTTGATTTACCTCTAATAAACTCTATATCATATTCATTTAATTGTTTAAATTCTTTTTTATTATTTAAATATTTATAAAAACTATAATCCATTCTTTTTATGGCTTGAGTGTTTGAAATATATATTTCATGATTAGTTATTTGATTTATTAATTTTATTTTTTTTAATAAAGGTCTATCATTTTTTAATGTTAAAATATGTGTTTTTGCATCAGTTTTTTCAAATATATTTCTAGGTAATTCTATCACATTTAATATAGTATAGTTTTCTATTAAGAATTTTCTAAAAACTTCTAAATATTTATTTACAAAAAAACCATCAGGAAGGATAAGAGATAATACACCATTATTTTTTAAAATTCTTAAAGATTGTAAAATAAATATTACTTCTGCAGGAATTGTTTTTGTCTTTGAAAAAGAGTTTAAATGATACGTAGCTAATATCTTTTTTGTATCATCATTTTGTTTAACTAAATAGAAAGGAGGATTACCTATGCATAAATCTACTTCTCCTACTTTGGTTAATATAGTTTCAAGTTCGTTAAAACTAAAGATATCTTTGTTAAAACATTTTATTTTTAATTGTTGATCCTTAACCTTTTGACAACATTCTATATCGATATCATTCCCAAAAAATTCAGAGGTAGACCATTTTTTTTGAGCTTCAATCAATAAAGAACATTCCCCCATTGCTAAATCAATCACTTTAATCGGTTCACTCATCTCTAAATGATTAATCATAATATTACTATATTCACTTGGCGTAAAAAATTGTTTATATGCAATCATTTTTGTCATTTTTGATGAAACCTTTTCTAAATGCTCTGATGTTTTTTCTAAATATTTTAACATAGTTATACTTTCTTTATATATTTATTTAAATAACTTATTAAACTAAAATATCTGATAATAACAGGATTTATCTATTATTATTTTTTATTTTGTACTTATTTTTTGATATAATTACAAACTATGAACTATCATATACTATATGGGGATTTAAATGTAGTTTTTTCATTATCATTTTTTTTTGATTATGACATAAAAAGTGTAAAACACACTAATTAACAAGAATCTAAATACTCACTTTAACTAGAAACTTGACTTATACAAAAGTAAAAAGTCAGGATTCTGGTTTTATATATTTAATAAATAGTTGGATTTTCAAGGAAAATTGAATGAAACCAGAAGAAATTGGAAAAGCATATAATCAGATTACTCACATTTGGGATAGTGAAGAATTTGATATGAATAATGGCATTACTCAGCACAAAAAAGCAATAAGTTTTGTCAAAAATCGTGGTAATGCTCTAGATATAGGTTGTGGCTGTACTGGTCGATTTATCCAATTACTCATAAATGAAGGTTTCATACCTACAGGTTTGGATGTTTCAGACAAAATGCTAAATATTGCACAAAAGAAACATCCAAATGTTCAATTTATACAAGCTGATATTTGCCAATATAAGTTCTCTAAAAAGTATGACTTTATAACTGCATGGGACAGTATTTGGCATATTCCTCTATCAGAACAGCAAAATGTTCTTTATAAAATCATTGAAGGTCTTAATGTTGGAGGAGTATTTATATTTTCATTTGGTGGTACTGCAAAAGAAGGCTCTCATACGGACAATTTTATGGGACCAGAAGTTTATTATTCATCGCTTGGTTTAAATGGTTTTATAAAATCATTCATTGAACTAGGATGTATTATTAGACATTTAGAGTTTGATCAATACCCAGAAGTTCATACTTACCTTGTAGTAGAAAAAATCTAATAAACAATTCAAGCCAAATAACCAACTTATATCCATATATTTCCAAATAGTTTTATAACAAAAATAATCCTCTAATATTTAAAATTAGAGGATTTAACTTTTGTAGTTAATATCTTTTTATTAATAGAAAGTTTAATTAATCACCTAATTCACTTAATTCATTAACTAATGTTTTTGATATAAGCTCTATATCCTCAGGTTCATTTTCTGCTTTACGATTAAATGTCCCTATTTGAAGGTTAACAGCAATATCTTTGAAATAGCTATATTTTGTTGTACTTCTTGGAATAGAGAATGATGCAAGCTGTGTATTGTTTTTATCTAACACTTTGACAGTATAATAAAACTGTGGTTTATTTAAAGTATTTCCACCATAATTAAATACTCTTGAGTAGAATAAAGTAATATCAACTTTATATCCATCTTCAGAAAATAAACCTTTATTTTTTAATGCTTCAGTAAGAAAAGACTCAAAAGATTCTTTTAACTCACTTTCATTTTTATAAGTTTCATTTAAAGGGTTTTTAGCAGAATCATCTAGAGTTAAATCAAAATTATTAACTACATATTTTGATTGAGCTTTTTTTATTGGTGTTGGTTTTACATCATAATTATACATTGAACCACACCCACTAAAGAAAACAAGACTTACAATAGCCAAAAAAGCAATTTTTAAAATCATAAAATTTTTAGTCATTTAAATAACTCCCTATAAGTAGAGTATTCCATTTACCTTCTTTTGAGTCAGTACTCTTCCATAAATTATACTCAAGTTTAATAAACTCTTTTGACTCTGGTGTATCAATATCGTTTATCGCTTTTAATGCAAGAGCTCTATCTTGCCATAACTTTGATTCTCTATACTTTTTAACTAAAAGATCAAATTGACTCTCCCCTCCAAGAAGTCCCAACATTGAAATTGAAGCAAGTCTCAAATACTCATCACTATTTGAAGAAAAAGCAATTAAAGTATCTAAAGCTTTGGGATTATTTGAAAAACCTAGTTCATATATATTTATATAGTTTAGCTTATCAGTATTTTTTATTCCATCATTTATTTTTTTTACTATTTCATCAACTTTTTTATCACTCATTTTATAGTGGAAGTATTCTTTATTTATCTTTGCAACTATCTCTCTAACCATAATCATAATTGGTTCATTAAAACAAGAGTCAAACACTTCAGTAATATATATAGCAGGAAGTTCCCCTCTTTTAACTACTGAGTTAAAACTTTTTGTTTTTCCATCTATTGTTACTTTAACGTTTAACATTGAAAAAGTCACCATAGGACTGAAAGCAGAAACTCTATGTGTAAAAAGCTCAAAATTATCCAATGACATACTATTTTCAGCATCATCTACAATATCTAAAGGTAGGTTTCTAGCTTTTAGCTCACTATCCAAAGCTTTTTTAATAAAAGCATATCTATTAAAATCTTTTTGGTCTTTTTTTAAAAAAAGAATATCTACAAAACGACCCGTTAAACTTCTTTTTCCCTCATCCATATCATTTTTAAAAACTGCCTCTTTTACAGCAGTTTTATCTGACACCACATCATAACTATTGTTTGATTGTTCATAATCTTTGAGTGGTACATCTATTTTCATAGAGCAACCTTGTATAAACAATACAACACTTACAACAACAAAAAATTTTATTGTCATATTCAACTTAATTTTCATTTTTCTCCTTTTTATATAAAACAGCCATAAAATAATAATTATTTTAATTAGGAAATCCTACAATATAATAATTTAAGAAGATATAAATTTAATAATAATATATTGAATTTTTTAATAAATAATCTTTTTTATTTATTTAAATAGCTTAATATTAAAATAGAGGATTTAACAAACTATTAAGAGAGTATATGTAGCACAATTTTTATTTAAACTATATACTTTTTGAAAATAGAATAATAGGAATAAAAAATTGAAACTGCTTTAATTACCGTTCAAGTAGAGGTTTAGGAAAAAGTATGGCTACAAATCTGGCAAAAAAGAATTATAATATTATAGTAACCTATAATAATTCCAAAGAGGAGGTTATAAATGTAAAAGAAGATATAGAGTTTTTGTCATCAATGTATTTAAAAATGTTACCTCTTTTACGCCCTTGCAGTATATAAAAATACAAAGATTGCAATTAGCAAGAAGGCTGTTAAAATTTGACAATCAAGATGTCATGGGAACAGCCTTTGCTATAGGTTATCAAAGTCTTTCACAATTTAGCAATGACTACTCTAAATATTTTGGGATAAACCCTAGCTTAGAGATAAAAAAATCTAAAATCAAAGGGATAGTGCTTTTAAAACACAACTTTGAAGGGTTGTATTATCTGCAACTATTGGTTTTATCTTTTGTGGGAAATATTTTGCAGTGGTACTTCCTATACTTATTGCTTTGAAACTATTTTTCCACTGAATATTTTTAAAAAAATATTTGATTGTAGAGGGTGAAGAGAAGATAATAATTGAATTATCAGGAAGATTTATTTCCCCTTTTAAACTTTCACTTAAGGTCTCATAGATTGGAATATATTTACAATTTATAAAATTTTCTAAATTGCATAATACCTCTTTTGCTCCTATATATGCAGCATTTTTGCCTATAAGTTCGTTTTTTATCTCCATTGCAAAACCATAGCTGTTTTTCTCTTTACCAATAAAAGCTAGTTTTCCGCCAAGATTTTTTATCTCTTTTGCTGTTTCTGTTGAAATTGCATAAGAGGGGATTTTTTTCCACTGTTTATTTATACTATCCAAATGTTTTATACCACGAGGAGATGTAAAAATCAAAGCATTATAATTACTTAAATCAAGCTCTTCTACAATTAATTTGGTTTTTATTACAGGTATATTTTTTGCATACTTTATATGTTTGTTACTAAGTATATAGATATTTTTTCTTTTACTTCTTAGATCAAAAATAAAGTTCTTTATTCTTTGATTTAAGTGTGATAAAAAAGTATCCCTAGGTGCTATTACAATATCTGAATTCTCATCAACAATAAACTTGATTCTATTTTTTGATAATTCAAATGTTAGTCTAATAAACTCTTTAAAGAATATATTTTTACTAACACTTTTGTCTCTTATAAATTTATTTTGAAAGGCATCATACTCAAAATATAATAGATTTAAATTGTAAAATAGTGTTTTCTCATTTTTCATAATTACTCCCTTCTTCTATTTATCAAAGTATATAATAAAATTGCCATAATAATTCTCTAATTGCAAAAATAATTTTACTCTTCTAAATAAGAGAAACACATTAATAAATTATTCAAATAATATATTTTTTTAATTTATAAATCAGTATAGTTAAAAGACTATTTTATTATTATTCGATTTTAAACATATTTAGACCAGCATTTATATTTAACTCCAAGGACATTTATGACAAATAGTGAAATACTAACCTCAACTCTATATCTATTTACTGTTGCCACTTTGCTTGTTGCTCTTTCTAAAAAACTTGGTCTTGGCAGTATTTTAGGTCTTTTAATAGCTGGTATCATTGTAGGTCCCCACTCAATTGGTCCAATTTTGACAAAAGAGGTAGAGTCAGTTCGTCATATTACAGAGTTTGGTGTTGTTTTACTTCTTTTTGTAATTGGCTTAGAGATGCAACCAAAAAAACTTTGGAGTATGAGAAAAGAGGTTTTTGGTTTAGGAAGTGCACAAATTCTTCTCTCTGGTTTTTTTATTTTTTTATATTCAATCTTTTATACATCATCTTGGCATGTTTCACTTTTGGTTGGTCTTACTTTTGCTCTATCATCAACAGCTTTTGTTATGCAAATTTTGCAAGAGAAAGGGGAACTTTATTCTCCAATGGGAAAAAGTAGTTTTGCAATTTTATTAATGCAAGATCTTGCAGTTGTTCCTTTGTTGGCTCTTGTACCTATTTTAGCAGAGAAAGGAAGTTTAACAGATGGACACTCAATTTGGCAACAGTTTTTAATTGCAATTGGTTCTATTGTTGCATTAACTGTTTTTGCAAAATATATTGTTCCAAAACTTTTAGATTTTTTAGCAAGAAATAAAAATAGAGATGCCTTTTTCTTCTCTGTTATTTTAAGTGTTGTTTTTGCTGCTTGGACAATGGAGCATGCAGGTTTGTCTATGGCATTGGGAGCTTTTATTATGGGGATGATGCTTTCAAATTCGCAATATCACTACCAAATACAAGCAAGTGTGGAACCCTATAAAGGTCTTTTAATGACACTATTTTTTGTTGCTGTTGGGATGTCTATTGACTTAAATGCAATGTTAGATAACCCTTTTGTTTTATTACAACACCTAATAGTAATAATGGGTATAAAAATAGTAGTTCTTTTTGCAATTATGCTTTATATGGGATATAACCGTTCAACTGCAGTCTCTGTCTCTTTTTTATTGGCTCAAAGTGGAGAGTTTGGTTTTGTACTATTTGGTGCAGCAAAAGCTTTAGGGGTAATAAGTGATGAACTTTTTGTTGCAGCAATAACTATTATCTCTTTTAGTATGCTTCTAACCCCTTTAGTTGTAAATTTAAGTGAGAAACTTGCACAAAAACTTGACACAACTCCAATAGAGATTAAATCTGCCTATGTTCCTGAAGATTCATGGGAAGGGGTTATAATTGCGGGATATGGGAGAGTAGGAAGATTAGTTGGAACTATGCTTCAACAGGCAAATGTCCCTTTTGTAGCTTTTGATATGGATATTGAAAGAGTTGAATTAGGACAAAAAGAGGGAAGACAAGTCTATTATGGAGAGTTAAGCAATCTAGATTTTATCGCTCAAATTGGTTTAGATAAAGCAAAAGTTGTAATTGTAACAGTTGATAATCACCATAGTGCAGCAAAAATTGTTTCACATATTAGAACTTTACACCCAACACTACGTATTTTATCAAGAACGAATAATATGAAAACAAGAGATTTACTTCTTAAACATGGAGCTTCATGGGCAATGCCAGAATCATCCGAGGGAAGTTTACGACTTGGTGCAGAAGCACTTCATAGTTTAGGTCGTTCTAGAGAAGAGGTAATTGAACTACTTACATTTTTTAGAAAAGATGATTATGAAACCATAAGAAGATTGCATGATGGAATCAACGGTAATATAAAATAGAGGTTTACTCTCAATCAAAAATTTATTTATAATTTTTATTTATAAAACTTAGAGATTAATCTAATTTATTATAGAATTCACAAAAATAATTTAGGATAAGAAATGAGAGTCTACCTCTATGCAAAAAGTGGTCATGCAATTGGACTTGATGCCACAAGAAGATGCGCTAGTATTGCTAAAATTTTAGAAGAAAAAGGTTGTGATCCAATCTTATGCACTTGTGATTTTAGAGCTGGAGCATATGCAAAAGAGATTTTAGGCATTAAAAAATATGTCTCTGTTGATGTTTTATCAAATCTTCCAAATATCATGGAAAGAGGAGATATTCTCATCTATGATACAGATGAAGCAAGTGATTTTATGCAAAAGCATATGAAAGATTTTTGTACCCTTTTATATAAGATTCCAGAAGATATCCCTTCTACAATAGTAGATGAAGAGTATTTTACAAAAAAAGAGGATCAAAAGATTGAAAAGCTCTTCTTTTTTGGGGATGATGATTACAATAATACGCTACTTAAAATGCGTAAAAACTCTCCAAAACAAAATATTCCTCTACTTTGTGGACACTACTTCTTTTTGGGAAATGAAAAAGAGTTAGAACCATATTTCAGCAATCTTTTAGAAGAAGAGAGTTATGTTGATTCAATACAAAATGCAAAATATCTTCTAAGTGGTTCACTTAATGCCTGTATTGAGTCAATAAAGTGCGGAGGAAAACCTGTATTATTTAAAAGAGAAGATAAAAATTATGATGAAGATTTAATAAAAAAATTAAACCTGCCAATAATAAAAACAACAAGTTTAGAAGAGGCAATAGTTGAGTTTGAAAACGTTATAAAAACGTATCCAAAGATAAATGAACTTGAATCTTTTGATATTAATAATATTATAAAAACTATTTGTAGTAAAGTAGAAACTTACAAAAAACTTACAAATTAAATATATAATTGAAACTTATGTTTATTTATGTTTATTATAAGTTTGCTTTATATATAATTACAAAAAACAGTAGGATGAGAAAATGGAAGCACAAATTGAAGAGGAGATAAATAGTTCTCCTTACCGTATTAAACGATATTATGCATATATATTAGCAACTATCGTATCTTTAGTTGTTCCTTTTATTACAATAAATGGAAATCACATCTTTTTATTATCATTTGATAAAAAACAACTACACTTAATGGGTGTTGCATTTGATATGCAAGAACTGTATCTAATGCCTTTTTTACTAATGCTATTATTCTTGGGTATTTTTGCAGTAACAGCAATTGGTGGTAGAGCATGGTGTGGATGGACCTGTCCACAGACAATCTTTAGGGTTGTTTATAGGGATTTAATAGAGAGTAAACTTTTAGGTCTAAGAAGAATTAAAAATAAACAAAAAGAGCCAGACTGGAAAAAACCAGAAAATGCTTCAAAAAGAGTTATAGCAATTATCATTTGGTCACTTTTATCAATTATTGCAGCAGCTGATTTTATGTGGTATTTTGTTCCACCAGAAGACTTTTTTGCATATTTACAAAATCCAGCGGAACACTGGTTTCTAATTGGTTTTGTTCTTATAATTGCAGCATTTTTAGTTTATGATGTTGTATTTATGAAAGAGAACTTCTGTGTATATATTTGTCCATATTCAAGGGTACAATCAGTTCTTTATGATGATGATACTTATCAAGCAATCTACTCTACAAAAAGGGGTGGACATATATATAATGAGCAAAAAGACAAAATTGTATTCAAACAAAAAGATTTAACAGATCCAAATAATGAATGTACTGCTTGTGAATCATGTGTTACAGTATGTCCAACTCATATTGATATTAGAAAAGGTCTTCAACTTGAATGCATAAACTGCTTAGAGTGTGTTGACGCATGTACAACTGTTATGGGTAAATTAGGGAAACCTTCACTTGTACAATGGACAAGTACAAGGGATATTGAAAAAGGTGAACCTACTAAAATTGTTAGAAAATCTACAATCATGTACACTGTTGCGCTTATTGTTATTATTGGTGTACTTTTTGTTATGGGTGGGGAAAAAGAGCATATGTTGTTAAATGTTAATAAAACAACACAACTTTATAAAATAAAAGAAGGTAATGTTGTATCAAATAACTTTTTATTCCTTTTTCAAAATACAGATTCAAAAACTCATACTTATAATTTGGAAGTTATAGACCATCCAGATATTAAAATTGAAAGATTTTCACCTTTTAAATTGAGTCCTAAAAAAATGGCAAAAAAAGTTGTAATACTACAAACTGAAAAAATTTTAGTTACTAATGCAACTAAAGATACCCCTATAACTGTTACAATTAGAGCTTATGCAGTAGATGAACCAGAAAAAATTTCTGTTTTAAGAAAAGCTGTATTTATCTATCCAAGAGCAGATAAGTTAAACAAATAGAAGTAAGAAGGAGAAAGAACTCCTTGCTTACTTAACTCAATATTTACCTCAAATAAGTTATAATCGCGAAATAATTTTACAATTTTCAATCAATTTTTTTACGGAGTTTTTTATAATGGTCAAGACTAAATTTATATTTGTTACAGGTGGGGTACTAAGCTCACTAGGGAAAGGTATCACATCAGCATCAATTGCAACTATCTTAAAACAATCAGGTTTTAATGTTTCAATGCTTAAGATTGATCCATATCTAAATGTTGACCCAGGGACAATGAGCCCACTAGAGCATGGAGAAGTTTTTGTTACAGCTGATGGAGCAGAAACAGATTTAGATTTAGGAAACTATGAGAGATTTATCGATAAAACATTAACAGCAAAAAACTCTTTTACAACAGGTCAAGTTTATCAAAGTGTAATTAGAAGGGAAAGAGAAGGTGGATATTTGGGTAAAACTATCCAAGTAATCCCTCATGTAGTTGATGAGATTAAAGCTAGAATTTATAAAGCTGCTGAAGATAACGATTTTTTAATTATTGAACTTGGTGGAACAGTTGGGGATATTGAAGGGCTTCCTTTTATGGAGTCAATTAGAGCAATGAGACATGAACTACCAAAATCTCACACAATGAATATTCATGTGAGTTTAGTTCCATATATTAAAGCAGCAGGTGAATTAAAAACAAAACCAACTCAACACTCAGTTCAAGAGCTTAGAAGAATTGGTATCACTCCACATTTACTTGTATGTAGAACAGAAAAACCTTTACCAAAAAATTTAAAAGACAAACTTGCACTTTCATGTGATGTTGATAAAAGTGCGGTAATTGAAGCTGGAGATGCACAATCAATTTATCAAGTACCACTTCATTTTATAAAAGAGGGGATTTTAACTCCACTATCTGATCATTTAAATGTAAAACTAAAACCAAATATGGAAAAATGGGATACTTTAGTTAAAAACATTCTTGTACCTCAAGATGAAGTTACTATCGCTTTTGTTGGGAAATATCTTGATTTAAAAGAGTCTTATAAATCTCTTATTGAAGCACTTATTCATGCAGGGGCACACCTTAATACAAAAGTAAATATTACTTGGTGTGATTCACAAAGAATTGAAGATTGTGGAGCTTATGAGGTTATTGGAAATGCAGATGGAATTTTAGTTGCAGGTGGATTTGGGCACAGAGGTGTTTTAGGAAAACTTGAAGCGATTAAATATGCTAGAGAAAATAAAATACCATATCTTGGAATCTGTCTTGGTATGCAACTTGCTATTATTGAGTATGCAAGAAATATTCTTGGAATTGAAAAAGCAAACTCAATTGAGTTTGATCCTGAAACACCTGAACCTATTATCTATTTAATTGATGAATTTATTGACCAAAGTGGAAATAAACAAGTAAGAACTCATAAATCACCAATGGGTGGTACAATGAGACTTGGGGAATACCCTTTTGAACCTCTAAAAGGGAGTAAGTTACAAAAAGCTTACGGGAAAGAGGAAGTTTATTATGAAAGACATAGACATAGATATGAAGCAAACCCTGCATATAAAGAGAGACTTGAAGCAGCTGGTATGATAATAACAGGACAATCAAATGGTCTTATTGAAGCAGTTGAAATAAAAGATCATCCTTGGTTTGTGGGTGTTCAGTTTCACCCAGAGTTTACTTCACACTTGGAGACACCAAACCCTATAATCTTAGAGTTTGTAAAACAAGCTAATCAAAGTCATTAATGTCTAAGATTACAAAAAAAGAACTTTTTGATATACTAAAAGCAAGACATGAAAACAATCAGTATTCTCGTCTTGCACAAATTCCCGAACCAAATAGCTTTAAAGATATAGATTTAGCCATTAAAAGGATTAAAAAAGCTATTCAATCAAATGAAAAAATTACTATTGTTGGTGATTACGATGTAGATGGAGTAGTATCAACTACCATTATTGTTGATTTTTTTAAAAGAGCAGGAATAAAAGTTGATTATATCATTCCAAATAGATTTACCCATGGATATGGACTCTCACCCAAAATAGTTGATATGATTGATGAAGGTTTGGTAATCACCGTTGATAATGGTATCTCTGCAAATGAAGCTGCAAAAAAGCTAAAAGAGAAAAATATTGATTTAATCATAACAGACCATCATACAGTAGGAGAAGAACTTCCAAACGCTATAGCAATCATAAATCCAAAACAAGAGAACTGTAATTTTCCTTTTAAAGATATTTGTGGAGCTCAAGTTGCATGGTATTTATGTGCAGCACTTAAAAAAGAGCTAAACTTAAATGTAAATCTACAAGAGTTTTTTGATCTACTTAGTGTAGCTATTATTGCAGATATTATGCCAATGACCAGCCTTAATTATACTATGGTTAAATATGGCCTTAAACAGATAAAAACTTCAAATAGACCAGCTTTTATTAAAATAAATGAGATGATGCACAAAGATTTATATGTCTCTGATGATGTTGGTTTTACCATTGCTCCAAAGATAAATAGTGCAGGAAGAATGGATGATGCCTCTGTTGCTCTCTCTTTTTTACTATCTGAGAGTGTTTATGAAGCAAATGACTCTTTACAACTGCTTGAAGAGTTAAACTGCTATAGAAAGGTTTTACAAGAGAGAATCTCTCAAAAAGCAATACTTGCAACCCAAGAAGAGGATAATGCAGTAGTTGTTTGGGGAGAAGATTGGCATGAGGGAGTTATTGGAATAGTTGCTTCAAAACTCTCAAACGCATATAAAAAACCAGCCTTTATCTTCTCAATTAAAAATGGTATGGCAAAGGGAAGTGCAAGGGCAAATGCAAATATTGACCTTTATACAATTATCTCTGAAACTTCTGATATTTTAAAAGGTTTTGGTGGACATAAAAATGCAGCAGGACTCTCACTGGAAGCAAAAAATCTTGAAGAGTTTAAAAAACGAATAAATGAGATTTTGGATATTGAGCCAGAAGATTTACACATTGAACATGATGTATTAGGAGAGTTAGATGTCTCTTGTGTGGATAATGAATTCCTTGATATTATAGAGAAATTTGAGCCCTATGGTTTAGGTAATCACCGACCAATTTTTAAAGTAACAAACTCTAAAATCATAAAATCTCAACTCTTTGGAAAAGATAAAAACCACTTGAAACTAACACTAAATAACAATGGCTTTATTTTTGAAGCTTTACAATTTTATACTGAAAATAGAGATTTTAAAGAGTATGTTGATTTGGTAATTTCAATAAATAAAAATGAGTTTAGAGGGGAAATAAGCCCTCAGTTTTTAATACAAGATATCTTATAGAACCATTGGTGCTATAACTCTTCTATTTTGACCACTTGCCTCTAAATCTAAAATCTCTTCATCAACAATAGTTTCACTACTTGCTGAACTTAGAATATTTCCAGTTGTTATATCAATTAGTTTTACAAACACTATTAAACTTTGTGTAGTTACACTGTAAGTTCCTACAACTGCAAATTGGTTATCAACTTCAGAGCTTTTTATATCTTTTTGTTCTCTTGTCAAAAGATTAAAGCCACGATGTCCAAGTTGGAAATCTCTGCCAAGTTCAATCTCTCTTATTATAATTCCTCTTCTAGATAAAGAGTTCTTAAGCTGTTCAGATAGTAAAAATCCTAATTTTGAATGATTTTGCAAAGTATCAATATTTACAAAATCTGATACTAAAACAACCTCTTCATTTCCAATTTCTGCGTTTAATCTACTCTCTTGTTTTTTTATTAAATCTTCAACAAGAGAATTAAAATCGTTTGAACCAATAATGTTTTTATGATAGGTTGGTGATTTACTTGCAATTGATTTTGCAATATTTGAACATGAAGTTAAAAAGATAATTAAAAATATTGAAGTAAAACTATACTTCAATATTTTTATAGATTTTGAACTCATTAATACTATTTTTCTTCTATTATTTTAATAGTTCTTGCAGGTTGGCAATCTTTAAATAACACACAGTCATTTCTTTTGTTGTGTTGATAAGTTGCTCTTGCACTAGAGATGATTTTACCAGTAATATTATCTAATACTCTCGCATTTAACATTACTTTTCCATATTGTCTTGAGTAAGTACCCACAACCACATATGTATTTGGTATTTCATCTTTAATTTTATGAGGATTTCTACTAATAAAATATTCACCTTGTTCATTTATTGAAACAGCCAATTGTCCTCTGTATTCAATTACGTTGAAACCTCTATTTGATATCTCATTAATTAAACTTTCACTTACTATTCTTCCAAACTCTGTAGTCTTTTTAAAATTATCAAGTCTAACAAAAGATGTGATAAGTACAGGCTTACTTGTATTCATCTTTGTATTTTGCATCATTTGAGTAGCCAGTGAATTTATTGTATCTTCAAGAGTATACTGCGTAGTAACATTTTTTTGCATATCATTTGCGATTTGAATATGCTGTTTAGTAATTTGTACTTTTTTGTCTTCTTTTGCAACTGAAGTATCTTCATAATTTTTTGCTGTTGTTGTTGGGATTTCAAGTGCACAACCAGTAATTATTGAAGCTGTTGCAACGACAAGGCAAGATTTAGCGAAAGTTTTTAACATAAATTCCCCTTATATTCGTTCTTACGATTTTATTTAAAAATAGCTTATAAATTCTTGAAAACCAAATAAATAAGCATTTTTATAATTCTTGTTTTTTCATCTTCTTGTGTTAAAATAATCAAAAAATCAAGATAAGGAGTTTTGCCATGTCAACACTTTTAGTACCCATATCAAATGGATTTGAAGAGATTGAAGCTTTAACAATTGTAGATGTATGCAGAAGAGCTGATATTGAAGTTACTTTAGCTTCTATTAATGAAATTGAAATAGTAGGGGCACATAATATAACTATTAAAGCTGATGCCCTTTTAAAGGATGTAGATGCAGATGCTTTTGATATGATAGCACTTCCTGGTGGTCTTCCAAATGCTTTTAATCTTGCTAAAGATGAACTTCTAAAAACAATACTTCAAAAATTTAAAAAAGAGAATAGATATATTGGGGCAATTTGTGCTGCTCCTTTTGCTTTACATACAGCAAATGTTCTAAATGACAAATATACTTGTTATCCAAGTTTTGAGCAAAAAATTGACTCTTCAACTTATGTGGAAAATGAAATTGTTGTAAAAGATGATAAGGTTATTACTTCAAAAGGACCGGCAACAGCTATGCAGTTTGCTTTGGAATTAGTAAAAATATTAAAAGGTGAAGAGAGCTTTACAAAAGTTAGAGATGGGCTTTTATTTAAGGCTTCTTAATTTTTCTAAAATCTCTTCATTTTTTTGCCAAAAATCTAAAAAACTATGGGAGATAGACATATCTCTCATAAATAGATATGCTTTCTCTTTTTTTGCCAAATACTCTTCTTTATCATTTGAGAGTTCATTAATAGCTTTTATTACCTCATCATAATTGTTTATATCAACAATATAACCAAAATCACTATTAACAAAAGTTTTCGGACCACCTTTGTTTGTAACTATTACAGGAAGAGCTGAAGACATAGCTTCCATTACAACTTGCCCTAAAGTATCTGTTGTTGAAGGGAAAATAAAACAATCACTAGATGCATAAACTTTAGATAACTCTTTACCTCTTTTTCTACCTAAGTAGGTAATAGATTCATCTTTTATCTCTTTATTTAGCTCTTTATCTCCAACTAAAATAAGCTGACAATTTTCAAACTTACCCTTTTGCCAAATATCAAGGAGTTTGTGAACATTTTTTTCAACAGAGATTCTTCCCACATATAAAACTTTGAATCTATTTTTATCAAAATTGTAAGGATCCCAAATAGTTTCATCTTTAAAAGATTTATCAAAACTTTCTATATTTATTCCTGCTTTTAAAAGATATATCTCTTCATCTACAAACCCAAGTTGCTCTTTTAGGGTTTTGAAATACTCATCTGATCTTGAAAAAAGAGCTTTATACGGACTATAAAAAAGTTTTAAAAACTTTATTGTACCCCATCTAACAAAAGCATTTTTAGTATTTTTATACATATATGCAGGGAAATCTGTATGATAAATCCCCGCAACTGGTATTTTTAAAAGTTTTGCACTTATAAGGGCACAAAGCCCTACAGTACCAGGAGTTGAGATATGCAATAAATCAGGCTTTAACTCTTTTATCTTTTTTTTAATCTTGAAAAAAGGTGGAAGAACCAAATCCAATGATTTATAAAAAGGCATTCTCATTCTAAAAATTGGCTTGAAGTTTACAATATTTGGAAACTCCTCTTCTGTCCCTTTGCTTGTAGAGGTTATAACTGTAAACTCTTTTTCAAAAAAAATTGCCTCTTTTGAGAAATCTTGAATAAACCTAGATACTCCATTAACATCAAATACGGTATCGCTTATTAAACAAATTTTTATTTTTTTCATTTGAATATACTATTGCATATTGATTACAGCACTATTACATGTTATTAAGTTGTAATCTACATGTAATAAAATCCCTTCATGAAATATAAAAGCATATTTATATCTGATGTTCATTTGGGAACAAAGTTTTCTAATACAAAATTTTTGTTGGATTTTTTGAAACATAATGATTGTGAAAATCTATTTTTGGTGGGAGATATAATTGATGGATGGGCTATAAAGAGAAGATTTGTATGGCCTCAAACACACTCAGACGTTATTCAAAAAATTTTAAAAAAGGCAAAAAAAGGTTGTAATGTTACTTTTATAACAGGAAACCATGATGAGTTTTTAAGACCTTTTGTTCCTCTTATTTTAGGTAACTCTTTAGAGGTTAAAAATGAAGCGGAGTATACATCAGTATCAGGGAAAAAATATTTAATAACCCATGGTGATTTTTTCGATTCAATCACAATGACAAAAAAGTGGTTGGCAATTTTAGGTGATTATGGTTATGACTTACTTTTAAATCTAAATCAGATGTTAAATGTTATAAGAAGTAGAGTTGGAATAAAATCAAAATGGTCTTTGTCTAAATATGTAAAAGACAATGTAAAATCCTCTATCTCTTTTATAACTGCCTTTGAAGCTACTTTGGCAAGACATGCAAAATATAAAGGTTATAATGGCATAATTTGTGGACATATCCATAAAGCTGAAATAAAAAAAATCGACTCAATTGAGTATCTTAATTGTGGAGATTGGGTTGAATCTTGTACAGCTTTGGTTGAAACCTTTGATGGTGATTTTAAAATAGTGAGTTGGTTATATAAATGAGTGATAAAAAATTGGCTCTTGCCCTTGGTGGAGGAGCAGCAAAAGGAGCTTTTCATTTAGGGGTTTTAGATTTTTTTGAAGAGAGTAAAATAACTATTGACGCCTATTCAGGAAGTTCAATTGGAGCTATTATTGCAGCATCCCATGCAAGTGGAGTAAAAGCAAAAGAGCAGTTACAAATTTTTTCCTCAAAAGATATAAAAAAGCTATTAAAGTTTAACTACTTTAGAAATGGTCTTATTAGAATAGCTGAAAATCAAAAGATTTTAGATGATTTACTTCCAATTAAAAGACTTGAAGATATTCCAAAAGAGATCTATCTTACAGCTTATGATTTAAGAAAAAAAGAACTTCATTACTTTACTGAGGGTGACACTCAAAAACTCTGTATGGCTTCAAGTGCTTTAATACCACTTTTTCGACCCATTTCATATAAAGATATGTATCTAATTGATGGGGGGCTTTTTGATTCAGTTCCCATAAAACCTTTTGATAAAAACTCTTATGAAATTATTGCCATTGATCTTTTTCCAAAAAAAATAAAAGATGAGAAGATAAGAAGGGTAACCCTTTTTAAATCTCTACAAAGAAAATTGTTTGTGCAACTACATGAAAACCATAACTTTACAATTTTAAATACAAATCAGTATCTAACAAGCCTTGAGATATGGGATTATTCCATGTTTACTTTTAAAGAGCTAGAAGAGTGTTTTAAATTGGGATATAAAGAGGCAAAAAGACATTTTTCATCTTTATAAATCTACCCTTAAACTAGATAAGTACCTTAAGTGTTTTTCATCTTTTTTTATATGCTATTGGATATAATCTATTTTAATTTAAAAAAGAAAAAAGAATAGATTATGTCACAAACTCCAGAATTTACACACTTACATTTACACACAGAATATTCACTTTTAGATGGTGCTAACAAAATAAAACCCTTAGCAAAAAAAGTAAAAAAGATGGGAATGAAAAGCGTTGCTATGACTGACCATGGGAATATGTTTGGAGCAATTGACTTTTACAATGCAATGAGAGCAGAAGGGATTAAACCTATTATTGGGATGGAAGCTTATATTCACAACTCAGAAGATATAGGAGACAAAACCACAAGACAGAGATTTCACTTATGTCTATATGCTAAAAATGAGATAGGTTATAAAAATCTAATGTTTTTAAGTTCACAAGCTTATATGCATGGTTTTTATTATTATCCAAGAATAAATAAAACTCTTTTAAGGGAAAATTCTGAAGGTTTGGTTTGCAGTGCAGCTTGTTTGCAAGGTGAAGTAAACTGGCATCTTAATACAAACAACGAAAGAAATGTTAAATTTGGTGCAAAAGGTTATGAAAAAGCAAAAGAGATCGCTTTGGGATACAAAGAGATTTTTGGGGATGATTTCTATTTAGAGATTATGAGACATGGTATTGGGGATCAACTCTTTGTTGATGATTTAATTCTAAAAATCTCAAAAGAGACAGGTATCAAGGTAGTTGCAACAAACGATACCCACTATTTAGAGCAAAAAGATGCTGAAGCCCACGAAGCTTTTATGTGTATAGCTATGAATAAACTCTATGATGACCCAAATAGATTAAGACACAGTGTTCATGAGTTTTATCTAAAATCTCCAGAGCAGATTGCAAAACTTTATGCTGATATTCCTGAAGCAATAGCCACAACACAAGAGATTGCAGACAAATGTAATTTGGAGATAAAATTAGGGAACCCTACTCCACCAAACTTTAAATTTACAAGACAAAAACTAATAGAACTTAATCTTGAGATTCCAGAACCAGATCAAGAGTATTCACTAAAAAACGATATTGCACTGTTTGAACATAAATGTAGAGAAGGTCTTGAAAAAAGACTTGAGATTGTTCCAAAAGAGAAACATGAAGAGTATAGAGATAGACTAGAAGTTGAGATTAATATTATAAACAATATGAAGTTCCCTGGATATATGTTAATTGTTTGGGATTTCGTAATTGTTGCAAAACAGATGAAGATTCCAGTTGGACCAGGAAGGGGATCAGCAGCAGGAAGTTTGGTTGCATATTCTTTGTTTATTACAGATATTGATCCTATGCCTTATGGTCTTCTATTTGAGAGATTTCTAAATCCAGAGAGGGTGTCAATGCCCGATATTGATATGGACTTTTGCCAAAGTAGAAGGGGTGAAATTATTGATTATGTTGTACAACAATATGGTCGTTCAAACGTTGCGCAAATCATCACCTTTGGTAAACTTCTTGCAAAAGGGGTTATTAGAGATGTTGCAAGGGTTCTTGATATGCCCTACTCAAAAGCAGATGCCATGGCAAAACTTATTCCAGATGAACTTGGAATTAATCTTACTCAATCATGGGAAAAAGAACCAAAAATAAAAGAGCTTTGTGAGACAGATCCTCAAGCAAAAAGAGTTTGGGATTTTGCTTTAGCTTTAGAAGGCTTAAATAGAAATGCAGGAACTCATGCAGCTGGTGTTGTTATCTCAAATGAACCTTTATGGAAAAAAACTCCTTTATTTAAACCTTCAGGGATGGAGACAATTGCAACCCAATACAATGGTAAATATGTTGAGGATGTTGACTTAATCAAATTCGACTTCTTGGGTCTTAAGACCCTTACAGTTATTGATGAAGCAAATAAACTTGTTGAAAAGAGATATGGAAAAAGAATTAACTTTATCCACGAAGATGTAAACGACTTAGGTGTTTATGAACTAATTCAATCGGGAAATACAATTGGACTATTCCAGATAGAATCTGCTGGTATGCAAGATTTGGCAAAAAGGCTTAAACCTTCTGGATTTGAAGATATTATTGCGATGCTTGCCCTTTATAGACCAGGGCCTATGGAATCAGGAATGCTTGATGACTTTATTGATAGAAAACACGGACGTGCAGAGATTAGCTACTTTTATGATGAGTTTGTAGAGCCACTTAAACCTATTCTTGAGCCAACTTATGGAGTTATTGTTTACCAAGAACAGGTTATGCAAATTGTTCAAACAATTGGTGGTTTTTCACTTGGTGGCGCGGACTTAGTTAGACGGGCAATGGGTAAAAAGATTAAAGAGGAGATGGATAGACTAAAAGGTGAATTTGCCGAAGGTGGAGTAAAAAAAGGTTTTGTTAAAGAGCATTGTGAAGAGCTTTTCGACCTGATTGTAAAATTTGCCGGATATGGATTTAACAAATCTCACTCAGCTGCTTACGGTCTTGTAACTTTTTATACAAGTTTTCTTAAAAAATATTACCCAACAGAGTTTATGGCAGCCCTACTAACTTTGGAAAAAGATAATACTGACAAAGTTGTAAAATATGTTGATGAAGTAAAAAGATTAAAAATTGAACTATTTCCTCCAGATATAAATAAATCAGACCTTGTATTTACTGCAACACAAATCGATGGTAAAGAGGTTGTAATGTTTGGTATGGGTGCCATCAAAGGGGCTGGAGATGTTGCTATTAAATCAATTCTTACTGAAAGAAATAAAAATGGAAATTTTAAAGATTTAGCAGATTTAATCTCAAGAATTGATGGAACAAAAGTAAACAAAAGAGTTTTAGAATCCCTAATAAAAGCTGGTGCATTAGACTCTTTTGCTTACTCAAGAAGAGCTTTACTCGAACAAATTGAGTTAATTGTTGAATCAGTTGGAAAAGCTATGCAACTAAAAAAACAAACCACTTCATCTCTTTTTGGTGATGACAAAGATATGTTAAAAGTTGAAGTGGAGTTGGAACATTTACCAGAGTTTGAACCAAAAGAGATTTTAGAATTTGAAAAAGCATCTTTAGGATTTTATGTATCTGGACACCCTTTAGATTCGTACAGAGATGATTTAGAAAAAATCTCTTATACACTAAGTTCAGAACTTAGTGAAGTTGCAGATGGCTCACAAGCTATTATCATAGGAAAAATAGAAGAGATTACAGAAAAGATTTCAAAAAAAGGTAATAAATTTGGTATTGCAAATATTCTAGACCTTCATGGAAATATTGAGGTTATGCTTTTTGAAAATAGATTAAAAGAGCTTGAAGATGATTTTGATTTAAATGAGCCAATTGCCTTTAAAGTAAAAGTTACCCATGATGGAGATTTTACAAGACTTAATATTCTTAAAATTGAGACTCTAAAAGATGCCCAAAAAGAGAAAATCAAAACAAAACACAAAGAGAAAGAAGAGCCCCCTTTAACAATAGCAATTCCCTATGAAGAGAAAGAGGATATTATCTATAAACTCTTTGATTTAGTAGCACATAACCAAGGAAAAAGAGAGTTGAAAATTATTATAAAGACAAAACTAGCAGATATAGAGCTTGAGACTGATTTCAAAGTTACTTCAAATGTGGAAGAGTATATAAAACAGATAAATGGAGCTTTTGTAGTAGCATGAAACAAATACTTTTAACAAATGATGATGGTTTTGATGCATTAGGTTTAAAGGCTCTAATAGAAGCCTTAACTCCTTTGGCAAAAATAATTGTAGTTGCTCCTGCAAAAAACAAATCCGCTTGTGGACACTCTTTGACTTTAGATAAACCACTTAGAATGGATTGTGTGGCAGATGATTATTATAAAATAGATGATGGAACACCAACTGATTGTGTTTTTATTTCACTAAACAATCTTTTCAAAGAGAATTATAAACCTGATTTGATAATAAGTGGAATAAATATTGGTGCAAATATGGGGGAAGATATTACTTACAGTGGAACAGCTGCTGCTGCAATGGAAGCTGTGCTTCAAGGAGTTCCCTCAATTGCCATTTCACAAGTGTGCAAAGATAGATGCCAAGAGATAAAAAATGGCTGGGATTTTGCTTTAGCTAAAGAGACTATTTTTACTATTGTAAAACAGATATTTGAAAAAGAGTTTCCTCTTCCACGTAGAAGATTTCTAAATATAAATATTCCTCCAATCAAACCTCAAGATTGTAGGGGAATAAAAATCACAAAAGCAGGTTACAGAGAGTATGGAAATGATACCCACAGACACTATAGTCCAAGAGGTGAAGAGTTTTATTGGATTGGCTTACATCCTCTAATTTGGCAGGCTAGCAATGATAAAAATTGTGACTTTGAAGCTATTAAGGCAAATTATGTTTCAATTACACCTGTGATGTTAGATTTAACCTCGTATGATGATATGAAGAAGTTAGATAATTGGTTAAAAAAGGAGAATTAATTGAATCTACAAAAATCACTTCTATTTAATATAGAAAAATTAGTAGGAACACTAAAAGATGAAGAGGAACTAAAAGAGGTTCTAAAAAGAAAATTTACAAAAAAAGAGTTTAAAGTTTTTGTAGCAATGGAAGAAAAAAAAGATATAAAAGAGATTGCTACTTTAATAAATGATGAAGAGAGCAGAGTTGAAGAGTTATATAAATCTGCTTGTAAAAAACTAAATCAAGAGAAGATAAAAAAAGAGTTAATTATTAGAGATTAAAGTAAAAAGTTACATTGAAATTGTAACTTTTTTACCTAATTTACCTGTAGCAGACAACTCATCACTTTTAATATTTTTATCAAAATTAACTAGAATCATCCCTGCAAATTTATCACCTTTGTAAAACTCAATTCTATAAAGATTTCCATTTACATCTATAGAAAATCTCTCTATAAAATCAGCTTTTTTAATGTTTATACCAGCTTCATTGATTTTTCCATCTTGAACAAAACCTATAACATTAACTCTAATACCATCCATTGATTCAACTTCAAAACTTGTATCAACATTTATTATTGAACCCATTTTTATATCTCTTTTTTTGCCATCTATTATCATTGAAACACTTTTTGTTTCATTATCCATCTCTATATAATCTGGTTTCAAACTTGCAACTTTTCTATTTCCATAATGAATTACATAAGTTCCATTATCTTTTAATACTGTAAGTAGTGGAGTTGAAGGTGTAAACTCTAAAGTTCCATCTTTTTTTATAGGGAAATATCTTAAAATATTTCTTATTTGACTAAGAGGTAATTGAATTTTGTCATCATAAAAAGAGATATAAATATCATTGTCAATCACATCTTTTACAGCTATTGGATTTAAATCAAACTTTCTTTCAAACTCAATTCCCATAATATGCATATATTTTTCAAGAGCCAAAAGATGATAATATGTTCGCTCATGAAGTGGTAAATCTTTACTAGCCTCATTTCCAAAAGCTGCTTTACCATTGTTTATGGCAAAATAAGTAAGACTTTTTTCCATCTCCTTGTCACCCATTCTTGTATTTGTATTCTTTACTCTGTAGTTATGGTTATTATTTAAAAGTTTCCCATTTACATACTCACAAACACTTCTTGAAATATCCTCAAGATTTCCATATTGTTCTATTTCAAGATTTCTTTGGTCAATAATAGAACTTTGTCCCCATCTATCAGGAGAGTAAGTCCAGCTCTCATAAACTTCCCTATAAAAACCACTTCCATCATGTAGATTTAAAACAACTTTTACTTCAGGGGAAATGATATATTTTTTTATTCTTTGGATTGCATCATAATCTGGATCAGAAGGAGATAACTGCGCAAATTTTCTATTCATATCTCCATATGGACCTCTTGATCTTTTAATAATTGAATAAAAATTTAGATTTGGTATTACCCATACTGAGCCTTTTTTTATTGTGTAGTGGGTTGAAACAATTGATGCTGCCATAAAAGCTCCTGGTTCATCTCCTTGTATACCACCAACAATTAAAAGTGTATTATTGTCTTGATTTCCTTTTTTTATAAAATCAAAATCAAAATTTTTTATATTTGTACTTGCAAATATATTTTGAACTAAAATTAAAATAAAAACTACTCTAAATAACTTTAACATGCCACGGCTCATATCTTACTCCATCTCTATTATTAATTGTGTATCTCATATCTATATACTTTAAACTCCTCATTTTTATAAACTCTTGGGTTAAGGCAAATCTTGGTGTAAAATTTGCATAACCAAAACCTTTTTTACCCACATCAAAATCTGCAATTGTATGATAAGTGTATGCAGGTGGAGCCAAAGATTTTGAAGCTTCACTCATATTTCCTTCACAATTTGCAAGCTTATCCAAAAAGAGTTTGCTCTGTTTTACAATACTTCGTATTCCTGAAGTTAAAACCATACTCTGCCCAATATCACTTAACATTCTATTGTAGGTCTCATGGGAATGACCTTTAAATAAATAGTGTCCAGTTCCTGATACTTTTATTACATCATTTTTATCTATTTTATCAGTTAGATTTTTTGAAATTCTTTGTCCATAAAATCCATGTATAGAAGGATCATAATAAAATATATACTCAAAAAAGTCCAACTCTTCTTTACTAAAAGAGCCTATACTGCTTATATAATCTGCTAGTTTTATAATTTCATCAAAACTTATAAGATTAAAATTACCATACCCTACATGACTTTGGATTTTTTTTAATTTATTTCGAATAGAAGAGAGTACTTTTATATAATTACTTTCTAAAAAAACATCTTGATAGATATCTCTTTTTTCATTTTGCTCATCAGGAAGCTCTTCAAAAATATCTATTTTTTCAAGATCTAAAATGGGATTAAGAAGATTTAGATTTTGCATAGAAAAAGCATTTTGAGCAGATATAAAAAGTGGAACTGCCGTAACTTTAAGAAAATCTCTTCTATTCATATATTTACAATACCATCTTAATATCTTTATGCTCACCTAATTGTTTATATAACTCTTTTCTATCATCATCATTGTGAACAAGCAGTTCAATGGTGTAGCTCTTGAATTTTCCCTTTTTACTAACATTAGACTCTTTTACACTATGATCTCTATCTCCAAAAATATCCTTTGAGATATATTTTACATTTATAGTCTCTAGTATAACAATCTTATATTTCCATGAACAAGGATATGTTAATTCAAGTTTATGTTGATTTAAATCAATCACTATTTATCCCCTCTTTTAAAATCACCACTTTTACCACCACTTTTACTCTCAAGTTGAACATTAGAGATAACCATAGATTTATCTATTGCTTTAACCATATCATAAATAGTTAGTAAACCAATAGATACACCTGTTAAAGCTTCCATTTCAACCCCTGTTTGCCCAGTTAATTTTGCTGTAACATATAGTTTAAATCCAGGAAGTTTTGGTAACTCTTCAATATCACAATTTATTCCACTAAGATTTAAAGGGTGACACATTGGTATTAAATCACTAGTTTTTTTAACTCCCATAATTGCAGCAACAACTGCTGTTTGAAGTACAGGACCTTTTTTAGTTTTATTATTTATAATAGCATCAAAAGCATCTTGACTCATTGATATCATTCCTGAAGCTACGGCAACTCTTGTAGTATCATTTTTATCTGAGACATCAACCATTTTTGGTCTATCATTATCATCTAAATGCGTTAATTTCAATACTTACCCTTTTGTTATTTATATAAAATTATAACTACAGTTTAGTTAAATTGGAATTAAGTTACTTTTAAATATAATGCAACCCTAAATTTAAAAGAAAGAGGGTGATTTTAGTGCCAGGCATTAAAGTTAAAGATAGCGAATCTTTTGACGAAGCGTACAGAAGGTTTAAGAAACAATGCGATAGAAATCTTATTGTTACTGAAACTAGAGCTAGAAGATTTTTTGAGCCAATGACTGAAAAGAGAAAGAAACAAAAAATTTCTGCTAGAAAGAAAATGCTTAAAAGATTATATATGCTTAGAAGATACGAGTCAAGATTATAAGATTCTGCTATTTCCATTAAATAAGGGCTTATGCCCTTATTTGTTTTAAATACTATTACAAAATATATCTACTAATTTCAATTTTAATAAATTCAACCACTTTTAGCTAATTTACTTAAGATAAAAATTTTGATAAGATATTTCATTATATTTATACCAAGAAAGATTTTAATGAGTAAACTCAAACTATCAATACCTCAACAAGTCGACTATTTAAAAAATAAAGGTATAACCTTCACAGAAGTAGATGAAAACTCTGCAATAAATTTTTTAACATATAATAGTTATTTTTTTAAACTCAAATCTTATAGCAAAAATTATGAAAAAAAACCTAATGGAGAATATATAAATTTAGATTTTGTTTACTTACAAGAATTATCTACTTTAGATATGCATTTTAGAAGATTTACGTTAAGACTTACACTTGATCTTGAACATATGCTAAAAACAAAAATTTTAAGAGATTTTAATCAAAATACATGTTGTGATGGCTATATAATAGTTAATGAATTCCTAGTAAAGTATCCTAAATTAAAAGAACATCTTGAGTCTTTCAATTTTACAGGATATACGGCAAAGGATAATATTTTAAAAAAATATAATCTAAATTTGGCAATTTGGAATTTTATAGAAATAATAGAATTTGGACATTTTATTAATTTTTGTGAATTCTATTATGATAAATATTCAGATAGTATCTATAATGAAATCAAGGGTTTATTATGGTCAATAAAATGTTTAAGAAATTCTTCAGCACATAATAATTGTTTATTACATAAATTAAGACCTCTTGAACACAAATATTTTAAAAGAAATATTAAAATTACACAATTACTAAAAGAAAATATTATTATGTCTCAGAAAACAATAGAGAGAAAAATGCAAATACCTACAATTCATGACTTTATAATTTCATTATTAGCTTATAAACAAATATCAAGTAGTCAAAAGATGGGGAAAGCTTTCAATAAAGACTTACATGATTTAATCAACATAAGATTTAGAAAAAATGAAAAATATTTTGAAAAGAATCCTTTAATAATTAGTAATTACACTTTTCTAAGAAAGGTAATTATTTTTTTAAAGAAATCTTAATACTTTTATTGTTATTATTCTGATAATGAACAAGCAGGGTCTTAAGTAAAGTATTACTTTTGTACCTCTGCGCTTTTTAATAATCACCCTCTAAATATTATCTAACTATTTTATAAAACAATTTTGAGACACTAATTTTATATAATAAAAAGAAAAGGTCTATTATTTATGAAAAATATACTTTTTATCTCAATATTTTTAATATCTTTATGTGCTTCTAGCTTAGAAAATATTCTTACTCATGCAGATTTAGGAAATATAGAAGATAAAAAAGATAATTATGGCAATCAATTTTTCTATCCTATAATATTCTCAGATTATTATGAAAAAGTAGAAGTTTCAATTTCAGATAATGCAAAAGGAAAAGAGATAAAAAAATTACAAGGTTTTATTAATAATGTATATATTAATAGAAATAGTGTAAGTTCTTATGAGAAAGAAATAAAAGAAAAAAAGCTTAAAGACGAATCACTAAAAAATAAAAATGAAGTTAAAATATTTCCCTACTTTAAACTAACGTATTTACCTAAGAAAGTTCCAAAATTTGAAAAAATTATTATACATTTTAATATAGATGACCACAAAAATATACAAAATCTAGATTTTATTCAAAAATCAATATTTACAGTCATTAATGAAGATTTTAAAAAAGCAATATATCAAGCAAGGTTTGATTTTATAAAAAAGAATAATGAAGACATAGTTTTATATTATAAAATTTTGTATAAATAACCTTAATCACTAGGAAATAAATTTATTATAAGATTCTGCTATTTTCCACAAAGGTCAGTTTTTATAACTGGCCTTTTTTTATTTATACTTACACAAAACTATATATTCCAAAAATATTCATTTTTCATATAAATTTCTAAAAAACAATTTTATTTTATTTTTTTTTGATTTTTTTATTTTAGCATAACATAGAATTAATTTATCAAGGGGAAATTATGAAAAAACTTTCTATTGCATTAATGGCTACTACATTAATGAGCGTTTCAATTTTAGCGTCAGACATAAAAAGACCAGAGTGCGTTGCTCCTGCAAAACCAGGTGGAGGATTTGACTTAACTTGTAGAGTTGTTCAAACTGGACTTAAAGATCAATTTGACAGATTAATAAAAGTTACTTTTATGCCTGGTGGTATTGGAGCGGTTGCAATTAATCAATTTAATACAACAAGAACAGATGACCCAAATGCAATTGTAGCATTCTCTTCTGGTTCATTATTAAATATTGCTACAGGTAAATATGGGAAATGGACTGAAAATGATGTTAAATTTTTAGCAACAGCTGGAGCAGATTTTGGTGCAGTAGTTGTAAAAACTAATAGTAAATATAAAACTTTAGATGAGTTGATGACTGATCTTAAAAAAGATGAAAGTAGTGTAGTTGTTGGTGCAGGAGGATCAGTTGGTTCACAAGACTGGATGAAAGGTGCATTATTATTTAAATCTATTAATAAAGATCCAAAAAAAATGAGATATGTTGCTTATGATGGTGGTGGAGATGCGATTGCAGGACTACTTGGAGGAAGTATTGATGTTTATATGGGAGATGTGGGAGAGATGTCATCTCACCTTGACGCAGGAACTATGAGAATCTTAGCAGTTTTATCAACAGAGAGATTACCTGAACCATTTTCAAAATATCCAACAGCTATTGAACAAGGTTATGATGCAGAGTGGACAATCTTAAGAGGTTACTATATGGGTAAAAATGTTTCTGAAGAGGCTTATAATACTTGGGTTTCAGCATTTGAAAAAGCATATAAAGATCCTGAATTTAAAAAACTTCAAGAAGAGAAAGGTCTTTTTCCTTTAAATATGGCAGGTGCAGAACTTGACAAATCAGTTAAAGAGAGAATTGCAAAACTTAGAGCTCTTGCTAAAGACGCAGGACTTATCAAGTAACTAAAAGTAGTGGTTTAATTAAACCACTACTTTATTTTAAGGAGTTTAGATGATTGCGGATAGAGTATTTGCATCTATATCATTATTGTTAATTATAATATATGGATATATTGCTTTTTATATAATAAAAGCACCTTTTCAATATGATCCATTAGGTCCAGAGAGTTGGCCTCAAATTTTGTCAATTGTTTCAGGCTTTTGTGCCTTATATCTACTTATTAAACCTGATAATATCTCTTTAGATATATCAAAATCAATATTTTTAAGATTGGTTATTGTAACTATTTTACTATTTGGATATTCGTTTGCTTATGAGGCATTAGGTTTTATCTTTGCAACAGTTTTGTTTTGTGGATTATTTTCTCGTTTATTGGGAGCAAATAGTTTAAATTCAATATATTTTGGTCTAGCTTTAGGAATTTTAGGTTATATACTTTGTGCTTTAATCCTAGAATTAAATCTACCTGCTGGTCCACTTGAAAATTTTTTAGGACAATTTTATGGATGAAGTATTATTAGGGCTTTCTCATGGTTTTAGTGTTGCACTTTTACCAACAAATCTAATGCTTGTATTACTTGGATGTTTTGCAGGTACATTAATTGGTGCCCTACCTGGTATTGGACCAATTAATGGTGTTGCAATTTTACTACCAATTGCTTATAGTTTTGGCTTAGCACCAGAATCTGCATTAATTTTACTTGCAGGTATCTATTATGGAGCTGAGTATGGTGGAAGGATATCATCAATTCTTCTTAATGTTCCAGGGGATGCTGGAGCTGTTATGAGTACCTTAGATGGGAATCCAATGGCTAAAAAAGGTGAAGCTGGACGTGCATTATCACTCTCTGCTGTTGCATCTTTTGTTGGTGGTACATTAGCTGTAGTTTTATTAGCAATGTTTGGTCCAATGTTAGCTAAATTTGCTGTTAAGTTTAATCCCGCAGATTATGTTGCCTTAATGATTTTTGCTTTTGCTAGCTTATCTTCTTTAGTTGGTAAAAACGCAATTAAATCACTTTTTGCAGCTATGATAGGGTTAATGCTTGCTTCAATTGGTATTGATGCAAATACAGGTGTTCCAAGATTTACTTTTGATATTCCTGATATTTTAGCTGGTATTGATTTCTTAGTTGTTGTTATTGGTCTTTTTGGTATGGCTGAACTATTCCACTTGGTTGAACAACAAGTTAGAGGAAATCTTAAACTTCTTCCAATTGGAAAAAGTTTTGTAAGCTTTAAAGACCTTATGTTAGTAAAATGGACTATTCTTAGATCATCTCTAATTGGATTTTTTGTTGGTGTTTTACCTGGAACGGGTGCTTCTGTTGCCTCTGCTATTACATATGGAACAGAAAAAAGACTTGTTGGAGACAAAGGAGAGTTTGGGAAAGGTGATCCAAGAGGATTAGCTGCTCCTGAAGCTGCAAATAATGCCTCTGCTGGTGGAGCAATGGTACCAATGCTAACTTTAGGTATCCCAGGATCTGGAACAACAGCAATTTTATTAGGAGCTTTACTACTATTTAATGTACAGCCAGGGCCTTTGATGTTTGAACAAAGACCAGAAATTGCTTGGGGTTTAATTGCATCAATGTTTATTGGTAACTTTGCACTTTTAGTAATTAACTTACCATTAGTTGGTATGTTTGCAAGATTGTTAACAATCCCTCAACAATATTTAACCCCTATGATTGCTGTATTGGCATTTATTGGTGTTTACTCTGTTGTTGGTAATCCATTTGATCTTTATATGATTATAGCGCTTGGTATATTAGGGTGGGTATTAAGAAAATTAGAGTTCTCTTTAGCACCTGTTATTCTTGGTTTTGTTCTTGGTCACTTATTTGAAGATAATTTAAGAAGAGCACTATCAATATCTGCGGGTGATTGGAACATCTTATACCAATCTACTAATGCTGTTGTGCTATATATATTAACTGTATTTATTATTTTTGTACCTATACTATTAAGAGTGTATAGAAAAAAAGCTAATAAAAGTAATTAACAAAGGGTATTTATGAGTTATAAAAAGTTTTTTTTCCCAGTTGGTGGTGGTGATGAGTTAAGAGAGCGACTTTATGGTGCTATATTAGTTGCAAAACACTTTAATGTACATCTTGAAATTCTTCATTGTCTTCCAGGATTAGAGTCACAAACTAGTTTTAACATTCCAAAATTTGTTCTTGATGAATTAAAAGGTGCACTTGAGGATCACTATAAAACAGATAATAATGATTTCCAGAAACTACTTGTGGAAGTTGCAAATGAGTTAAATGTTCCAATAAGTGAAAAAGTACTTGAGAACCAAGCTACCGTTTTCCCTGAGATAAAAAGTGGAAATAGAAGTGCTATTGTAGAACAAGAGTCTAAATTTTGTGATTTAGTTGTAGCAGCTACACCACCAAATGCAGTTATGACAGCAACTTTTGAAGCAAGTGTACTTCAAAGTGGTAAACCAGTTATTATGATTCCTAGAATAATGAAAAAATTTGATACCAAATCTATTGTTATTGGATGGAATAACTCACCTGAAGCTTCAAGGGCTATTACCTCATCATTGGAGATTTTAAAACAAGCAAAAAGAGTTCATATTGTTTCATCAAAAGAGTATGCCTCTGATATTTCAAAATTAGAAAAAATACAAAAATATCTAGCTAGACATGGCATTAACTCAACAGCAGAACTTGTAAAGACTCTTAAATCTCCAGGGGAAACCATTTTTAAAGCTGCCAAAGATGGCAACTTTGATATGATTGTTGCTGGAGCATTTAGCCATAAAGGTCTTAGAGAAATGATGTTTGGTGGAGCTACAAAATATCTATTTGAGCATACTGATATACCTGTATTTATGACCCATTAAAAATATAAAAATTTATTAGATAATACAAAAAGAGAATATTTTATGAAAAAAATAATGATAACATTTGGAATAGGACTTATTGGAGTATTTATTTTCAAATTGTTATCATTACCTCTTCCTTGGATGATGGGACCTGTTTTAACTGTTGCTATTGCAAGTAATCTACCAAATATTACTACTCAAAAACTAACTTCTAAAATTGCAAATCCAGGAAGAATGGTAATTGGAGTAACAGTAGGAAGTGCCTTTAGTGCTTCGATAATAAATGATTTACATCACTATATGTTTAGTATACTTCTAATTATTCCTTTTGTTCTTGTTTCAACTGTATTTGGAGTTTTATATTATCACAAACTTGGTGGTATTGATAAAAACAGTGCTTTCTTTGCCTCTCAGCCAGGAGGTTTTGTTGAGATGGTTATGCTTGCACAAAGTGCAGGAGCTGATGTTAGAAAAGTAATACTTGCCCAATCTTCAAGACTTATGATTATTGTATTAGCTCTTCCATTTTTAATACATGCCTTTCTTAATATTGAACTTCCAAAATCAAGCGCAGGAAGCCTTCTCCCTTCAATTATAGATATAGATATAAAAGATGGATTACTAATGCTTTTTTGTGGTTTATCTGGATGGTGGTTTGCTACTAAAATCAAAATGGGCGCAGCAAGCCTATTAGGCCCAATGATAATAAGTATAATATTTTATATTTTAGATTTAATTCACACTAGACCACCATTTGAACTTATAAATATTGTTCAGTTAATTTTAGGTGCATCTATTGGTTCATCTTTTAGTGGCATTGGTTTTAAAGAGTTTAGTAAGACTCTGCTTTTTGGTGCAGGTCACTTTATAGTATTATTGATATTATCACTAATTTTTGGCGTTTTTTCAGTTTGGATTACTGGAGAGAATTGGTTATCTGTACTATTGGCATTCTCGCCAGGGGGACAAAGTGATATGAATTTGATAGCTATTTTAGTAGGTGCAAATGTTCCATTTGTGGCACTGCATCACACATTTAGACTATTTATAGTAATGGCCATCTTACCTATTATGCATAGATATTTTGAAAAATTTACAAAAGACAAGAGCTTCTAACTTAGACACAAATTTCAAATCTTGCACCTTCTTTAGTGTTAGAAACTTTAATTGTTCCCTCCATATTTTTCTCTATTATAATTTTTGACATATAAAGACCAATACCTCTACCACAATCATATTTTGTTGTGTAATATGGCTCAAAGATACGTTCCAAAGTATCCTCTTTGATTCCACCTGCATTATCTGTAAGGCTTAAACATGTTTTTCCATTGTGCTTTACTATCTCAATAGTGATTTTTGGATTTGAGATCTTTCTTTCTATAAATATATCTTTTGCATTTGAGAAAATATTAAGAATAACTTGTGAATACTCATTGGCATAACCATATATTGGATTTTCCTTATCAACTTTAATATCTATTTCAATTCCATGAAAATCAAAAGATGATTTTATAATTTTAATTGCATTATATAAAGACTCTGATACCAAAAAATTCTCTTTCATTTTATTAGGGTTAAAGAAATTCCTAAAATCATCAATTGTATGGGACATATACTCAATAATATCATCTGCTTCATTAATTACTTTCTCTAAATATTTATCATCAAGCTCTTTATAACTATAAGCTGAAGAGATATCCATAAACAATCCAGAAATATGACTAAGAGGTTGTCTCCATTGATGAGCAATATTACCTATCATCTCTCCCATTGCCGCCATTTTTGATTGCTGTATTAGGATCTGCTCTTGTTCTCTTTTTTCACTAATAAGATTTATTCTTTCTGTAATATCTCTAATTGAGGCAAAAATGATTTTTTCATTCTCTATATCTATCCAGACAAATGTAAACTCAACTGTTTTTTTATTCTCTAAATGATCCAAAAATTCTGTTCTATAATATCCAGAGGGTTGTATTTGAACCTTTTCAAAATCTATTTGTGGGAAAAAAATCTTTAAAGATTTAGATAAAAGCTCCTCTTTATTAAGATTTGCCAAAGTTGTTGACTTAGGATTTGCATCCACAATCTCAAAGTTTCTATTTGCCAATAAAAAAGAGTCATTACTATGTTGATATAAAGCTTGATATTTATTTGATTCAATATCAGCTCTTTTTTGATAATTTATCAAAAGCTTTTCAATTTTTTTTACTAAAAAGATTGAAAAGAAGAAAAACATTATTGCAATAATTACACTTAAAAAGATTAAGTCAGATATCTTGCCATTCAAACTTCTCTCAGAATTATATTTTTTTAATTCTATTGTTTTATATAGTTCTTTTAAATTTTCGCCAACACCTATTACCCATCTATATTGATTTAGTATTGAGATATAGATTAAATAGTGAGTATTCTTATATTTTATGTTTTTTGAATATATCCCTCTAAAACCATTGCTTAGGAAAATCTCACTAATTGTATTTTGTAAACTTTTATCTTGTAAAGCTGTTATTGAATCTTTATTACCTAGTTGAAGTAAAGGTTCTGAAAAATTTCCAGACATATTGTAACTCTTCAAATAATCAACATATAAAAAGGTGTCATCTGTAAATTTATATTTTGACAATTTTTGAAGGATTGTCTCTTTAATTATTGTTTCTATTGCCTCTTTAGAGGTATAGGCTCCCACAACTAAATCAAGAGAGGGGATATATCTTACAAAAGCAATATTATCAGAAAGTGTTGATTTATTTGGTGTATACCATATGTAATTAATTGGGCTATCAATTTTGTTTTTAGCTTTTTTTATCATCTCTTTAACATAAGTAAAGCCCTTTACATCTTCAAAATCTAAATAGTTTTTTCCTTCTGCTTTTGGATTATTTGGATTCCAAAATAGTCTCCCATCACCCAAAAAAGCAAAAGGATTTATATTTTTATTTGAATTATATTTTTTCAAAATCTCTTTAATCTCTTTTTGATTTTTAGTATTTATTATATTTAGTGTTTTAGAGATAGATTCAACAAAATTATTTACTTTTTCTAACTCAGATTTTTTTATAAAAGATTGATCAAAACTAATCTCATTTAAAATCATTTTTAAACTATTATCTAGATATCTCTTTTTATTATCAATTAGCTCTTTTTCAACTCTTTTCATCTCTTGTTTAAAATTTCTATTTTCAATAACTATTAAAAAATAACTTACAATTGAAGTAACTGTAATAATTACAATAGTTGAACTAAAAAGGAGAATACGCTTAAGACCAGTCTCTTTCATATTAGTTTTCCATTTTATACCCCATACCAGAAATATTTTGGATGGATTCTTCTAAATTAAATTTTTTACGGATATTTCCAACAAGTGTTCTTAAAGAGTAGATACTCATTGGTTCATCGTACCATATATGAGATTCAATCTCTTCATATTTTACCACCCTATGAGCATTTTTTGTAAGTAATTCTAAAAATAAAAACTCTTTTTTTGTAAGATGAAACTCTTTATCCTTATTAATCAAAATACTATTTTCAACATCAAGGGTAATATTTTTTCCAAGGGAAAGTTTTTTGGTATTTCCAAACTGCTCTATTGCTTTTTCTAAAGCAGGTATCAAGTTTCTTTGATTTAAAGGTTTAACAATATATCTTACAATATCAAGTTCAATTGCATCTATTAGATTTTGCTCTTCAGTAAATGCAGTAGTTATTATTATTCTAGTCTTTTTATCTTTTTCTCTAATTTTCTTAACCATAGAGATACCATCAAGAAGTGGCATTTTTAAGTCTGTAATAATTATATCTGGATGAAACTTTTCATGCTTTTCAAGACCATCTAGTCCATTAGTTGCTTCATAAACAGTTTGAAACATTCTATTTAAAATTCTGCTATTTACACTTCTAATACCTTCATCATCTTCAATATAAAGGAGTCTTAAATGAGAGAATTCTTTATTAATTGTCATAATTTTTCCTTCTAAAAGATTTTTCTTTTGCCATATAATTATAAAAAACCCAACTCTTTCATAAGAGAACTTATACTCTTCTCTTGCTCTTCCAAAAATTGCCTAAACTCTTTTTTGGGCTGATAAAGATCAGACCATCCATTTTTCTTTCTAACTTCTTTCCATTGTGTAGTATCATACATCTCTTTTAAAATATTTGCAAATTTGTCAACTTGTTTTTCACTCATTCCAGGAGCAGCAAAAAACCCTCTCCAGTTTGCAAAACTCATATCTACTCCAAGGGATTTAAAAGTTGGAATATCTTCAATCCCTTTTATTGGTTCTAAAGATGTTACAGCTATTATTTTTACTTTTCCTAATCTATATTTTTCTAAAACCTCACCAAGCCCTGTTGAAAGTACATCAATCTCTCCAGAAATCAAAGCATTAAATGCCTTTCCACCTGCATCATAGGATATATATTTTACCAGTTTAGGATCATATCCTGCAGCTTTAAAAATTTGTGCAGAGACTATATGATCCAAACTTCCTCTGCTTGATCCACCACCAATTTTTAGTTTTCGTGGATTTTTTTTAAATTTTATTAAAATATCATTCCAGCTTTTAAGTGAAGAATCTTCTCTTACTGCTAATACTTGATAATCTGTAATGATTGAAGCAATTAATGTAAGATCACGAAAAGATTGTGGGAAATAATTTTGTAAAGACTTAATTACAATTGGTGTTGAATTTATCATCATTGTATTATTCTGTTTTTTTAATGTTTCAATAAGGTAAGATAGAGCTTTACCTCCACCATAACCTGACATATTTTCAAAAGATACAGAGTTTGCAAGTTTAGCTTTAAGTAAAACTTCACCTACACTTCTAGCTGTACTATCCCAACCTCCTCCAATACCTCCTGGAATTAAAAAATGTATATTATCAATTGTATTTGTATTTGAAGCGTTAATTATATTAGTAGCAAACATACAAGCTACAGCAAGTTTTTTAAGTATTGTTATTAACTTCATAGCTATCCTCTATAAATATGGCCATTGTCATGATAATAAAGTAAAAAAATTAAAATAAAATAAAATCAAACAATAAATTTACTATTATTTATTAATTATGAATATTTATATACACACTTTGACTCTAATTTTGTATTCATAGTAATATTTAGATAATATCTTTTAATAATTTTGATTAAAGGAAATAAATAAAGCTAATCATCTAGCTTTTTATGCCAATGAAAACTATCTTTTTATTACATACTCTTTTTTTATCTCTATTTGCAACAATTACACCTGATTATTTTACAAAAGAGGGCTTCTGCGTTGTTGAAACAAAAGAACAAAAAATATTAGGACTTACCCGTTTTAATACAAAAAAAGAGTTTCAAAAAAGTTGTAACTCTAAAATGATATTTAAATATAAAGAAGATAGATGCAGATACTTTACAATGAAGAGTATGAAGTTTAATATCTATATAGAAGATAGAGATCAAAAAACTCTTTTTAGAGTAGGAGAAATTAGAGAAGTATGCGGGAAAACTATTATTGAAGAGATAATTGATTAGGCATAAAAGCTAAGTAGACTTAATATAAATAGTGGACCCACAACTACAGCAACAACTCCAATTAGTAGAAAATCTTTTGAATTTAATTTACCTGAGGAATAAGCTATTGCATTAGGAGGTGTTGATACTGGAAGAATCATTGCACATGATGCACAAAGAGCAATACTTATTACCATAAATTCTACCATTGATGAGCCAAGACTACTTACAAGAGCAACAACCAAAGGAAGCATTATATTTGTTGCTGCTGTATTACTCATAAAATTTGAGATAAGAATAACAATCAAAGCAAATATGGTAGCAATCAAAAATGGGTTTAATCCGCCTATATCAAAGATTGTGCCTATCCACACATCTAAACCAGTTTTTGTTACTCCTGCACCTAAAGACAATCCACCTATTATTAATATAATTACATCCCATCTAATTTCATTTATATCATTTGTATCAATAATTCCAAATATTGTAAAAATTACAATAGGAAGTAAAGATACAACTGGTGTTGGAATATGATGAAAGGGTCCTGTAAGCCAAAGTAATACAGTAATAGAAAAAACAAAAATTACTAATATTTTTTTCCAGCTTGGTATTGTGGGGATTTTTGTGAAAGTTGTAGTTGAATCATCGTAATGGTTTACTCTTTTAATTTTGTCAATATCAATAAGTTCTTCAGTTGATTTATACATTTTTAAAATAACCCACCTGAAAATAATTGCAATTAATATTGCAGGAGGTAAAGCCATAACCATCCACTCTAAAAATGATGGGGCACTGTTTCCTAATATTCCAACTGCAATTGCATTGGGAGGTGTTCCAATTATTGTTCCCATACCTCCAATATTTGCAGCAACTACAACGCCTAATAACATACCTTTTTGAAAAGGATTATGATCTTCCATACTTTTTATCATAGGAATTAGTATTGTCATCATCATAGCTGTAGTTGCAGTATTTGATATAAACATTGAAAAAACAAAAGTAATAAGCATTACACCTGTTAAAATATTATGTGGAGCCTTGCCAAAATAAAAAAGTACACTTTTTGCCAACCACAAATCAAGTTTAGTTTTAGATGCAGCTATTGCTAAAATAAAACCTGAGAGGAATAAAAATATTAAAGGTGATGACCAGGATTTAAGATAAAAAATCCACTCTTTTGAATTACTATCGAAGTTAAAATCATGATAACTTAAAAGAAATATTTCAAGGACAATTATCAGAAAAGAGACAGCAAAGGCAGGAATAGCCTCACTCATCCATAAAAAAGCAGAAAAGCACAAAATAAAGAGCATTAAACTTGCATCCTTACTCAAACCTATATAATCTGGAAATATAGAGATTAAAAGAGCCATAAGTAAAGAGAATAAAAATTTAGTAACAGAGTGCCTTAGAGAAAATTTTATTTTTTTACTCTTTAACCTATTTATATTTATCATTTGCCTTTTCCCAATAAAGAATTAATGATTATATAATATAAAACTTATATAATCGTGACTTTTTTTATTCCAAAAAGAAAAAAGAAATAAAGCAATATAAATATGCTTAATAAGAGCAAAAATAAAAAGAATGACATCATAAAAGTCTATATTTGGTAAAAGTTAAACAAAGATGTAATAAAACAAATAATAAAGAGAGAGGAGAGATAAAATTTAGATAAAAAAAAAGCTCTTAGCTAAATCATGAAGGTAATGATTAAGCTAAAAGCTTGATTAAAAATATTTTGTCCCTGAAAAAGATGCAAATCTTTTTAAGCATAAATACTCAAGAGCTGGCAGTGGCTTACGTTTCCACCCCCGTAGGGGGCAGTATTATCAGCGCAGAGGTGCTTGACTTCCAGGTTCGGAATGGAGCTGGGTATTTCCACCTCGCTATAACCACCAGCAATATGAGTAAAGAAAGTATTTTAAAAAATATATCTCTTTACTCACATTATATAATGAGTTTAAATGTTAAATGTCTTTATTGTTTTCTTTTATTCATATCATTTAGATATACACGCTTACGAGTTAAACTCAATAAGATAGTAAACCAAGAAATTAAAAATAAGCCAAACGATCTATTAGTACTAGTCAGCTAAATGACTTTCATCACTTACACATCTAGCCTATCAACCAGCTAGTCTTGCTGGGATCTTCAGGGAAAGTTCATCTTAGAGTTGGCTTCGAGCTTAGATGCTTTCAGCTCTTATCACATCCGTACGTAGCTACCCAACGATGCTCTTGGCAGAACAATTGGTACACTAGTGGTACGTTCATCCCGGTCCTCTCGTACTAGGGACAAATCTCTTCAACTTTCCTACGCCCACGGAAGATAGGGACCGAACTGTCTCACGACGTTCTGAACCCAGCTCGCGTACCGCTTTAAATGGCGAACAGCCATACCCTTGGGACCTGCTCCAGCCCCAGGATGCGATGAGCCGACATCGAGGTGCCAAACCTCCCCGTCGATGTGAGCTCTTGGGGGAGATCAGCCTGTTATCCCCGGCGTACCTTTTATCCTTTGAGCGATGGCCCTTCCACACAGAACCACCGGATCACTATGACCGACTTTCGTCTCTGTTCGAGTTGTCTCTCTCACAGTCAAGCTAGTTTATGCCATTATACTCAACTGGCGATTTCCATCCGCCATGAACTAACCTTTGTAAGCCTCCGTTACTTTTTAGGAGGCGACCGCCCCAGTCAAACTACCCACCAGACATTGTCCTGAATAGGGATAACCTATCGCAGTTAGTAACTCAAATATTCAAGGGTGGTATCTCAAGGATGGCTCCACGTATACTGGCGTCTACGTTTCAAAGCCTCCCACCTATCCTGCACATGAATATCCAAGCTACAGTGTCAAGCTGTAGTAAAGGTGCACGGGGTCTTTCCGTCTTTCCGCGGGTAGGAGGAATTTTCACCTCCACTACAATTTCACTGGATCCCTGGTTGAGACAGCTCCCATCTCGTTACGCCATTCATGCAGGTCGGTATTTAACCGACAAGGAATTTCGCTACCTTAGGACCGTTATAGTTACGGCCGCCGTTTACTCGGGCTTCGATCAAATGCTTCGCAGAGCTAACATCATCAATTAACCTTCGAGCACCGGGCAGGCGTCACACCTTATACATCCACTTACGTGTTAGCAAAGTGCTGTGTTTTTGGTAAACAGTCGGGAGGGACTCTTTGTTGCAACCTCTTTAGCTTTTTGGAGCAAGTCCATATACCAAAGTAGGCACACCTTATACCGAAGATACGGTGCTAGTTTGCAGAGTTCCTTAACCAGGGTTCTTCCACGCGCCTTAGAATACTCATCCCACCCACCTGTGTCGGTTTACGGTACGGGCAATATATAATATACTTAGTGGCTTTTCTTGGCACGACAGTATCATCGATTCTCTATCTCCTCCGAAGAGTGTCAAGAGCCTGTAAGATCTCGGTCTAACGTAATCCGGATTTGCCTAAATTACAACCTACATCCTTCGAGCCACACTTCCATCCGTGACCTCGATTAACTCTATGCGTCCCCACATCGCGCTTATATATTGGTATTGGAATATTAACCAATTTGCCATCGTCTACCCCTTTCGGACTCGACTTAGGACCCGACTAACCCTACGATGACGAGCATCGCGTAGGAAACCTTGGGTTTTCGGCGAAGAGGATTCTCACCTCTTTTCTCGCTACTCATGCCTGCATGCTCACTTCTATCCGCTCCAACGCTCCTTACCGGTACATCTTCAACGCTGAATAGAACGCTCTCCTACCACTCATAATAAATTATGAATCTAAAGCTTCGGTGTACATCTTAGCCCCGTTATATTTTCCGCGCAGAATCACTAGACCAGTGAGCTGTTACGCTTTCTTTAAAGGGTGGCTGCTTCTAAGCCAACCTCCTGGTTGTCACAGTAACTCCACATCGTTTTCCACTTAGATGTAACTTTGGGACCTTAGCTGTTAGTCTGGGTTGTTCCCCTCTCGACGATTGATTTTATCACCCACCGCCTGACTCCCTAGATTACACGTATAGTATTCGAAGTTTGATAGGGTTTGGTACCGCGGTAAGCAGCCCTAGCCCATTCAGTGCTCTACCCCTATACGCTACTACTAGAGGCTATACCTAAATATATTTCGGAGAGAACCAGCTATCACGAAGTTTGATTGGCCTTTCACCCCTATCCACAAGTCATCCGGAGACTTTTCAACGTCCGTCGGTTCGGTCCTCCACTAGCTCTTACACCAGCTTCAACCTGCTCATGGATAGATCACTTCGTTTCGGGTCTGCAGCATCTGACTAATTCGCCCTATTAAGACTCGCTTTCGCTACGGCTTCACACTTGGCTTAACCTTGCCAGATACCACAACTCGCAGGCTCATTATGCAAAAGGCAGTCCATCACCCTGATAAATCATAGGGCTCTGAATGATTGTAAGCTAATGGTTTCAGGTTCTATTTCACTCCCCTCACTGGGGTACTTTTCACCTTTCCCTCACGGTACTTGTTCACTATCGATCTGTAAGTAGTATTTAGGGTTGGAAGGTGGTCCTCCCATATTCAGACAAAATATCACGTGTTCCGCCCTACTCGTTCCTTAGTCTAGTACCACATTAAAAATTTCGCATACGAGACTTTCACTCTCTATGGTTTACCTTTCCAGGTAATTCTACTATTTAAAATGCTATCACTAAGCGCCCTAATCCCATTTCGCTCGCCGCTACTTTGGGAATCTCAATTGATTTCTTTTCCTCTGGCTACTGAGATGTTTCACTTCACCAGGTTCGCTTCCTTTAAAAAGGATAGTATGCATAACATACTGGGTTGTCCCATTCGGAAATCACTGGATCAAAGCCTCTTGACGGCTCCCCAATGCTTATCGCAGTCTAGTACGTCCTTCATCGCCTCTTACAGTCAAGGCATCCACCATTAGCCCTTTATAGCTTATTGAGAATAAAATAACTTTCGTTATCTTACCTTTTTTGAATAATTATTCCTTGGCTACTATCTTATTGAATTTAACAATTCAACAAAACAGTTGTGTCTATCTATTTATTTTCTTAAAAAAACTATTGTTCTTTCAAGTCAACTTTTTTTTAGATATGAAATTTTATTTTTTTAAATCATCTTCATACGAAAGACAATTTAAACGAAAAAAATTAAAGACTTTAACATTATGTTTTTAAATATCATGCTAACTTAAAAAAACAAGTTTTTTCAAGGTAACGCTTTGGTTCTTTTAAAACCAAATATAAATCTTATCTATTTTAAGACTTATATTTAGTTTTTATAAACTCTTCTCTTGATTTGCTTCTAATAGATGGTGGAGATAAGCGGGATCGAACCGCTGACCTCCTGCGTGCAAGGCAGGCGCTCTCCCAGCTGAGCTATATCCCCAACTATTATTCTATAATCTTTAGATTATCTAAATCATGGTGGGCCTACCAGGACTTGAACCTGGGACCTCACGATTATCAGTCGAGCGCTCTAGCCAGCTGAGCTATAGGCCCATCTTCACCTATTTATTTAAATAATCTTTATAAACCGAACATGAATGACTTGCTACTTATGTAGCTTTTTGAGAAGATAATTGTTTATCTTCTCTTCTCTTATGCTTATTAAGAAACGAATCTTAATAAGGTACATAATCTCTGAAAGGAGGTGATCCAACCGCAGGTTCTCCTACGGTTACCTTGTTACGACTTCACCCCAGTCGCTGAATCCACTGTGGAGGGTAGCTACTTTAGCATCCCCGCTTCGAATGAGTTCAACTCCCATGGTGTGACGGGCGGTGAGTACAAGACCCGGGAACGTATTCACCGTAGCATAGCTGATCTACGATTACTAGCGATTCCAACTTCATGTAGTCGAGTTGCAGACTACAATCCGAACTGGGAGGCATTTTTGAGATTTGCTCCACCTCACGATATTGCAGCTCTTTGTATGCCCCATTGTAGCACGTGTGTAGCCCTGGACGTAAGGGCCATGATGACTTGACGTCGTCCACACCTTCCTCCTACTTGCGTAGGCAGTCTCGTTAGAGTTCTCAGCCGAACTGTTAGCAACTAACGACGTGGGTTGCGCTCGTTGCGGGACTTAACCCAACATCTCACGACACGAGCTGACGACAGCCGTGCAGCACCTGTCCTACAGTTTCTGCAAGCAGACACCAATCTATCTCTAGAAAGTTCTGTAAATGTCAAGTCCAGGTAAGGTTCTTCGCGTATCGTCGAATTAAACCACATGCTCCACCGCTTGTGCGGGTCCCCGTCTATTCCTTTGAGTTTTAATCTTGCGACCGTACTCCCCAGGCGGTGCACTTAATGTGTTTACTGCATTACTGCAATGTCTAGCATCGCAACAACTAGTGCACATCGTTTAGGGCGTGGACTACCAGGGTATCTAATCCTGTTTGCTCCCCACGCTTTCGCGTCTCAGCGTCAGTAATGTTCCAGTAGATCGCCTTCGCAATCGGTATTCCTTCTGATCTCTACGGATTTTACCCCTACACCAGAAATTCCATCTACCTCTCCCATACTCTAGATAGACAGTTTCAAAAGCAGTTCAATAGTTGAGCTATTGGATTTCACTTCTGACTTATCTATCCGCCTACACGCTCTTTACGCCCAGTGATTCCGAGTAACGCTTGCACCCTCCGTATTACCGCGGCTGCTGGCACGGAGTTAGCCGGTGCTTATTCATATAGTACCGTCATTATCTTCCTATATAAAAGGAGTTTACGCTCCGAAAAGTGTCATCCTCCACGCGGCGTTGCTGCATCAGAGTTTCCTCCATTGTGCAATATTCCCCACTGCTGCCTCCCGTAGGAGTCTGGACCGTGTCTCAGTTCCAGTGTGACTGATCATCCTCTCAAACCAGTTATGCGTCATTGTCTTGGTGAGCCATTACCTCACCAACTAACTGATACAATACAGTCCCATCCTCAAGCACTAAAGCGTTTCCCCAGCATACTTTTGTATTATGGGCATATAGGGCATTAGCAGACGTTTCCATCTGTTATTCCTTTCTTGAGGGCAGGTTAACTATACATTACTCACCCGTGCGCCACTTAGCTGACAAGTAAAGCAAGCTTTACCCCGTTCTCGTTCGACTTGCATGTGTTAGGCACGCCGCCAGCGTTCACTCTGAGCCAGGATCAAACTCTCCATAAAAATATTTATAGATTATTTAATCTTGACTTTAATTCTATTACTATTGTAACAAAATCAAATCTCGTGTTAATAGACAAGGATATGTTATTCACATATTCTCTTGTATTTTTTTTGTCATTTCATATTCGGTTTATAAAGATTATTTCTCTCTTAACAAACCTGAGTTTTTAAAGATCGTATCCCTTTAGAACTTTGTGTCGTTCCTCTGAAATTGGACGGGAATTATAGACAAATTTTTTACCTTTGTCAAGAGTTTAAACTAAATTAAACCTTAAATTTTGAAAATTTTTGGGTTTCTACAAAATTTGCCATTTTGTAAGCTTTTTCTTAGTTTTAACATTAATATATATAGCTTTTAAGTTTATTTAAAAAAGGTAATTTCTAAGTTTAAAGTAAATATTAAGAGTAACATTATAAAATGCTACAAAAAATTAGAAAGGACGAAAATGTATAACAGAGATTATCTTTCACAAGAATCATCTCAGTACAGAACTTCTGTTGACTCTTCAAGATCAGAGTTGATGAGCTTTTTAAAAGCTACTTACCAATTGTTTGCTGGATCATTACTAGCAGCAACTGCGGGGGCATATATCGGTCTTGATATGGTTTCAACAATTGCAAGTTGGTATTGGGGATTAGTTATTTTAGAGTTTGTTTTATTATTTGCACTATATGCAGTTAAAAATAAACCAGGAGTTAATTTAGCGGTATTATTTGGATTTACTTTTATGACTGGTTTAACTTTAACACCGTTATTAAGTACAATACTAGCAATGCCTGCAGGTGCTTCAATTGTAGCACAAGCATTTTTAATGACTGCAGTTGCTTTTGGTGGGATTTCTATGTTTGCTATGACAACGAAAAGAGATTTTTCAAGTATGGGTAAAATGTTATTCATTGCTTTGATAATCTTAATTGTTGCTTCAATTTCAAATATTTTTTTCCAATCACCACTTTTACAACTAGCAGTAGCAAGTATTGGAGCGCTATTATTTTCAGCGTTTATTCTTTATGATACACAACAAATAATTAAAGGTGGGTTTTCAACTCCTATAGAAGCAGCTATTGCTCTATACTTAGATTTCCTTAACCTATTTATTTCATTACTACAAATTTTTGGTATATTAAATAGTGATGACTAATAGTAGCTTCCTTTTGGAAGCTACACCTTACAAACAATGACTGATAAAAAAAACCTACGACTTATTGACGCAAACTTAAATAGACTTAGAGAAGGTATTCGTGTTGTTGAAGATATTTTTAGATATGTATATGACAATAAAGAGATCTCTTCAAAACTAAAAGAGTTAAGACATCTATCAAGACTTGAAAACTACAAAGAGATACTTGAAACTAGAGATATTAAAAATGATGTTTTAAGAGAGTCAATAAAGAGTGAACAAAATAGAGCTGATTTATATTCAATCTTGATTGCAAACTTTAAAAGAGCACAAGAGAGTGCTAGAGTATTAGAAGAGTTCTGTAAATTAATCTCTATAAAAGAGAGTGAAAACTTTAAATATATTAGATACGAACTCTACAATTTGGAAATTGTTTTAACAAAAATTACTTCAAACTCTAAATAGTTTAAATCATAATCTTTATAAACTTTTTTTGCTGTTGTAAAATCTAAATTTGATTCACCACTTACACCCGATTTTTTAATATAATCAAACATATCTTTTTTATTTTCAAACTCTAAATTATAGTTATGAACTTCAAATTCACAAGAAAAATATTTAGAAAATGCCTCTTTTATCTTATCTTGTGAAAGGATGGGAGAAGCACTTTTAGATAACATTTGTATTGATTTAAAAGTATTTGAAGTAAAAAGGGCAGCAACAATCTTGTCTGAACTTTTTGAAAGCTTTTCAACAAGTTTAGTTAAATCTTTTGACCATTGTAATGCAGAAGATGAAACAATGATGTCAAACTCTTTATTATTTAAGAATGTACCAAAATCCTCTGAGTCAAAATCATAACACTCCACATGCACATTTGTTGCTTTTGGATGAAGTTCACACATTGAAGCTGAAAAATCAATTGCAACGTATTCATCAAAATCCCAATTTATATATTTGAAAACTTGACCTGAACCACAACCAATTTCAAGTATTTTTTTAGGTGTAGCTTTAATATCTCTTACAAGAGCTTTTGCAGCAATTTGCTGAATTATATTAAAATTATTATACTGATAAGCATATTGTGAAAACTGTTTCTTTACGGACATAAGGGCTATTTTAACCTTAATTTAATGAAAATTAGATAAAATAGCTACCATTTTTTTAAAAGGATAAGCAAAATGACATCTACACTTTTAATAGTTCAGTTCGTTTTAGCAATTATAATAACAATCACTGTTTTGCTACAAAAGAGTTCAAGTATAGGGCTTGGTGCATACAGTGGAAGTAATGAGTCACTATTTGGGGCAAAAGGACCAGGAAACTTCCTAAGCAAAGCTACAATGATTTTAGGACTACTTTTTGTTATAAACACAATATATCTTGGGTACATCTATAATCAAAATAAATTAGAGAGTGCAGTTGATAATGTAAAAACTGAGAGTTTAATTCCTGCAACTCCAGAAAAAGAGAAAGCTCCAGCGGCACCTATTGCACCTGTAGCTCCTGTATTACCTACTGAACCTGCAGGTAAATAAATAAAATATTTGCCTATGATACAAAACTCATAGGCATTTTTAAATACCTTTATAAATGATTATAATGGTATAATCTTTTTCGTTTTAAGCTACAAATTTTAAATAAGGAGAATACAAATGTTAAATGAAATCTACTCAGAAACAAAAGAGAATATGGAAAAATCTCTTGAGTCATTAAAAAGAGACTATAAAACATTAAGAACAGGAAAAGTTACAACTACTATTCTTGATGGGGTTAAAGTTAACTATTATGGAACACCAACTGATTTAAACCAAGTTGGTTCAGTGCTTGCTGCAGATGCAACTACAATTGTAATAAACCCATGGGAAAAAAACCTTTTAAGTGACATTGAACAAGCAATCAATGCAGCTAATATTGGTGTTAATCCAAATAATGATGGTGAGCTTATCAAACTATTTTTCCCTCCAATGACAGTTGATCAAAGACAAGAGAGTGCAAAACATGCAAAAGTTATGACTGATAATGCAAAAGTTGCAATTAGAAATGTAAGAAAACACTCAAATGATAAAGTAAAAAATCTTCATAAAGATAAAGCAATTACTGATGATGAAAATAAAAAAGCATTAGATGAAATTCAAAAAATTACTGATTCATATGTTGCAAAAGCAGATGAGATTTTAAAAGCTAAAGAGAAAGAAATTTTAACGGTTTAATTATGAATATAGAACAAATTTATAAAGATGCAGATGCACTCTTAGAGGGACACTTTAAATTAAGTAGCGGAAACCACTCTAAGTTTTATTTACAATCTGCAAAAGTTTTAGAAGACCCAAAGACTGCTAAAATATTAGCTGATGAACTTGCAAAAATGATAAAAAGCTCTGGTATTAAAGTAGATGCAATTTGCTCTCCAGCTCTTGGTGGTCTTATTGCAGGTTTTGCTCTTGCAACTGCTCTTGATGTAAGATTTATCTTTGCAGAGAGAGTTGATGGTCAAATGACTATTAGAAGAGGCTTTGAAGTTAAAGAGAATGAAAACTATATTATCTGTGAAGATATTATTACAACTGGTGGTTCTGCTTTAGAAGCAGCAAAACAAGTTGAAAATGCTGGTGGAAATATAGTTGCTTATGCTGCTTTAGCAAATAGAGGATTTTGTAGTAGAGTTGGTAGTGATATCAAAGCAAAAGATAACTGCAAACTTCCATTAGATAAACCACTTTTTGCACTTGAGGACTTCACATTTGAAATGTATTCTCCAGATGACTGTCCCCTTTGCAAAGCAGGTAGTGTAGCTTACAAACCAGGAAGTAGAGGAAACTAATCTCTATGAGCAGATGGAGAGATATCAAACAAGGAAATATCAAAAAAGATACTTCAAAAGATGAAAATGATAACTCTTTAAAATCTGCACCACTGGTTACAAGAATTAAATCCTTTCTTGTTGATATGTTTATGATTATGATGCCTATTATGTATGTAACTACATATCTAATTATGGATGGTAAAGATGATTTCCAAGGAAGTGAAGATGCCAGATGGATAACAGCTTGTGTTTTTGGACTTATTATAATTCTTTTTTGGAGCATTAAGGGACAAACTCCTGGATATAAAGCCTACTCTTTAAAACTACTTGATAATAATACAAAAAAGAGAGTCTCTTTTTTAAAATCAACTTTTAGATATTTTCTTTTTCTAATCTCTGCAACAACAATAATTTTAGCTTTTGTTCCATTTTTTAGAAAAGATAAAAAATGTGTACAGGATATATTAACAAATTCAACAGTTGTTTCTGAAGAGAAATAATGCTCTTTTTTAAACTATCAGCCTTTTACTTTTTCTATTTTGCAGCGGTTGGTGTTTATGTTATATTTTTACCAAAAGTTTTACACGATTTAGAGTATACAGCAATGCAAATTGGTATTGTTTTTGCTTTAGCTCCACTTATGCGTTTTATTACTCCTTTTCTGTTTTTAAAACATATAAAGTTAAATCAAAATGTCTTTAAAGCTGCACTTTTTTTATCAATATTTTGTTCTATATCTTTTTATCTAACAATAGAAAACTTCTATTTTTTTATGGTAAATAATGCAATATTAGGTGCATCTTTATCACTTATCTTGCCATACTTAGAAGTTAATGCAATTAAGATATTGGGAAAAGATAAATACGGCAGATCAAGACTATTTGGTTCAATTGGATTTATTCTTGTTGCAATACTTTTAGGACAGTTCCTAACTCATCCTTTTGTGGCATTACACTACTATCTCTTTGTAAATGTTTTAACAGTTGTTTTTGCTCTATTACTTCTAAAATATGATGATGTAAAACATGATGAAAGTTTGTCTTCTGAACCTTTTTCTTTTTTTAAATATTGGCCTTTTTGGGTAGCAATATTTTTTATGCAACTAAGTTTTGGAGGCTTTTACAACTTTTTTACCATATATGAGACAGAACATGGGGTATCATTACAAATGGCTTCATTTATGTGGTCGTTTGGAGTAATCTGTGAAATAATTCTATTCTATTCCCAAGCTCCACTTCTAAAAAGAAATCTTTTACATATCATCAAGTTTTGTTTGAGTTTAACTATCCTTAGATGGTTTCTGCTTTTTGTATATCCAGAAAATATTATAATTACATTTTTTACGCAAAGTATTCACGCTTTCTCTTTTGGACTTTTTCATAGCGCTGTTATTATCTATTTGTATTCTCTATATGAAAATAAAAAACTTGCTCAACAGTTTATGTATGGAGTTGCTTATGGTTTAGGAGGATTTATGGGTGCATTAATTGCAGGTTGGTTATATGGAGAGTATCTCTTTTTATATAGTGCTATTTTCGCTCTTTTTGCTCTTATCTCAATTTCTAATAAAAGACTTCCAAATACAATATAAAAAGAGTATCCCCTTTTAGATTAAAAAGTATCTTCTAAAATCTCAGAAAATCTTTTCCATGAGGCTTTATCTGCATTTTCATTATAACTTTTTGCACCAAATACTGTAAAAGCATGTGGTGCCCCACTATAAGTTAACATCTCATGTTTTATTCCTGCTTCTTCAAGTTGCATTGCCAAAGAGGCAAAATCCTGCATACTTACAACTTTATCCGCTGTTCCATGAAATACTACAATCTCACCTTTAGTTTTTGAATAATCTTCACCTTTAGGTGTTGCAAGTCCACCATGAAAAGGTATAAATTTTTTAAGTTCAACTCCCGCTCTTGCAAACTCCAAAATTGCCGCTCCACCAAAACAATATCCAATACCAACTGCATTATTTACATTTAATCCCTCTTTTTTTGCCTCTTCAAATCCAGCAAACAAAAGCTCTCTCATTTTTGCTCTATCTTGATAAAGATCATTTGTCAATCTCTTTTTATCTTCAAGCTTTTCAGGTCTAATTCCTTTTCCATACAGATCAACTGCAAAAGTTGCATACCCCATCTCATTTAACATTTTTGCTCTTTTTACCTCATAATCAGTTATCCCATCCCAATCATGTACAAGGAAAACCAATGGAGCATTTTTTGAAGGGGAACTCATATAACCTTCATATTTTTTTCCATTAACCTCATAAGTTACAAACCCATCATTTGCAAAAAGTAAAATTGCAGAAAAACCAATTGTTGATAAGATTTTTTTCATGAAATAGCCTTTAAAAATAATTTTTTTTTAAATAAATATTATCTATTTAAACTTAACTATCAATTAGCAATAAAAGTTAACTCTTCTTTTTCTCTGATAATTGAGCTTCCCTGTGTTCTATAACATCCCTTAGATTTTCAATAATTTTGTTTTGTTCTACAACTCTATTTTGTATTTTTATCAATTCACGATTTTTATCTTTTAATTCCATTGAAACTTTTTTAATATCAAAATTTAATTGAAGGTTTGTGTTTTTTAGATCTTTTGCATAAGAATAAGTCTCTTTAAGTTTTTCATTTGAAATTGCAATTATATTTTCTGTTTTTTCATTAAGGATTTTCATCTCTTCTTCATAAAATAGAATTTGTGAATTTAGTTTTTCAATTTTTCTTTTTTCACTAGATAATTTATTTTCAAGAATTTTATTCCCTTTTTCCCTATTTTGATTTTCTATTTTACTTTCTAACTCTTTTATATACTCCTCATGTTTCTTTTTCTCTTTACGACTTTCGGACATATTATGCATTACTCTTTTTTTAAATTCTCGTCTTTCATTTTCCTCATCAGTAATTACAAATCTTATTGCAATATATTCAACTATATTTTCTCCATCCTCATCGTATTGGGGTATTATTGTTGTATTAACAAAATAAGAGGAATCATCTTTTGCTCTGTTTTTTATTTTCCCTTTCCAAACTTTCCCCAATGAGATTGTATGCCACATCTCTTTAAACACCTCTATTGGAGTATCTGGATGTCTTACTATACTATGTGGTTTACCTATTAATTCCTCTTTTTTGTATTTGGATACATTACAAAAATTTTCATTTACATAGGTAATATTCCCATGCAAATCTGTTTTTGAAATATTTGCAACAGTATCTATAACTTCTAAATATCTTTCCAACTCTTTTTTTTGTTTTTCAATTGTTTCTTGTTGTTTGATAAATCTACACTCTTTTTCAATTTTTTTTATTGCACTATCTATATCAATTGGTTTTATAATATATTCGGTAGCTTGTAGTTTAATTGCCTCTAAAAGGTACTCTTTCTCAAGATATGCAGTTGTGAAAATAAAAGGGATCTTTTCATCTAATTTCCTAATCTCTTTTAATAATTCTATTCCATCCATATTTGGCATATGAATATCACTAATTATTGCATCGATTTTTATATTTTTCAATCTAAGGATTTTATAAAATTCCAAAGCTTTTTGCCCATCCTTTAAAGCATAAAAGTTTTTAAATGCTTTTCCCATGTGTTCTTGCATAAAGCTACGAATTGTATTTGAATCTTCTGCACAAATAATTGTCAGCTCTTTTAAAAAGTTCTCTTTCATATCCAACCCTATTTTGGAAATAAATAAATTATATATTAAATAAAAAAAACAAAAGTTTAAAAAAAAAATTTTAATATATATACTTCTCTGATCATTGATTGTAATCAATGAATCATCTCTTACTTTTTAATACAATTCAAATTCAAAATAATTAAAGAGGAATAAAAATGAGTATGTTTTGTTATCAATGTGAAATGAGTGCACCAAACGGCTGTGGAAGTACAGGGGCAAATATGGGAACCTGTGGAAAAGATGAAAATCTATCTAGACTGCAAGATATAATGATATTTGGATTAAAAGGTCTTAGTGCTTATAGAGAGCATTTAAATGAGTTAAAACCAAATGAAACAAAAAGTGTTGATGATGTTATTAGTGAAACCCTATACTTTACCCTTACAAATGTAAATTTTAATTTTCAAGACCATATCAATCAACTAATGAAAGTTGGAAGGGCTGGTGTAGAAGTTATGGATAAACTATCAAATGCTCACACAAATAAATTTGGAGTTCCTACTCCTGTGAAAGTGAATCAAAACAATGTTGAAGGTAAAGCCATTTTAGTTAGTGGTCATAACTTGGAGATGTTGGAAAAACTTCTAATTGCTACAGAAAACAGAGGTATAAATATCTATACTCACTCTGAAATGCTTCCAGCTCATGGTTATCCACAACTTAGAAAATATTCACATTTAAAAGGTAATGTTGGAAAATCTTGGTTTGATCAAGTTGATTTAATGAAAAAATTTAAAGGTACATTTGTTGTAAATACAAACTGTATTGTTCCACCTAAAAAGAGTGCAGATTATCTAAATAGAGTTTTTACTTACAAAATTGTAGGAATTGAGGGTGCAACCCAAATTATCGATGATAATTTTGATGAGTTAATAGAAAAAACTCTTCAATGTGAAGATACAAATATGAATGAAAATCTGTTTCTTACAACGGGACACCATTATAAAACTATACTAACTCTTGCACCACAAATACTAAAAGCTGTTCAAGATGGAAAAATAAGTCAGTTTTTTGTAATAGCTGGGTGTGATGCTCCTGGAAAAGCTGGAAACTATTATAGAGATTTGGCAGAAAATCTTCCAAAAGATTGTGTAATTATTACATCAAGTTGTGGTAAATTTAGATTTAATGATATTGATTTTGGAGAGATTGAGGGAACTGGAATCCCAAGATATTTAGACTTAGGGCAATGTAATGATAGTAATGGTGCCGTTGAAATTGCAAAAGCAGTAAGTGCCGCACTAAATACACCAATTAATGATTTACCAATCTCAATTGTACTTTCATGGATGGAACAAAAGGCTGTTATTATACTTCTTGCTCTATTTAGTTTAGGTATTAAAAATATCTATCTTGGACCAAAACCTCCACAATTTGTAAATGAAGATATTTTCAATTTCCTTGCTGAAAATTTTAACTTACATCTAACAGGAGAAGCTAAAGAGGATTTAGAAAAACTTTTGATTAAAAAAGTTGCATAAAAAAGCCAACTCTTAGTTGGCTTTTAGATTCTTTTCTTAGAATGTTTTAATCTCATAACCGAAATTATGTGAAATAATCATCCCTTCAGGAAGTTTTGTTCGAAGGCGCTTCACCATTGAGCGAAGTGCCATTGAACTAATTTTTTCTCCTTCCCAAACATAGTTTTCTATAGATTCACTAGAAGTTATTCTATTTTCATTTTTAATTAACAAAAATAAAAATCGTCTCTCTTTTTGTGTAAGCTTTAAAGCCTCTTTTTGTTCATTAAACAAAGTATCAGTTTGAATATCATAAGTAAAGCCATTAATAAGTTTTTTGCTCTTTTCTAAAGGAGCCCACTGCTGTATTTTTTGTTCTAATTCATACATATAAAAAGGTTTTTTTATAAAATCATTGCATCCACTTGAATATGCTTTTTTTAGATTTTCCAATTCACTATTTGCACTAATAATAATAGCAGGAGTCCATTTATCAGTTAGTCTAATTTTTTTTAAGAGAGTAAGTCCATCCATATTTGGAACATTAATATCCAATATGAAACAGTCAAACCCATTAAAGCAGTTTTTATAAGCCTCTAGTCCATCTTTAAAACACGCTACTTCAAGGCCTTTATCTTCTAATATCTCTTTTATCAAGTCTAATAGGCTTTCATCATCTTCTAATATTAAAACTTTCATATTTTATTTTCACTTCTCTTTAATTAAGAGTAGCTTTATATTAATTTTATATTTTTTTTCTATTAGATAAATGTGATATATGTTTCAAAATAGAATAAAAAAGGGTTCCATTAAAAAAATGGAACCCTTAAAATCATTGCTCTTGAAGAAACTTCTCAATGAGCATTTTTTCATCTTCAGACAATCCCGCCTGCGGTGCCATATTTTCTAAAATACTTGGCCATACATTTGGAACAAACTCCTCTTTATGATGGATATCATGACAAGCTCCGCATCGTGCTTCAAATAAAGTTTTTCCATCTTGTAAGATTTTTGATTTATCTTGAGTCAATAAATCGGTTGAAATATAACCTTTAATAACCACTTCAAACCACTCTGTATCATATTCATCAACTTGTTTACTAATAACTTTATAATCAGCAAAATCACTTCCCTCATATCCTAAAACTAAAACTCCAGCTTTTTCATAGACAATTGGACTATCTTCAGGAGCAAAACCGGTAAATTCAACTTCACTAACGTTTCCTTTTTGTGAAAGCACTTTTACTTGTGAAGCCACATAGATTTTACCTAGGCTCTCTTTTTGATTTTGATCTTTATAAAGCACTGCATTTTTATTGATATACTCTGCATGAGCTGTTACACTAAATATAACAGCTAATACAAAAAGTATAAGCATCTGCTTTATTTTTAACATTTAAGCTCCTTTAATAACAGGAGATTTAAAGATACCAATTTCTGGCACTTCTCCTTCAAATTTTTCAATCTCAACTAAGGCAGTCGCTTGATTTCCTTGAGCAAGATTTGACGTACCTACATCTGGAATAAGCACATTAACATCTCCGTGTCTACAAAGTGTTCCTGGTTCTCCAGCTTCACTTGGATCATACCAAGCTCCCTCTTGCATTCTAACAGCTCCCTCTTTTATATAATCAGTAACAACAGCTCCACCTAAGATTTGTCCTCTATCATTGAAGATTCTAACCACATCTCCATTTTTTATATTTCGTTTTTTAGCATCATTAGAGTTAATCCAAATAGGTTCTCTTCCATTAACCTCTTCAAGGTGTCTTAACCACGTATTATTTAATTGTGAGTGAAGTCTATATTTTGGGTGTGGAGAGACAAGATTCAATGGATATTTATCAACTTTTTCAGACCCTAACCACTCCATTGGTTCAAACCACATTGGGTGACCTTTACAATTATCGTAGTTGTAACTTGCAATTTTTTTAGAGAAAATTTCGATTTTTCCTGATGGTGTACCAAGTCTATTAACTATTGGATTTTTTCTAAAATCTTCAAATCTAACAAATTTTTTTGCAACTTCTGGTGTTTTAAATTCACAATAACCTTTTTCCCAGAACTCATCAAATGTAGGCATTTTTACATTTGAATTTTTTGCTTTTTCATATGAAGTATTATAAAAATATTTTATCCAATCCATTTTACTTCTTCCTTCGGTAAAACCATGTACATGTTCCTCTGAGAAGTGTTTTAACAACTCTACAAAAATATCGTAATCATCTTTTGCTTCTCCATAAGGTTCAGAGGCTTGTTTCATGGCAAAAATATAACTGTTTGAGTGCGCTTTTGTAATATCATTTCTCTCTTGTTCTAATGTAGTGGGAAGAATAATATCTGCCATTCTAGCTGTAGCAGTCCAGAAAGCATCTTGAATAACAAAAGTTTCAAGTTTTTGGTATGCTTTAATCATTCTATTTCTGTCTTGATGATGATGGAAAGGATTTCCTCCTGCCCAATATGCCATTCTTATATCCGGATATTTAATGATATTACCATCAAAATTAATCTCTTTTCCAGGATTTTCTAAACACTCAACAATTCTTGATACAGGAATAACTGGCACTTTATTGTTTTTCCATGGCCCATCAATTTTTGTTTTTCTACCCATTCCTGAAAGTCCAGGAGATGCAGATAAAGCACCTTTTTCTGCTGTTGGTCCAGTTGAACCATTTATAGATTTTTCACTTTGTGCATTTCCTGTTGCAGCTGCTGGCATAGGAACACCACCACCAGAATAGTGATAACTACAACTATAACCTCCACCAGGAAGTCCAATTTGTCCTAACATACTAGCTAAAGTAATTAACATCCAGTTTGGTTGTTCTCCATGGTGTGCCCTTTGAGTAGCCCAACCACCCATTAACATAGTTCGTTTAGAAGAGAACTCTTTAGCTAACATCTCAATAACTTCTTCATCTACTCCACAAATTTTTGATGCCCATTTTGGAGTTTTTTCAATTTTATCTTCTGTATTACCTAATAGATACTCTTTGAATTGTTTAAATCCATATGTACATTTTCGTAAGAATTTTTCATCATGCAGTTTATTTGTATATAAATAGTGTGCAATCCCTAACATTAAAGCAACATCAGTTGTAGGATTTATTTTAATATGTTCTGCATCAAAATAGATTCCTGTATTGTTATACACTGGATCAATGATATAAAATTTTATACCTCTTTTTTTAGCCTCTTCTTTGAGTTCTTTTAAATATTTGTATGTTTTATGATCAGGAACACCCCAAGCAATTTGGTTTGTATTAACTACATCTGCACCCCAAAAAACAATACATTCGGCACTTTTTATCAATACTGGATATGCAGTTGGTTTTGCTGTTGATTCATCTGTACCTGTAATATATGGAGTAATTTGTCTAATTGCATGGGTTGAATATGTGCATGTTCTTGATGTATATCCACCTGTAATATGAAGCATTCTTCCAAGTAATGCTTGAGGGTTATTTAAAGATCCAACACAATACCATCCATAACTTCCACCATAAATAGCCTCATCTCCGTACTCTTTATGAGTTCTTTTTATCTCATTGGCAACAAGTTCTAATGCTTTGTCCCAACTAACTCTTACAAATTTATCTTTCCCTCTTTTTGATTTATCACTTTTATAACCATTTTTAAGATAATCCTCTCTAACACAAGGATAAAGGATTCTATCTTCTGCATATGTACGAGCAGGAAGTGCATTAACTAAAGAAGATGGATAATCATCTCCTTCAAATGCATTTACTCCTTCAAATCGAGAATTTCTTACATCAGCCGTAAAAGCACCAAAGTGAGAAGCACTGAAACTTCCCTTCTTGTCATTAAATAGAGATTCTCCCACCAAAGGTATCGCCTGAGCTTGTGCCACTGCAGCTGCTGCAATAGAACTTGTTTTCAGAAATGTTCTTCTGTCCATGTTACTTTTCATCTCAATCTCCTTTTTTAAATTAATCCATAAATTTTTATTAAGATTAATTTTTAATTTTTTGGTTTAATAAAATTATAAAAAAAGATTGTGGCAAAAATATGTCAAAAATGGAATTGAAGAATATTATTTTAGAATTTTTTTATTCTATTTTTTAAATATGTTTTTATTATTTTTTTAAAAATAAACTTAATATCAAGATTTCAAATCTAATGGAAGTAAAAAGATTTTTAAACTAAAAAAATATTAAATTACCCTATTTATCGTTTTAAATTTTTAATTTTTTCTTTTATTAAGCTACAGAAAACTTTACTTGCAGGGGATAAAGAACGACCTTTATAAGTAATTATTCCAAGCATTCTACTTACAGTTGGATTATCAATTGGACGTGTTATTATATCAATTTCAGGTCTTTTAAATTTTGCTAAAGAGGGTATTGCGGAAACCCCTAGATTTTTTTCTACTAATCCTATTAGGGCACTAAATTGTTCAACTTCAATATCCCCTTTTAGGTAATTTATTTTTTCTCCTAACTCATTTTTTAAAATATTCATTGTTCTACTATTTGAACCTAACTTTAAAAAATTATATGATTCAAAATCTTCCCATTCTATTTTTTTCTTTTTTGCTAAAGGATGATTTTTATTACAAATCATTACAAAACTATCATTTATTAGTGGTTCAAACTCTATATTTGGATCATCTTGACTAAACTGTGCAATGGCAAATTCACATTCACGTCTTAAAACTTTTTTTATTGCTTCAGGGCTAGAGTCTTGACTAATTCTTAGACGAATATTTGGATTTGCGTTTTTAAAATCACAAACAATATCAGGTAAAATAGAATTTGCAATTGTCATATTTGTGGTTAATGAAATAGAACCTGTTCTTGTTTTTATTAACTCTTGTACATCATCAATTGATTTATTAAACTCTTCAAGCATTCTTCTTGCTTCTATAATAAACTCTTCCCCAACAATACTTACACTTATTTTTCTTGTTGTTCTATCCAAAAGTTTAGCTCCCAAAGTATCTTCAAGTTTTTTTATTCTTCTTGATAGAGCTGGTTGGGTTATACCAAGCTCATTGGCAGCCAAATTAAAACTCTCAAAATCGGCAACAGCTATAAAAGCTTCTAAATCATCAATTGTAATTTTCATTTTTTAACCCTTTATTTATGCAAAAAACTTATTAATCAATAATATATATGAATTTGACTTATATATAGCTTTAGGCTAAAATTCTTTCATAAAATATTAAGGAGATTTGCTATGAAAAAAATCATAGTAATTGGTGGTGGAAATGCTGCACTTTGTGCAGCAATTACAGCAGCACAACATGGAGCAAAAGTAATTATACTTGAATCTGCTCCAAAAGAGTTGAGAGGAGGGAACTCTCAACACACTAGAAATATGAGAACTTACCATCCTAAACCAACAAAAACATTGGTTGAAAACTACCCTTTTGAGGAGTATTATGAAGATTTACTTAAAGTAACCAAAGGTGAAACAAATGAAGAGTTAGCAACTTTGGCCATAAAAAGTTCTGTTGATTTGTATTATTGGATGGAAAGTCTTGGCATAAATTTTCAACCAAGTTTAAAAGGAACACTTAGCTTATCAAGAACAAATGCTTTCTTTTTAGGTGGTGGGAAGACTTTAGTAAACAGAGAATATCAAATTGCTGAAGATTTAGGAGTTGAAGTTTTATATGAACATGAGGTTTTAAATATAAAACTTAGTAATAATGAAGTTTCATATTTAGAGGTAAAACTTCCAAATTCAAATATTGAAATCTTTAAAGCAGATGTATATATAGCTGCTAGTGGAGGTTTTGAATCAAATAGAGAATGGTTAAAAGAAGCTTGGGGAGAACACGCTAAAAACTTTTTAATCAGAGGTACAAAATTTAATCAAGGGAAAGTTTTAAAATCACTTTTAGAGCAAGGAGTTCAAAAAGTTGGAAAAGAGGAGCAAGGTCATGCGGTTGCAGTTGATGGAAGAGCGCCTTTATATGATGGAGGAATTGTAACCAGACTTGATTGTGTTCCCTTTGGTATTGTTTTAAATGAAGAGGGAAAAAGGTTTTATAATGAGGGTGAAGATTTCTGGCCAAAAAGATATGCAATTTGGGGAAGATTAGTTGCATCTCAGCCAAATCAAGTGGGACATGTGATAATTGATAGCAAAAGTTTTGATCTGTTTATGCCGTCAGTATTTGAACCAACTAAAGCAGATACTTTAGAGGAGTTAGCTCAAAAATTAGGTTTGCCAATAGAACAAGTTATTAAAACCATAGATGAGTTTAATGGTGCCGTTGTTGATGGAGAGTTTGATTTAACTAAACTTGATAATTGTAAGACGGAAGGATTAGATATAAATAAAACCCACTGGGCTAGAAGAATTGATACTCCTCCATATTATGGTTATACTTTAAGACCTGGTGTTACTTTTACTTATCTTGGTGTAAAAATTGATAAAAATGCCAGAGTCTATATGGAAGATGGAAAACCTATGACAAATCTATTTGCAACAGGAGAGATGGTGGCAGGAAATATTTTAAGTCAAGGTTACCTTGCAGGTATAGGGATGACTATTGGAGGAGTTTTTGGAAGAATTGCAGGAGAAGGAGCAGCAAATGTTTAATAAAGAAGATAATCTTTTAAGATTAAAAGATGCAAGTAGAGCTATGGAGATATGCAATGCCTGTAGATATTGTGAAACTTTATGTCCAGTATTTCCTCAAATTACACAGTTTAGAACCTTTGATGAAGCAACACTAAATTATCTATCAAATCTTTGTCATAACTGCAAAGGGTGTTACCACAGTTGTCAATACGCTCCGCCCCATGAGTTTAATTTAAATATTCCAAAAACATTTTCAGAACTAAGAGTTGATAGTTATATTAAATATGCATTTCCTAATATTTTAGGAAAATTATTTGCAAAAAATGGAACAGTTGTAAGTATTATAATTGCACTTTGTATAGCTTTGTTGTTTATAGCTGGAAGTTATTTTAACAGTGCAGATTCACTTTTTACAGCTTATGATGGGAAAGGTTCTTTTTTTAAAGTAATCCCATATGAAGTTATGACTTTAGTTTCAGCTTTGATTTTCCTTCATGTGATTATTGCTTTTATTGTTGGTTTTAGAAGGTTTTGGACAGAAAATGGCGATAAGATGTCTGAATTAACTGATTTATCCCTATGGAAATATGCAATGGGTGCAGTAGCAACACTAAAACACCTTGATGGTGGAGATAATGGGCATGGATGTAATCATATGGATGATAGATTTACCCACTCAAGAAAATGGTATCATCATGCAGTTATGTATGGATTTATTTTAACTTTAATCTCTACAACACTTGCAGCAATTTATCATCACTTTTTAGGACTTCAAGCTCCTTATGATTTTGATTCTTTAGTGGTGATTACAGGAGCATTAGGTGGTATTTTAATGGTAATTGGATGTGTTGGTTTAACATACATTAAAATCAAAGCTGATCCTATACCTATATCGCAAAAACTTCTTGGGATGGATTATTCATTTATAGCTATATTAGCCTTGGTAAATATCACAGGTTTATTACTATTAGTATTTAGAGACGGAATCTATATGCCATCTTTATTATGTATTCATTTAGGTTTTGTATTGGCTTTCTTTTTAATTATGCCTTATAGTAAGTTTGTACACTTATTATATAGATTAGGTGCCTTACTTAAATACGCAAAATATGTAAAAAACAACTAAAAGAAACTTTATTAACCACTATCTTTTTGATAGTGGTTTTTTTATTTTATTGTAAATTTAATGACAAATTGTAAACTTAATCTATTTTATCTCATAAATAATTTCAGTTTTAAATTTTTGTTTTTTTATTTCACTTATCAATAAATTTTCAACTTCCATATTCATAAGTTCATCTATATTTTGGATATTATTTTTTGCCATTAAATTTAAAATAATCCCTCTATATGCTTTTGCCCAATGGCTTACCACTTTTTTATCTTTTATAAATTTCATTGTTAAATAGGGTTGATTTAGTTTGTAAAATTTTTCATAGAAACCAGCTCTTAAATCAATAATCTCTTCACCTTTTAAATATTCATCAATTTTTTTTGTAAAGTTTTCATTATAAAATTTTTCTAAAGCAAGTTCTCCTACTTTTTCACCCTGTTTCAATTTATAATCTGGCAAACCAAAGTCCCCTGCATTTACAGGGCCAAAAAGATTGGAAAAAATCATAACATTTTTATCAATATACTCTTTCTCTTTATCTTTTAACTCTTTATATTTTAGATAATCAAAAGCAACCCCATCATATCGCTCAATCACTTTCATAAGTTCTTTTTTTAAAAGATCTCCTTTATAGTAATCAATCACATCTTGTTTTTTTGTACCAAATAGTTTTGCTAATTGTTCATTTGAAGCATTATTTATAAATCTTTGATATTCATTGATAGCTTCGATTCTTTTATCAAAAAGTTCTGGAAATATAAAATCTTTTTTATCTAATTTTTTATTTTCACCACCTTTAAATTTTGTCTCACTTGGGGAAAAAAGTATTTTCATATTTATACTCCGGTTTTTGTTTATTATCTAGTGTTTTTAAAATTTGTAAAGGGATAATATCCTAAATTGTTTTAGGTTAAACTATTAAATTATTTTCTTCTTTTTAATTTAAAAATTATTACAGAAACAACAGCTATTAAAATAAGAATCCAGATAAACCTTATATCAAATTCCCCTAAAAAGCCAACTATCTCTTGTAGGAACAATCCCCAAAGTGTCATAGATATAATAGTTGCTAAAAAAACTATGAATATAATAGTAAAGTGTTTCATCCCAATTAAAAAACCTATAATTGAACCAACAATTGGTCCAGTCATCCAAAAAGGGATAAATACAAAAATAAAAAGTCCTAATCTTCCATATTTCAAAAAAATATTTTTATGTTTTTCTTTTTTCTCTTTAACTTTATTAAAAAAATCTTCTAATCCTTTGACCCTTACCACTCCTTTAAAACTAAAAACAAAAATTGAATAAATCAAAGTTACAAGGATCATCTCTGCAATTATATTAAAAACAATAACTACAATATGGGAAAGATTTGAGGCATAACCAAAAGATATTGCAGGAACCCTTCCAATAAAAATATTTGTAAATATCATAGTCGTTATTTTACTAGCAAAAACTGCATCATAAAAATAGAAAAAAACAAGACTAAAAGTTGTAAAAAATATAAGGGAAAAAGAGAGGATTAAAATCAATCCCTCTTGGGTACTAAAAAGCCTCTTTTGAAGCTCTTTATTGAATAAATTCACCACTATGGTATAACCACATATTATTAACTTTTACAAATTTACTTTTTTCTATAAAAGAGGTATCTATAGCTCCTTGAAAAAGGATTGCTTTAAAGGTAACAAAAGCTTCATTATCCCCATCGATAAATTCTAATATCTCTAAGCCCTTAAACTCTGTATGATTAAAAAAATCATAAATCTGTTTTTTCCAACTATTAATGTCAGTTGTATAATCTTTATTATCCCGATGGGTTGTATTTATAATATAATCTGAATTGCTAGCAGCATAAGCACTATACCTTGATTTCATCAGTTCTAGTGCAGAAGAGGGAGATTCCCCTTCATGGAAAACCCTACAGCATTTTTTAAATTTTTTTTGACTGCCACAGGGACAAAACGCATTTCCCGAAACTTTCATAATAGCAACCTTAAACTTTTTTTTATTATATCAAAAAAAGTTATAATTAAAAAATCAGGTATTTTAAATAATACCTGATATGCTATTTATTGCTATTTTTAATCTTTTCAATAAGTCCTGGACCAAATCCCTTTATAGCTTCTAAATCTTCAACACTATTGATTTTATTGGTTTTTCTATACTCAATTATTGCTTCAGCTTTTTTTTCACCAATACCTTTTATATCCATCAACTCCTCTTTTGTAGCACTATTAAAATCAACTGCGCCAAAAAGAAATGCAACCAACATAAACAAAATAAACAAAACATTTTTCATATAATCCCCTTTTAAAAATAATGTCTAAAATTATATCTTAAAAATATATATTTTTCAAAAATTTTTTATAAATGAAATATTTTGTTATACTTTTCTAATTTCTTATATTATAAAATCAAATAAAACAAAGGTTCATTATGGAAGATATAAGTATCTATTTTCAACTGCTTACAAGTTTTTTATCTATTGTGATACTTTTGGCTATATTTTTTAGATATTATCAATATAAAAAGAAACTTGAGGTTCTAAAAAAGTTAAACAAACTTAAAGAACAAAATCTTTTAACTCCAAAAGATAGAGATTTTATTAAAAACAATCACAAAGAGTACAAAGAGACATTAAAAAAAGATGAAGAGCGTATCAAATTGATATATCCACTTTTTATCCTTATTGCAGGGGTTTTATTAGCTTTTTTACCTTTAGGGGAAGTAGTAATTTACATAAATGTACTTATTGTCTCATATATCTACTTACAAATAATAAAAATACATAATAAAAATTTTGAAGCTTTTTTAAAAGAGTTACAAGAGGATTAGATTAAATTATTTAATCTCTCCCCTTTGTCATTTTTTATAATTTCAAAACTACATTTATAAAGCTCATTTGATTTTAAAAACTCTATGCAATCATAAATTGTTTTTTCTGGATCTTTTGAATATAAATAAAACTGCATAAGTCCTTCACAAATATCAACTGCAAGCAGTGCAGCACTATTCTCCTCTTCCAAAGCTTCAAGATGATTATTTTCAAAAACTGTGAAAAAAGCTATACAAGAAGCATCTGGAAACATAATATCATCTGAAGCATGAAAATCATGATTTATTAAAACCAAGTGGGGAAACTCTCTCATTGTTTGGGGCAAATCAATATCATCTCTTACTCTTAACATCTGATTTATATTTCCTGTATTTTCTAAATACCACTTCTCTTCCATTAACTCTCCTTACCAAGAAATTGGCTCTTTGCCAACACTTTTTAAAATTTCATTTGTTTTACTAAAATGCTTAGATCCAAAAAATCCTCTGTATGATGAAAGAGGACTAGGATGTGGTGCAGTTAAAATATGATGTCTCTTTTTATCAATGATTTTGCTCTTTGCAATTGCTGGACCACCCCAGAGTATAAAAACTACATTATTACAATTTTGTGAGATATATTTGATTATATTGTCTGTAAAAATCTCCCAACCCAAGTTATGATGTGATTTTGGTAAAGCCTCTTGAACAGTTAAAATAGTATTTAAAAGCAAAACTCCTTGTTCTGCCCAAGGAGTTAAATCTCCATCAAGACAAATGGAAGTTTTTCCCAAATCATCATAAATCTCTTTTAAAATATTTTGCATTGAAGGGGGATTTTTTATCTCTTTTGGAGTAGAAAAAGAGAGTCCTTGCGCTTGTCCTTTCCCATGATATGGATCTTGTCCTAAAATCACTACTTTTAGATTCTCAAGGGGTGTTTTTGAAAAGGCATTAAAGATTTTATTTTTTGGAGGGAAAACTGTAGAGTTTTCATATCTTATATCAATCTCATTTTTTAAGTTTTTATAATACTCTTTGCTCTTCTCTTCTTCTATTATTTTATTCCATGAATTCATCTAAGACCTTATTAAATTGTTGTTAATTAAAATTTAACTACTATACCATAACTTTAAAAACAAAGGTTTTAAAATGAGAGCATTTTTGATAGTAGTTGCCCTAATTATTGTGGCATTTATAGGTCTGCTTTTTACAAATATAAACAATGTTCCAACCCTTGATGAAAATGTAAAAGCTTCATGGGCGCAGGTTCAAAATCAATATAAAAGAAGAGCTGATTTAATCCCAAATTTAGTTGCAACAGTAAAAGGTTATGCGGAGCATGAAAACTCAACCCTAACAGAGGTAACTAATGCAAGAGCAAATGTTGGAAAAATAAATATAACTCCTGAGATGTTATCAAACCCTGAACTTTTTCAACAATTTGAAAAAGCTCAAAGAGCACTAAGTTCTGCACTTTCAAGACTTATGGTTGTTGTTGAAAAATATCCTGAACTAAAAGCAGATAAAAACTTTTTAGCCCTACAAAGCCAACTAGAAGGGACTGAAAACAGAATCTCTGTTGCAAGAAGAGATTATATTGAAACAGTAAAAGTTTACAATTTGGAGCTTAGAACTTTCCCAGGGAAAATAGTTGCATCAATACTTTACCCTGAAGCAAAAGTAAAAGAGACATTTAGTGCAGCACCTAGTGAACAAGAAGTACCAAAAGTACAATTTTAGAAAATGAAAAGACTTTTTTATACTCTTTTATCTCTGCTTTTTCTTCAAACTCTGCTTTTTGCAACACCTACTTTTCCAGAACTAACAGGAAGAGTAGTTGATGATGCAAAGATTTTAAACTCTTCTCAAAAACAGACTCTAACAAAACTTCTAAAAGAGGAAGAGAAAAACAGTTCAAACCAGATTATAGTTGTAACTTTGGAGTCTCTTCATGGATATGATATTGCAGACTATGGGTATCAGTTAGGGCGACATTGGGGTATTGGACAAAAAGATAAAAACAATGGTGTTTTATTAATTGTTTCAATGGCTGAAAAAAAGTTACGAATAGAAGTAGGTTATGGTTTAGAGGGAGCTTTAACAGACAAAACTTCCCATGAAATTATTGAATATATAATAAAACCAAACTTTAGAAACGGAAATTTTTATGAGGGTATTTTAAAAGGTACAAAAGCAATTATAGCTTCAGTAAAAGGGGAGTACAAAGCAGAAGATTATCATATTCCAAAAAAGAGTAATCACTCTTGGATTCTTATATATTTTGCCATCTTTTTTATCTCTCCTATTTTTATGGGAATATTTAAAAAACGTGCAAATAAAGTGGCTAGATTTTTCCATGCACTTATGCTTTCTGCCTTTGGAGCAAGTTTTGCAATTGGAGTTCTTGACAGCCTAATAATCTCACTTATAATCTTTTTCTTGCTTTGGGTAATTATCTTTTTAAGTAACCAATCTTTGGGAGCTACACACTCTTCTTCAAATGAGAGTATCTATTGGGGAAGTTCAAACCACTCTGGTGGTTTTGGTGGTGGATTTAGCAGTGGAGGTTTTAGTAGTGGCAGCTTTGGTGGTGGATTTAGTGGCGGAGGCGGTGGCTTCGGCGGCGGTGGCGCAAGTGGAGGATGGTAATGTTAACTAAAAAAGAAAAAAAACAGATCTCACAAAAGATAAAAAAAGTTGAAGATAGAAGTTCTGCCGAGTTAGTTGCAGTTATAGCTAGAAGTAGTTCATCATATCTATTTTATATAATTACTTTTTCTCTTTTTATTGCAATTATTGCAACTATTATTGCTATGCCTTTCAATCCAAATGCAATAAAACTTTTTCAAATAGAGTTTTTATCATTTTTTGCAAGCTTTTTTCTATTAAGTAGATTTAAAACACCTATTTTATACCTTCTTCCAAAAGAGTATAAATATAAAATAGCATCAAAAAAAGCCCATGAAGAGTTTATAAAATTAGGACTTGACAGAACGGAAACAAAAGAAGCTATTATGTTTTTTGTCTCAGTTGAAGAAAAGTTTGTGCAAATAATTACAGATAAAAATATTAAAGAAAAGATAGAAGATAACTATTGGCAAAATATAGTTGATGAGTTCATTCTTGATGTGAAAAACAGAGATTTTTCAAAGGGTTATATGAAAGCTATAGACTCTTGTAGTAAACTTTTAATAAAAGAGTTTCCTATACAAAAAGATGATAAAAATGAATTAAGCAATGAAGTAATTGAGTTGTAGTTGAGAGAGTACAGCAAAGTAATAATCTCATCTTTTCTAGTTATTCTAGCTTGTTTAGGGCTTGGAAGATTTGCTTTTGGAATGATTTTGCCAAATATGCAAGAGTCTTTAGCTTTATCAACTACTCAAGTTGGTTTTATTGGAACTGCAAACTTTATTGGATACTTTGCAGGTATCTTTTTTGCAAATCATCTATATACAAAATATAGCACATACAAACTGGTATTTATAACTTTAGTTTTACAAGCAGTCTCAATGGCTTTGATGGTTGTTTTTAATAACTATCTTATTATCTCATTTTTATATACCTTTAGTGGATTTTTCTCTGCTATTGCAAATATTGCTATTATGGCTCATATGGCAAATGTTATTCCCAAAAATATTAGAGGAAAAGCTTTAGGAATAGTTGTTGGAGGAAATGGTTTAGCAATTATTATATCTGGACAAATTACCCCTTTTGTAGAGCAGTTTGTAGATAATGCCCCATGGAGAACTGCTTGGTTAATTTTCTCAATTGTTTTAATCTTCATTGCCTTTTTTTCACAACCAGGAATAAAAAAACATACAAAACATGAACTTCCTGAGATAAAAGTTTCATCTAAAAAATACTTTTTTATTCCCTCTTTTTGGAAAATCAGCTCTTTATATATGATATTTGGATTTACCAACTCTATTTATGTAACTTATGCTGTAAAAACTGTTATCACTCAATATCATATTACAAGTTCCCTATCTGGTGATTTTTGGGCTCTTTTGGGATTTACAAGTATTTTTTCAGGCTTTCTTTTTGGAATAGTTGCAGATAAATTCGGAGCCTATAAAGCTCTAATTTTTGTATTTATTTTACAAACACTTGCCCACTTTACTTTAACAATAAATGTTGATAGTTATATCATATGGTTTAGCGCAGTAATGTTAGGGATCTCTGTTTGGTGTATTCCTTCACTTATTATTCTTCTAACTTCTATTCATTTTGATGTTAAAAGAGCCGCACAGATTATCTCATTGGTAACTATACTTTTTGCCCTATGCCAAGCCTTTGGACCAGTTGTTGCTGGATATTTGCATGATATAACAGGTAGTTTTTCTCTTATATTTTTGTTAACCTCTTTAATGGCTTTAACTGCTACAATATTATCAATAATATTTTCACGGCAAAAAATAAAACAGATTCATTAGGAAATAAAATGAAAGCAAAAGCAGTAATTTTTGATATGGATGGCACTATTTTAAACTCCCTAGAAGATATTGCCATTAGCTCAAATATAGTCTTAAAAGAGTTTAATCTTCCAACACATAAAATAGAGGATTATAAAAATTTTGTTGGTGGAGGTGTTCAAATATTACTTGACAACTGTACACCAAAAGATATATCACAAGAGTTGTATAAAAAAGTCTTTGAAAGATTTAAAGAGGTTTATGAAAACAATGTTCATAACAGAACTAAACCCTATGAAGGGATATATGAACTTCTAAAAGAGCTAAAAAGAAGAGAGATAAAAATGGGTATTTTATCAAATAAAATGCACGATTTTACCCTTAAATATTATGAAAAGTTTTTTATGGATTTTAATATGCAAGAGGTACATGGACAAAAAAGTCATATTCCTAAAAAACCCCACCCAATGGGAGCAACACTTATTGCAAAAAGTTTTAACTTAGAGCCTTCACAAATACTCTTTGTGGGAGATAGTGATGTGGATATGCAAACAGCCAAAGCTGCTGGAATGATAAGTGTTGGAGTAGCTTGGGGATTTAGAGGAATAGAAGAGTTGATAGAACATGGTGCCAACCATATAGTAAAAACTCCAAATGATATTCTAAACCTTTTGGAGTAAGGTTCTCTTACTCCTATTTTTTATACCCTAGTTTTGTCATTACATCCATTGGACTCAAATCATATTTTTCAACTACACTTTTAAATTTTTCATCCTCTTGGGCTTCTATTCCAATACTTTTTAATTGCAAAATAAACTCTTCTGGAGTTATTTGAAGTGTTTGGGCAACCTCTGTTATAGTTTTTCTTCCAAGTCCTGTTAGAGGTATGGTCTTTTCACCCTCTTTTTGGAAACTTTTACTTAAAAGATCAAAGAGATATTGTGGACTTACCGCATTTATTGCTGCAATTTGTGCTAGGCTTTGTGAAGTTTCATATTTAAAATTATTTGTTTTTAATATCTCTTCACATTTTGTCAAATCATACCCTTGTTGTTTTGCAAAATTTTTTAAAGATGAGAGTTCTGCATGTGAATATGGAGCTGTTCCATAATCTTTCTCCCAAGAGTTTTTAAGGCTATCTCCAAAAGATAAAAAGTTTGAAAAAGGAGGAAATTGAACAATTGAACCAATTAAAAAAAGTAGAGTTAATACAACTGCTACTAACATATCTTTTGTAAAAACCACCATCTGTTTTAGACTATTTCTCATATAACTTGTTATTGGTTTCCAGTTATAAAATAGATGCAGAATTGTCATTATTATAAATAGCACCATAAAAGTTGAGTGAATATAAGCATAGTCATGTTTACTCAAACCTAAAATCTGCCAGTTTGACCAGTTTGCAACTCTACCAGGAGGTGCAATAAAAAGAATAAGTCCTGTAAATGTCATAAAAAACATTGACAAAAGCATTGTAAGTGAAGTTATTTTTTTGAGATTCATTGTAAATCCTTTTTCTATTATTGTAAATTTTACATCAAGTTTGCTGTATTTTGATAGTAATATTAAAAGAATTTATAAAGCAGAAGTTAAGATAGAAAACTATCTTAACAAAAAATTTTATACATCAAGTTCAAAAAACTTCTCATTTATCTTTTGATACTCTGCTATAGAACAAGTTATTTTCAAAGCATTTTCATAATCACTAAAGTAATCAAGAAATAGTTTTTTTAATTCTGAAACATTTGATGTTCTAAAAATAAAATATCCTAAAACATCTTTACCTCTTGAACCAGATTTTTCAATACCAAAACTATCAAACTTCCAATCTACACCTTTAGCATAGAAGAAAACCTCTTCAATTCGCTCTAATAGCTCTTCTCTAACTCCATTGTGATAAGCTTTTAAATGGATATAAAAAGCCACATTCACATTATATTTCTCTTGTACTAGCATTTTTTCATATTTTGTTTTTGCTATCTCTATTATATTTGTCTTTTCCATGAGAATTCCTATAAAAGTTTATTGGGTAATTATAATAAATATCTATACAAGGATAGCTAAAAAATAAATAGTTATTTAAAAATTTGAGAGTTAAAAATCTTAATATATAAATAAAACTTATATTTAATATAGTAAAGTTATAAGTTATTTTTAAGCTTTGAATAATAAGTTTTATTTATAATTTATTACCCACATTAAGGAGAAAGCATGAAATTGAAAACAGTAGGACTAGGGATCTTATTTACTGCAAGTGTACTTTTTGCAAATGAGTTTGTAAATTATGAAGCACTTTCAAAGAAGCTAAAAGAGCAAATGAAAAAAGAGGGTAACTATGCAACAATTGAGGAGGTAAAAAATGCATTAGAATCAAAAGATTGGATTGTTGCAGATGTAAGAACAATGGAGGAGTGGGCAGCTGCTCATATTAAAGGTAGTGTTAGAATAGGAAGACAAGCACCAGAAAAAGGTCTTGAACTTTTTGCTTTAGATGATGAAGGAAAGTTTATTAAACAAAATCTTATTATCATCTGTAATTCAGCAGCAAGAGCGTCAATAGAGGCACAAACACTAAAAATGATGGGATTTAAAACCGTAAAAGTTTTTGATTTGTACTCTTGGATTGATAAGTGTAATCCAGTAGTTACTAAATATACTGTTAAAAAAGATAAGGCTGGAACAGGCTTATCTTTTGGTAACTTCTACGCAGAACACTGTAAAAAATAGAATAAAGGGGTTAAAAGGAGTTTTCCTTTTACACCCCAAGTTTTCTCATTCTGTGTTCCAAAGTTTTTGCTTTGGCAACCTCTCGCATATCTACATTTGAATCAAGTTCATCAACAATTTCCATTCCAAGGAGAGTCTCAACAGCATCTTCTAAAGTAACTACTCCTTCAGTTTGTCCGTAGTTATCAGAGACTACAAAAAGGTGCTCTTTCTTGGCTAAAAACATATCAAGAAGTTTTGAAATAGGAATATTCTCATTTACAACACTAACATTTTTTATGATTTTACTTTTATCTTCAAACTTATTCTCTATCATCTCATAAAAAAGCTCTTTTGAGATAACCAAACCTTTTATATCATCAATATTGTCTCCATATACAGGAACCCTTGAATACTCTTTGAACTTCTCCATATCAAGATGAATCTCTCCTCTTAAACCTTTTAAGAGTTCCTCTTCTTTTATGGCAAACATTACACTTCTTGGAGTTAGAATATCACTCACCTTTGTTTCACGAAGTTGAAAAAGATTTTCTATTATCAAACTCTCTTTTTCTCTTAGAAGTCCCTCTTCTTCAGCTATATTTGCAGTTGCTATTATCTCCTCTTTTGTAATACTTTTAGTTCTTTTAGGAGCAATAAAAATAGTAATCCTATTTAAAATAATTAGAAGAGGATAGGTTATTATTATTAAAAATTTAATAACTCTAGTTGAGAAATTTGCTAAATTTTTCCAATAAAAAGCACCAATTGTTTTTGGAATAATCTCAGAAAAAACAAGAATCAAAATAGTTAAAACTGCTGAGATATAAAACATATACTCTTCGCCAAACATCAAAGCTGCTTCTGCACCAACACCTGCAGCTCCCAAAGTATGAGCAAAAGTATTTAAAGTCAATATAGCTGCAATTGAAAAGTCAATGTTTTTCTTTTGAGACTCCATTAAAAGTCCCAATTTCATATTACTCTCTTTTGTTAACTCTATATATGAAGCTGTGATTGATAACAATACAGCTTCTAAAATTGAGCATAAAAAAGAGATACCAACAGCTATTAAAAAAAATAGAAGCATTAACATACTAATTCCTAAATCTATTTAAAAATAACTATTATATAGTATTTAACTCATAAACTCAAAAATTTCTACTTTTTATTTCCATCTATATAGTTTCTGCAATCAATACAATATTTTGCATAAGGTTTTACTCTTAATCTTTTCATACCAATTTCTGAGTCACACATCTCACAAAGACCTGTATAAACACCTTTTTCTATTTTTGAAATTGCATGATTTATAAGAGACAGCTCCTCTTGTTGCTGAACTTTTATATGAATATCATTGTCATAGTCTCTACTTGCCGCTGCAAAATCACCATCATCACTTAAGTCCATATCACTTAAACCATCATGTTCCCTTGAGATCGTATTTAGAGTATTCTCTATTTTTCTTTTACTATCTAGTAAAAGTTCATATATCTCATCAATATGTTTTTGATTTAACTCTCTTGCCATAGTCACTCCCTACAAATTTGCATGAGATATTATCATAACGCGACTTATTTGCATTTTAATCAAATAATAGTTATATGGATATTATTGTATAGAAGCTATACAGGATGGGGAATATATGGCATGTTTATGCAGTATAAAAGATAGCTACTTCTTTATATATAAGAATATATACTAACTCAACTTTTTCTTTTTAATAAAGAAAAAGTAGCAAAAAGAAAAGCGTTCATAGGTTATCCAAAAATTTACATTCTTATTTTTTTAACTTCGCCCTAATAAAATTTTCTATTTCTTTTATATTATCTTCTAATTTATTATCAAATTCATCCTTCTCCCCAAGGAAATATAATATTTTACTTTTTTTCTCTTCATAAAAATTTTTTTGGACAACTTTTTTATATTCATCATCTTGATCAGGATTATTAGTCAATAAAATATCTTGAACAGAATTAAACAGTTTATTTTCAAATTCAAATATTGGTTTAAATAATTTTTCTAGTTCATTTTCCCAATAAACTTTACTTTCAATAATAGATAAATTTAATTTAATCCTATTATCTTGTATATGTTGCCATCTTTTTTCATAAGCATATACTAATTTTTTATATTTTTTTTCTTTATCATTCCACTTTTTTCTATCAATTTCCTCAGGATATTCATATTGAAACATTGCAGGGTTTCTTACAATTCTAATTCCATTTTGATATTTATATAAATCAATTAAAATTCTTTTGCACAATTCATATTCATCTTTACCTTTTAATTGTTTTTTCCAAGTAGATAAACCTTTAACAGCAACTACTGATGCAGTTATAGCTGTACTCATTAAAACCACATCTTTAATACAAACAATTATTTCTTCCATTTCTTCTCCTAAAATAGTCAGTTTTGTTAAAGTTCAAGGCCAGAGGAGAACTTTTGCTAGGAGTTTACTCTAGTAAATGACTAGCTAAATTTCGACGATAACGCAGAAATTTAGCAAAAGTGGCTATTTTCCTTTTGCAAGTGACTTTCCAGCTAAAAACCCACTAGCCCAAGCAAACTGTAGATTATATCCCCCACGATTTCCTACAATATCCAAAACCTCACCTGCAAAATAAAGCCCTTCACACTTTTTGCTCTCATAAGTTTTATTATCCACCTCATCAGTTCTAATGCCACCACCACTAGCCTCAGCGTGTTTAAAACCTTGAGTATCAGTAACTTTAAATCTGTTATTTGTAAGGGTATTTACTATTGCTCTAATTTGTTTTGCATTTATTTCATTAGCCTTCAAATTTTTTTCAATTTTGCAAATATCAAAGATAATAGGAGCTAGTTTATTTGAGACAATTCCCACTAAAAGTTCCACTGCCTCTTTATCTTTTGAAGAGTTAAACAGAGATTCAAGCATTCCTAAAACCTCATTTCTACTATAGTTTGGAAAAAGATTTATTGAAACTTGTACATCTTGATAAAAAAGAAGAGGTGGTACTGCATATTGGGAAATATCCAAAATAGCAAAACCTGAGAGTCCATACTTTGTAAAAAGCACATCTCCTGTTATCTCTTGCTCCTTTTGTCCATCAATAAAAAGTGTTACATTAGCCTCTTTTTTTACACCTTGTAATCTACTGTTATACTCAAAATTTGTATGAAGTCCCACAAGTGAAGGGTATGTAGGATTAAAAGAGTGCCCAAAACTTGAGGCAATATCAACTCCATCTTCTGTGGCATTTAACTGTGGAGCTGCGGCTAAACCTGAGCTTATTAGAACTTTGTCATAATCTTTAAACTCTTTATCTTCTGATACAACTATAAATTTACCATTCTCTTTTTTTATCGCAATTATTTTTGTCTCTAAAATTAGTTTTATTCCCAAACTATTTAGTTCACTTTGAAGCAGAGTTGTAACTGATTTTGCCTCATTTGAGAGAGGGTAAACTTTGCCCTCTTCTTTTATATCCAGATACAAACCTATAGTTTTGCAAAATTTTTTAAAAGAGTTAAAATCAAATTGCTTTAGGGCATACTCCACAAAGTTTGGGTTCTCCCCTATATAGTTTGAGACTTGACACTTTTCATTTGAGATATTGCATCTTCCATTTCCACTTGCAAGTATCTTTTTACCTATTGCATCATTTATATCAAAAAGCTCAATCTCTAAATTTTTGTTCTCTTTTTTAGCTGTAAGTGCTGCCATGATTCCAGCAGCTCCAGCTCCAATAATTGCTATTTTCATATCTGTCCATTTATTTTATAAAAATGAATTTTAGCCAATTTGATGTGATTATTGCAAATAAAAAGAGAGAAGGAGGGATCCCTCCTCCTAATAGATTGTTTTTTAATTAAAACCTAACATCTCAAATTGGAAATACCAAACTGCAATTGAGACAAAATATCCAAGCAAAATTGTCCAAGCATATTTCATATGAGTATTAAAAGTATAAATACCTTTTAGTTTTCCCATAACTCCAACACCAGCCGCACTACCAAAAGAGATTAAAGAACCTCCAATACCAGCTGTTAATGTTACAAGCATCCAGTTTGAAAGATCCATATCAGGATTTGCTTTAAGTATTGCAGACATTACAGGAACGTTGTCAACAATAGCAGATAAAAATCCAACAGCAATATTTGATAATGTTGGACCTAAATAATCGGGATGATAAACAACAGAAGCTAAAGTTAGCCAACCAACAAAATACAATGCTCCAACCGCTGCTAAAATACCAAAGAAGAAAAGAAGAGTATTGTTCTCTATTTTTGACATCGATTCAAATACATTGAAGTGGTCTTTACCAAATTTTTTACTAAGTTTAAATGAGTGAACTTTTAATAAAACAAGCCCAAACATCATCCCCCACATAGCAGGGAAATCTAAAACTTGATGAGAAAGAACTGCTGTTACAATAGTAATAATACCTAAGAAAATTACAGCTTTTGCTCCCTCTTTCATCTCAGGTTTTTCAGTATCAGCATGAAAATCCGGTTTTGTAGTTGGAACAACTTTAGATAATAAAAATGCAGTTACAAAGTAACCTAAAATAGATGCAGGGAAAAGATATATAAAATCAATAAAATGCCCTTTTCCTGATGTCCATGCCATTAAAGTTGTAATATCTCCAAAGGGTGACCAAGCCCCACCTGCATTTGCAGCAACAACAATATTAATAGCTCCTGGAACTAAAAACTCTTTTTTAGATTTATCAATTGTAATTAATACAGTTGACAAAATAAGAGCTGTTGTTAAGTTATCAGCAATTGGCGAAATGAAAAACGCCAAAAATCCCGTTGCCCAAAAAAGTTTTCTATAGGTATAACCTTTTGAAATAAGATTATATTTCAATCTATCAAAAACACCCATATGAATAAGCGATTCAATATAGGTCATGGCAACAAAAAGGAAAAAGAAAATCTCTGCAATCTCTAAGATAACTCTCTCTGCTTCATCATGAACTAAATGTATATCAATATTATTCATTGCATAATATACTGCAATTAATAGAAAAGTAAAAATTCCAATAAACAAAGCTGGAACAGATTTATCTATATGATATTTTTCCTCATTTGCAATTATGAAATAACCTACTACAAAAATGATTAATGTAGCAATTCCTACCCAGGTTGTAGTTAAATCTGGATTCTCAAATTCGTTGGCAAAACAGGCACTCAAGCTCCCAAATGCCAAAAAAAACAAAGACTTAAACATCCTTTCTCCTATCTATAAGTTCTAATAATCAAATATGAAACAACTGAAATAAGTGTCACACTTACTCCAATTGGTAAAAACGATTCACTATGAAACATAAGTGCCATTGATGAAATAACAGCACCTAAACCAAACTGCAATACTCCAACAACGCCAGAAGCCACTCCCGCATTTTTTGGAAAGTGTTCAAGGGCAAGAGCCATGCAGTTACCAAAAACAAAAGCCATCATACTCATATAAAGTGCCATCACAGCCATGGTCTCTATTAATGAGGGCTCTTTATAGTTTATCATCCATAAAATACCTGCAATAATTTGCATAATAATACTATATTTTACCAAATCAATTGGTTTATATTTTTTAAGAAACTGAATATTCATTTTTATCATTGCAATTAGTATTATGAAATTAAAACCAAAAAAAAGTGGAAAGAGATCTGTTGAGACATTATAGTGCTCAATAAAGATAAATGATGATTTGGCAATAAAGATAAAAAAGCCTGAAAAACCTAAAGCTAAGGTAAGCATTGCTTTCATTGCTTTTTTGTGAGTAAGTACCATTTTATAAGAGTGGTAAACACTCTGTTTTACATAGGTATAACTCTCATCTAAATCTTTATATATTAAAAATGCTGTAAATAGTGCATAAAAAGTTAAATATAAAAATACAGCATGCCAAGAGAAAAAGTGAATAATAAATGAACCAATAGCAGGAGCAATAAGTGGAGCTATACTTCTTATAGTACCAATTAGAGAAAAGACTTTTGCAGCCTCTGTTCCATGAAATTTATCCCTAACAACTGCCATTGCATTAACAACAACAATTCCACCAAAAAAGGCCTCAATAAATCTAAAAATCCAAAGTTCATAAACTGTTGTACTATAAATCATCATAAAACTAAAAAGAGCAAAACCTAAAAGTCCATAAATAGAACTCTTTCTTCTTCCTATTCTATCTGAAAGGGGTCCACCAAAGATTTGACCAATTGAAAAACCTATCAAAAAGATAGACAAAGTTAACTCAATTTTCTCAATGCTTACATTAAAATCTGTTGCAATAACAGGAATTGAAGGGATATAAGTATCAGTTGCAATTGGTGCAACAGATGAGAGAATTGATAATAAAATTATCAAATAGATATGATTGATAGCTTTTTTCATAGAACCTCAAGAGATAATTTAACAATTAATTGTATATACAACTATTGCATATGAGAGCTTATTTCCCCATTAAAATCTTTCTTTAAAATTAGATTTTTCCAAAAAAATCATAAATTATATAATCTTGATTAATATACTATAGATTATATAAGTACCTATTTATAGGCATTATTTAAAATAATGATTAAAATACTTGACATTTATAAAAAAATCATATACAATTTCACTACAGATAAGATATTTGAAATTAATCAAAAGGAAAATATATGCAAAAAGATACTATTGCAGTTCATGCAGGATACAATAATAAAGAGGGATGGGGAACAATGAATGTTCCTATTGCTCAAACAACTGCGTATGCCTTTAGAGATGCTGAACATGCAGCAAATCTTTTTGCTCTAAAAGAGTTAGGATCAATTTATACAAGATTGACAAATCCTACAACAGATGTTTTAGAACAAAGATTTGCACAACTTGAAGGTGGAGCAGGAGCTATTTGTGTTGCAAGTGGACAATCTGCAATTTTTTATGCAATTGTTAATGTGGCAGAGGCTGGAGACAATATTTTAATTTCAGATAAACTTTATGGTGGGGCTGTAACACTTCTTACCCACACTATAAAAAGATTTGGAATTAGTGCAAAAATATTTAAAAGTGATGATGCTTCAAATTTAGAAGAGCAAATTGATGATAAAACAAAAGCTATCTTTTTTGAATCATTATCTAATCCACAAATTGCAATTGCTGATATTGACAAGATTGTAGAGATTGCAAAAAGAAAAGGTGTTTTAACTGTTTGTGATAATACTGTTGCAAGTGCGGCTTTGTTTAATCCAATAAAATTTGGAGTAGATGTTGTTGTTCATTCAACTTCAAAATATACAAATGGTCAAGGAAGTGCAATTGGTGGAATTGTTGTTGAAAGAGATGGTTTAGCAGATTTCTTTAAACAAAATAGTAAAAGATATTATCACTTTAATGAGCCTGATGAATCATATCATGGTCTAGTTTATACAGAAGTTCCATTACCTAACTTTTGTCTAAGAATTAGATTAGCTCTTTTAAGAGATATTGGAGCAACACAATCTCCATATAACTCTTGGTTACTTTTACAAACTATTGAGACTTTAGATATTAGAATGGAAAAACACTCTAAAAGTGCCCTTGAAGTTGCAAAATTTTTAGAGACTCATCCAAAGGTAAAAGCTGTTAATTACCCAGGATTAGAATCAAGTCCATATTATAAAAAAGCTCAAAAATATTTCAAAGATGGTAAAGCTTCTGGTCTTATCTCTTTTGAAGTAGAAGATTATGATACAGCTAAAAAAGTTATTGATAGTGCAAAACTATTCAGTGTTGTTGTAAATATTGGAGATAGTAAATCTTTGATTGTTCACCCTGCTTCAACTACTCACTCACAACTAAGTGAAACTGAGCTAAAAAAAGCTGGTGTAAATCCTACAACAATTAGGTTATCAATTGGATTGGAAAATCCTCTTGATTTAATAGAAGATTTAAAATTAGCGTTAAAATAAGGATTAAGATGCCACTTATATCGACTAAAGGAGTATATGGTTTAACTGCCATGTATGAGTTAAGTAAGCATAATAGTGATACCCCTTTACAAATAAAGGAGATCTCTTCAAATGCAAACATTCCACAAAACTACCTGGAGCAACTTTTAAGTAAACTAAGACATGCTTCTTTAGTTAAAAGTATAAGAGGGGCAAAAGGTGGATATATTTTGGCAAAAGAGCCAAAAGATATTTTAGTAAAGGATATTTTAATCGCTTTAGAGGGTGATTTAAAAATTATAGATAATAAGACAGATAATCCTATACTAAATATGTTTTTTTCAGAAGCGAAAAGTGATACTCAAAAAATCTTTGAGATAACTCTAAGTCAGTTGGATGAGTATCAAGATAGATACAACGAAGTGTTACACTACAGTATATAAAGAAAGGATATAAAATGAAATTTGCACAAAATGTTACAGAGTTAATTGGAAATACACCGCTTGTTAGATTACAAAAAGCAAGTGACAAAACAGGAGCTACAATTTTAGGAAAATGTGAGTTTATGAACCCAACTCACTCAGTTAAAGATAGAATTGGAACAAATATGATCAAAGCAGCACTTGATAAAGGGCTAATCAATGAAAACACTACAGTAATTGAACCTACAAGTGGAAATACTGGTATTGCATTAGCTTCTGTTTGTGCAGGACTTGGAATAAAACTTATTCTTACAATGCCTTCATCAATGAGTATTGAAAGAAGAAAACTTTTAAAAGCTTTAGGCGCTGAACTTGTATTAACTGAACCTGAAAAAGGTATGAAAGGTGCTATTGACAAAGCAAATGAACTTGCTGATAATACACCAAATTCTTTTATTCCTCAACAGTTTGCAAATGAAGCGAATCCAGAGATTCACAGAAAAACAACTGCCCAAGAGATTTTAAAAGATACAGATGGAAAAGTTGATATTTTTGTTGCTGCAATTGGAACAGGTGGAACAATTACAGGAACTGGTGAAATTTTAAAAGAGCATAATCCAGATATTCAGATTATTGCTGTTGAGCCAGAAGCATCTCCTGTTTTAAGTGGTGGAAAACCAGGACCACATAGAATTCAAGGTATTGGAGCAGGGTTTGTTCCTGATGTTTTAAATACAAAACTTTTCAGTGAGATTGTAACAGTTAGCAATGAAGATGCTATTGAGACATCTAAAAACTTGGCAAAAGATGAAGGGCTTTTAGTTGGTATTAGTGCGGGAGCTAATATTTTCGTAGCAGAAAAAATTGCGGCAAGACCTGAAAACAAAGGTAAAGTTGTTGTTACAATTTTATGTGATACAGGAGAGAGATATCTAAGTTCGGGATTATATGACGATGAGTAAAAACTCATCTTCTTCCCTATTATAAAGAGGAAAACATGGCAGAGAAGGCTTACAGATCTGTAGCCAAATCTGTCTCTTGGCGAACTGTCGGAACTCTTGACACAATGATCATCTCCTATTTTGTTACTGGTAATTTAACTATGGCTGCCTCTATAGGTTCAATAGAGTTATTCACAAAAATGGCACTATATTACTTCCACGAAAGAGCTTGGAATAAGATCTCTTTTGGAAAAGTAAAAGAGCCAGATTATCAAATTTAAAAGAAGATATGCATGGAAATTAAGAGATTAAACGAAAGATTTGCCAAAGCAGAGGCAACAGAGGTTTTAGAATACTTTTTAAAAGAGTATGGAAAAGAGGCTGCACTTTCAAGCAGTTTAGGTGCTGAGGATCAAGTCCTAACGGATATGATTTTTAAGATTAACAAAGAGTCAAATATTTTTACTTTGGATACAGGAAGATTACATCCAGAAACTTATGATGTGATGGATGCAACAAATCTAAAGTATGGTGTAAAACTAAATGTTTTTTTCCCTGATAAGACAAAAGTTGAAGAGCTTTATCAAACACAAGGGATAAATGGGCATTTTGAAAGTATTGAAAATAGAAAAAGATGCTGTAATATTAGAAAAATTGAGCCTCTAAAAAGAGCCTTAAAACCTCTAAAAGTTTGGATTACTGGACTAAGAGCTTCTCAAAGTATTACAAGAGTTGATATGCCAGTAGTTGAGTGGGATGAAAACTTTCAAGTTATAAAAGTAAATCCACTTATAAATTGGAGCGAAGAGGATGTTTGGGACTATATTAAGAAAAATTCTGTTCCATATAACAAACTTCACGATAAAGGTTTCCCTAGTATTGGCTGTGCTCCCTGTACAAGAGCCATTAAAGAGGGTGAAGATATAAGAGCCGGTAGATGGTGGTGGGAGAACCCAGAACATAAGGAGTGTGGACTACACGCCAAATAAAAAACAACTGATGAAATCAAACTTTTAATTTGAAAGATTCAATTTAATAGAAGAACTCAAACTTTTAATTTGAAATATTCTAAAAAAATAAATTAATGGAATGATAAATGATTACTACTGAAAGATTAACACATTTAAAACAGCTAGAGGCTGAATCTATACATATTATGAGAGAGGTAATTGCTGAGTTTGAAAACCCTGCAATGCTGTACTCTGTTGGAAAAGACTCTGCGGTGATGCTTCACCTTGCCCTAAAGGCTTTCCACCCGGCAAAACTTCCATTTCCACTACTTCATGTGGATACAACTTGGAAATTTAAAGAGATGATTCAATTTAGAGACCAAAGAGCAAAAGAGTTAGGTTTTGAACTATTAGTTCATACAAATCCTGATGGAATAGCTCAAGGAATAGGACCTTTTACTCACGGAAGTGCAGTTCATACAGATGTGATGAAAACAGAAGGTTTAAAACAAGCTCTAAATAAATACAAATTTGATGCAGTTTTTGGTGGAGCAAGAAGAGATGAAGAGAAAAGTCGTGCTAAAGAGAGAATCTACTCATTTAGAGATGAAAAGCATAGATGGGATCCAAAAAATCAAAGACCAGAACTTTGGAATATCTATAATTCAAAGGTAAAAAAAGGTGAATCAATTAGAGTATTCCCCCTATCAAACTGGACTGAGCTTGATATTTGGCAATATATCTATCTTGAAGAGATACCAATTGTACCACTATATTTTGCTGCAAAAAGACCAGTTGTAGAGAAAGATGGTGTAAAAATCATGGTTGATGATAAAAGAATGCCTATTGGACCAGATGATGTTGTAAAAGAGGAGATGGTTAGATTTAGAACTTTAGGTTGCTACCCATTAACAGGAGCTGTTGAAAGTTCTGCAACAACATTGCCAGAGATTATTCAAGAGATGCTTTTAACAAAAACAAGTGAGAGACAAGGAAGAGTTATTGATAATGACTCAGCAGGTTCAATGGAAAAGAAAAAAATAGAGGGGTACTTTTAAGATGTCAATACAAGAAGTAAAAATAGCAAATGATATAGAGAGCTATTTAAAAGAACACGAAAATAAACAGTTATTAAGATTTATCACTTGTGGAAGTGTTGATGACGGAAAATCTACCCTAATTGGAAGACTTTTACACGACTCAAAGATGATTTTTGAAGATCAATTAGCAGCTATTAAAAACGACTCTAAAAAAACAAATACAACAGATAATGAGTTTGACTTATCTTTGCTTGTTGATGGACTTCAAAGTGAGAGAGAGCAAGGGATTACTATTGATGTTGCTTATAGATATTTTGCAACAGACAAAAGAAAATTTATCATTGCAGATACTCCTGGGCATGAGCAGTATACAAGAAATATGGCAACAGGTGCTTCAACAGCAGATTTAGCAATTATCTTGATTGATGCAAGATATGGGGTACAAACCCAAACAAAAAGACACTCGTTTATTACAAAACTTTTAGGGATTAAACACCTAATAATTGCAATAAACAAGATGGACTTAGTTGATTTTAGCCAAGAAAGATTTGAAGAGATAAAAAAAGATTATTTAGAGTTTGCAAAAGAGTTAAATCTTACATCTGATTTAACACTTATTCCTTTGTCTGCATTAAATGGAGACAATGTTGTAAATTTAAGTGAGAAATCACCTTGGTACAAAGGTGAAACTTTAATGAATACATTAGAGAATATTGAGATTTCACAAGATAGAGATTTAATTCATTTTAGAATGCCTGTACAATATGTAAATAGACCAAATCTAAATTTTAGAGGATTTTGTGGAACAGTTTCAAGTGGAATTATCAAAGTTGGAGACTCAATTACAGTTCTTCCTTCAAAAAAAAGTTCAACTGTAAAAGAGATAATAACCTATGATGGAAATTTAGAGTATGCATACGCACAACAAGCAATAACTATAACTTTAAACGATGAGATTGATATAAGTAGAGGGGATATCCTTGTAAAAAGTGAAGAGCAACCAGAACTTTCAGATAGTTTAGATGTGGATATTGTTTGGATGAATGAAGAGCCTTTAATAAAAGGAAAATCGTATTATATAAAAAGAGCCTCTACAACTGTAGTTGGAAATATAGAGTCATTTTATTATAAAACAGATGTAAATACTTTAGAACAAGAACAAACAGATAGTTTAGAGCTAAATGAGATTGCAAGGGTAAAACTATCTTTAAATCAAAGTATTGCCTTTGATCCATATAATCAAAATAAACCTATGGGTTCTTTTATTGTTATAGATAGAATTTCAAACAATACTGTTGGAGCAGGAATGATTATTCAAAAAAGTGAAAAATCAAAAGCAACTGCAACAGGGGAATTTAGTGCCTTTGAAGTTGAGCTAAATGCTCTAATTAGAAAACACTTTCCACATTGGGAAGCAAAAGAGATCTTATAGGAGAAAAAGATGATAACAGCTCCTAAAAAAGAGAGTAAAGCAGCAAGAGTTGAAAGAATAAAAAAAGAGAAAGATGGTCTTGATGTACTTCAAGACATCTATCTTTATGCCATAACTGGTGAAGCAGTTGATCCTGAAGATATAGATAGATTAAAGTGGTATGGATTATATACCCAAAATAGAAACCTTCAAGATGAGAATGATGAAACACTATATTTTATGTTAAGGGTAAAATTAATTGGTGGAGAGTTAAATTTAGAGCAATTGAAAACTATTGCCGATATCTCTAAAAGATATGCAAGAGGAACTGCCGATTTTACAACAAGACAAGATTTACAGTTTCACTACATAAGAGTTGTAGATTTACCTGAGATTTTTAGACTTCTAGATAGTGTTGGGTTATCTACTATTTTTGCAGCAGGAGATGTTCCTAGAAATGTTGTTTCATGTCCAGTAAATGGGATAGATGAAGATGAGATTGCAGATGTAAGAGATGTGGTTGATAAAATTAATGAAGCATTAAAAGGGAATAGAGCTTTCTCTAACCTTCCAAGAAAATTTAAAATTGGAGTAAATGGTTGTTCTTGTAACTGTATAAACCATGAGATGCAAGACTTAAGTTTTAATGCAGTAAAACAAGAGAATGGAAAAATCCACTTTGCTGTAAGTGTAGGGGGAGGTTTGGCTTCAAATAGAAGAGTTGCAGATCATATAGGGTATGTAACTCCTTCACAAGTTCTTCCTTTGACAAAAGCTGTAATAAAAATATATAGGGACAATGGAAATAGAGATAATAGAAGAAAAGCAAGATTAGGACATATAATTGAAGAGTGGGGAATTTCAAAGTTTAGGGAGATTTTACAAAGCAACCTTACTTTTAGAATAAAAGATCCAAATGAGATAGAGTATATAAACTCTAAACATAGGGATCACTTTGGAATTCATAAAAGCAAAGTTAAAAATAGCAGTTTTATAGGCTGTGCTCTAAACTCAGGTCATATTGGACTTGAAGGTTTAGAAAAGCTTGTTTTACTTTTTGAAAAATATGATGCAAAGGCTTTAAAAGCAACTGTTACACAAAATATTGTTATAACACAAGTTCCTACAAAAAATGCACAAGCTTTAGCGCAAGAGTTGGAAGAAGTTGGTATTTCACCAATTCCTTCAAATTTTAAAGCAAAAATCCAAGCTTGTACAGGACTAAATTTTTGTAAATTTGCCATATCTGAGACAAAAGGTGCAGCAAAAAATCTTGTTGAACACCTAGAGAAGAAGTTTCCAGATTTTGGAGAGAGAGTATCTATTTCAATAAATGGTTGTCCAAACTCTTGTGCCCATGCCCATATTGTTGATATTGGTCTTATTGGAACAAAAGTTAAAAACAAAGAGGGGCAATCTGTAGTTGGATATGATCTTTTTGTTGGTGGTTTTTTAGAAGGAGTTAACACTCAATTTAGTAAAAAAACTAATATTAAATTTCCTCAAGAGGAACTAAATGAAAATATTGAGAATCTAATTACAGAATATTTAACTTCTGATTTTAAGAGTTTAAGAGAGTATTTACTTACTAAATCAACCAAGTAGAAAAGAGATAAATTCTCTTTTCTATTAATTGAACCTATAATTAAAATAAGCTATAATTATGCCCATGATTAAAGATATCTATAGACCATTTTTTGATAAACATACAAATATTCTAGATTTTGTTAGATACAACACCATTGGGAAGAGTAAAAAAGAGTATTTTGATTATACGGCTACGGGTTTAGCTTTTAGACAGATAGAAAACCGTATAAGAGATGTACTTGAAACCTATGCAAATACTCACTCAAAAGAGTCTTCTAATGCAAATATTACAAGTGACTATTATAATAATGCAATCCTCTCTTTAAAAAAAAGCCTTGAACTAAAAGAGGGTTTTTCCATATTACCAGCTGGATGTGGTTCAACTGCTGCTATTAAAAAATTTCAAGAGTTACTTGGTCTATATATCCCACCAGCAACAAAAAAAAGATACTCTTTAAATATCCCAAAAGAGAAACTTCCTTTAGTAATTGTTGGTCCCTATGAGCACCACTCAAACGAAGTAAGCTATAGAGAAGCCCTTTGTGAAATAAAAAGAGTAGGACTTACAAAAGATGGACTTATTGATAAAGAGGAGTTAGAAGAGATTTTAAAAAACAATCAACACAGAGAGATAGTTGGAAGTTTTTGTATAGCTTCAAATGTAACAGGAATTATCACTTGCTATAAAGATATCTCAACAATCTTAAGAAAATATAAAGCAATAGTTTGTTTTGATGCAGCAGCAAGTTCACCCTATATGAATGTTGATTGTGACTACTATGATGCTATGTTTATCTCTCCACACAAACTTCTAGGTGGTCCAGGAAGTTGTGGACTTTTGATTATAAAAGATAGTATTGTAGACACCTCTTTATCCCCTACTTTTGCAGGTGGTGGAACTGTCTCTTATGTAAACTCTCAAATCCAAGAGTATGAAAAAGAGTTAAGTGTTAGAGAGACTGCTGGAACTCCAGGTATTTTACAACTTATTAGAAGTGCCCTAGCCTATCAACTAAGAAACGAAATAGGTTTTGAGTTTATAATGCAAAGAAAACAAGAGCTCTTATGTCACCTAATAAAAGAGCTTGAAAAAATTCCTAATATTAAAATCTATGGAAATAAAACTTGCAAAAATATTGGAATAATCTCTTTTAATATAAAAGATATAAATCCCTATGATATTTGTAGAAGACTCTCTTCGGAAGAAGGCATACAAACCAGAGCTGGTTGCTCTTGCGCTGGACCATATGGACACGATTTATTAGGTTTTCACTCAAAAGAGGAGTTGCAACAAAAACCAGGTTGGCTTAGAATCTCTATTCACTATTCCCAAACCCTTGAAGAGATTGACAATTTAGTTGAGGCTATAAAACAATCAATCTACTAATAAATTATGTTATCTTATTGTAACCTTTAAGTATTAAACTCCCTTAAATTAATATTTAAAGGAATAATATGAAAAAGAGTATTATCTCTGCCTCTGTTGTAACAGCAACAGTTCTTTTCTCTGGTTGTACAACAAACCAACCTACAAAAACTGAATTTAAAACACAAGCACACAATGTAGAGTTTTCTGAAGTAAAAGTGCCTTCAAAAGAGTATGAAAAAAGAAAAATAATGGTATCTTCATCTATAAGTGTAGATGGTAAAAAACATAAAATTGGGTATAACACTATCTTAAGATCAGGAGATCAAGTTGGAGAGGGTGTTTTTGGACAACTATTTGATAGCAAAGGAGAGCCATTAGTTGGTGAAGATGGAGCACCAAAAATCTCTAACTCAAATGACTTCTCTTCTTTAATACCTGTGGGAGATAAACTTTTTATGATCTCACAATTTGAAACAAGACCAGCAGCTATGTATATTACAGAGTTAGAACAAACAGAAAATGGTCAACTAAAAGCTCTTAATACAAAAAATATTGATCTTTCACATATAAATGGTGTTTGGGTTCCATGTGCTGGGTCTGTAACTCCTTGGAATACACACTTAAGTTCAGAAGAGTACGAGCCAGACGCATCTGCTGTAAAAGAGAATGGGTCAATTAATGATTATTATGACCAAATGGGAGAGTACTATAATGGAGATTTAAAGGCTTTAAATCCTTATGATTATGGATGGACTCCTGAAGTAAAAGTTTTAAATGAAAAGGGTGATGTTAATGTAGTAAAACACTACTCAATGGGAAGATTTGCCCACGAGTTATCTTATGTAATGCCAGATGAAAAAACAGTATTTTTATCTGATGATGGAACAAATGTAGCTATATATATGTTTATTGCCGATAAAGCAAAAGATTTAAGTTCTGGTACACTTTATGCTGCAAAATGGATACAAACAAATGACAAAGGTGCAGGAAAAGCAGACTTACAATGGATAAATTTAGGTCACTCAAGCGATGCAAATATCAAAAAAGCTTTAGATGCAAAAATTAAATTCAGTGATATTTTTGACAAAATTGAGATGAACAAGGATGGTTCATGTTCTAGCTCTTCATTTAGTACAGTTAATACTACAACAGGTGCTGAGTGTCTAAAAGTCAAAGAGGGTAAAGAGGAGCTTGCTTCAAGAATGGAAGCAAGAAGATATGCTGCAATATTAGGTGCTACAACTGAGTTTAGAAAAATGGAAGGTATTACCTATAATCCAAATGAAAATGTTGTTTATCTCTCTATGTCAGAAGTTGCAAAAGGGATGGAAGATAATGCTAAAAAAGGTAAATATGATATTGGTGGAAACAATGATATTAAACTAGAAGAGAATAAATGTGGTACAGTTTACAAATTAGATTTGACTACTTTTATTACAAAAGCTTTTGACTCAAAAGGTAATGAGATTAACTCACAATTTGTTCCAAGAGCTATGAGCGGATTGGTTTCTGGTTTTGCAGATAAATCAGTTGAACAAAACAAATGTTCTGTTACCTCTTTGGCAAATCCAGATAATATTACATATATTCCAAATACAGACACTCTAATAATTGGAGAAGATACAGGTAGTGGACATCAAAATGATTATATCTGGTCATATAATACTAAAACTGATAAATTAACAAGAATCCAAACAACACCTTATGGAAGTGAAACAACTTCTGCATATTACTATAACAATATTGGTGGGCATGGATATCTTATGTCAGTTGTTCAACACCCTTATGGAGAAGGTGATGCAACAACAAAAGAAGAGGATATGCCAAATAAAGCTTATAATGTTTCTGATATGAAAGCTTATACAGGATATATTGGACCACTTCCAGTTATCTCAAAATAACAAAAATTAACAGTGCTTTTGCACTGTTAATACCCTATTAAATTAGTCAATTAATTTTCCATTAAACCTCTGTGTATATAATCTTTTTATGAGATTTATTATATTTGCAACTATTTTTTTTATTGTTATGTCCCTTTTTAGCCTATATGTTTCTAAAAGATTTGTAAAGAAGCTTCACTTCTCAAAAAAAATCAAACATCTAATAAATACTTTTTTAGCAATAAACCTTTTAGGAGTGTTAGCATATATGTTAGCAAGATATAATCCAAGTGTACCAAACTGGATATATTTCCTTCTTTCAGTGCCCATTGGAATTATTTTTCTTCTATTTATTACTACAATTTTTTATGATTTACTCTGTGTAATAGTAAATAGAGCCCCAATAGATGAAAAAAGAAGAGGTTTTTTTAAAAAGAGTCTTGACATAGGAGCTTTGAGTTTGGCAACAGCTGTAAATGCAAAAGCGATGTACAATGCAAGAAACTATCAGGTTGAAGAGGTTGATGTAAAGATTAAAAATCTTAAAAAACCTTACAATATTGTACAACTAAGTGATATTCACATTGGAGGACTTATTGATAAAGAGTTTATTGCAAGTATTGTAAAAAGAGTTAATAGTTTAAATGCCGATATTGTTGTAATAACAGGAGATTTGGTTGATACAAATATAAAATATGCACAAGCTGCCCTTGAAGAACTTAAAAATCTAAAATCAACCTATGGAACCTATTTTATAGTAGGAAATCATGAGTATTTTCATGGGGTTCAATCTATTATAAAATATGTAAACTCATTGGGAATAAAAACTTTAGAGAATGAAAATATATATATTGGAGAGAAAAATCAAGGCTTCTATTTAGCTGGAGTGTATGATCTAATGGGAAATAGAGTTGATGCTTATAAACCAGACCTAAAAAAGGCATTGGAAAATATAAAAGAGGAACCAACCATTTTACTTGCCCACCAACCAAAATTTATTGAAGAGGTTAAAGATAGTGTTGATTTAGTTTTAAGTGGACACACCCACGGGGGACAGATTTTTCCATTTAATTTTTTGGTTAAACTTCAACAACCATATATAAAAGGTCTTCATAAATACAATGTAAAAACACAAATATATGTTAACAAAGGGACAGGATTTTGGGGACCACCAATGAGACTTGGCTCTAGTTCAGAGATTACTTTATTAAAACTTACATAAACTCTTCAAGAAGGTTTTTATAGTCGATAATCTTTATATTCCTCTTCTCTTTCTCTATTATCTTTTTCTTTATCAAATTTGCTATTTTTCTAGAGAGAGTCTCCTCTCTTATATTTAAAATCTCTGCTATTTTTATCTGTTTCATTCCATTTATTGTTTTTTCATTATCATAGATAAATTTAGCTACTTTTGCATTTACATCAATACTAACACTGTTGTTAATAAAACTCTCCAAATATTTTATTTTTTGGGTAAGTGATTTAATAAAAAGCATAGATATATCTTTTTTATATAAAAATTCATCTCTAAACTTTTCATAATCTATAAAAACAACTTCACCTTTTGTTTCAAATGAGCAATTTGCAGGAAAAGGAATCTCTTCATAGTTTGCAATCTCAGCTATAAAAGAGAGAGCATTTATATTGTGAATAACTATCTCATTATCTTTGAAATCGTGTTTATATATCTTTACAATTCCATCAACTAAAAGATGCAGATATTTAGATTGTTCCCCTTGATAAAAGAGGATATCTCCCCTTGAAAACTTTTTAACAAATGATATACTCTCTAATTTTTTAATCTCTTGCTCATTAAGAGATTTAAAAACATAATAATCTTTTAGGTTCATTGCTTTTCCAAATTTTAAAGATATTAGTTAACTATACAACTAAGAACTAGAAGAATACAATTATTTTCATTAAAGTTTTTTTTAGTAATAAAAATGAATTTTATTATTAAAATAATAAAATCCCATAAATAAGGGGTTTTTAAATATTACATTTAAAAAAATTTATTAAATCTTTTTTTACCAAAATCTAAATTTTGCTTAAATTGAAGATTCTTTTATAAAAAAAAAGCAGTATTACTACTGCTTTTTATCTAAATAGATATATAAAACTTACTAAAACTGTAGTAAAATAAATCATTGCAATTATTAAATAATCTTTTTTATACTCTATTAATTTATCCATTTTTTCTCCTTAAAATAAGAAGGAGAATCATCCTTCTTATTTAATCGCTATTGATTTTTTTGTTTTTGTTTCAGCAAGTTTTGGAATAATAACTTCCAAAACACCATCTTCACTTCGTGCTTGAATATTTTCCACATCAACATTTTCAGGAACTGTAAAACTTCTTGAAAATTTACCAAATGATGTTTCTACTTTATAATAATCTTCCTCTTTTACCTCATCTTTTGTTTTTCTCTCACCTGAAATTGTTAGGATATTTTTATCAATATCAACACTTATATCATCTTTTTTTACTCCTGGTAAATCAACATCAATGTGATATGCATTTTCACCTTCTCTTGTATTTACCACGGGAACAAAACCATTTAATCCTTCATCTTTTGGATAGTTATAAAAACTTTTTTCTAAATCTCTAAATTGTCTAAAAGGGTCAAATTTTGTTATTAACATTTTTTCCTCCTTAAAATCAATTCTTGATATTTATCCTATCAAGTTAATGAAATTATAACAATTTTTTTAGCACTTGTCAATACTAATTGCTAATTTTCATATTGAATTTATATTTTTTTATTCTATAAATCCTATAAATAAGCTCTTTATCTAATCTAGCACTTATATTGTTTGTGTGCTTATTATAAAATACATTTTTTATTTTTTTACCATTTTCCCAAATAAAAATATCTTTTTACCCAATAGTCTTATTATTTTTGTATAATCTTATATAATTAAATACTAGGATTTAAAATGGCTCTTAAAGTTGTAATTTCCCATAAAACTGAGTATAAATATAGTAAAAAAGTTTCAATGTCACCACATATTATAAGATTAAGACCAGCACCCCATAGTAGAACACCAATTGAAGCTTATTCATTAAAAATAAAACCTGAAAATCACTTTATAAATTGGCAACAAGATCCCTTTGGAAACTACCTTGCAAGACTTGTGTTCCTAGAGAAAACTGATATCTTTAGTGTTGATGTAGAGATAATTGCAGATATGATTACCATGAATCCCTTTGATTTTTTTGTGGAAGATGGCTCAAAAGAGTTTCCATTTACCTATAAAAAAGATTTGAAAAAAGAGCTTGCTCCATATTTAGAAATTGAAGAAACAAGTAAAGAGCTAGAAGAGTTTGTAGATAGTATAAATAAAAGTAAAAAATCAATAATTGATTTTTTGGTTGAAGTGAACCAAAAAATACATAATACTCTAAACTATACTGTTAGAATGGAACCTGGAGTTCAAACTCCAAAAGAGACTTTAGATAAAAAACTTGGAAGCTGTAGAGACTTTGCTTGGCTTTTTGTTCAAGTATTAAGACATCTTGGACTTGCAAGTAGGTTTGTCTCTGGATATTTAGTTCAACTAACAGCAGATGTTAAATCATTAGATGGACCAAGTGGTCCTGAAAAGGATTTTACAGACCTTCACGCTTGGACTGAAGTTTATGTTCCAGGAGCTGGTTGGATTGGACTTGATAGTACAAGTGGACTTTTTGCAGGGGAAGGACATATCCCTCTTGCTTGTACTCCAAACTACACTAGTGCCCATGCAATTGAAGGGCTTACAGATGTTTGTGAGACAAAATTTAATTATGAAAACAAAGTTACAAGAATTTTTGAATCTCCAAGGGTTACCAAACCCTATAAACAAAAGCAGTGGGAAGATATATATAATTTAGGTTTCAAAGTTGATGAAGATTTAACCACCCATGATGTTAGACTTACTATGGGAGGAGAGCCAACTTTTGTCTCTATTGATGATATGGAATCAGCACAATGGAATAATGAAGCCGATGGAGCACATAAAAGAGAGCTTGCAAATAATCTTTCAAGAAAAATTTTAGATTCAACTACCAATGGTGGACTTCTTCATCATGCACAAGGTAAATGGTATCCAGGGGAACCTCTTCCTAGATGGCAAACAACTATTTATTGGCGAAAAGATGGAAAACCAGTTTGGAGAAACCCAGAACTTTTAGCAAATATGAATAAGACTTACCCTTATAAAACCAAAGATGCGAAAGAGTTTCTTTCAACTTTAGCTCTAGTCTTAGGAGTAAGTGATAAGAATATAGTTCCAGCTTTTGAAGATCCAGTTTATTACATTATGAAAGAGTTTGAACTTCCCCTTGATATTGACCCAATGAAAGCTAATTTAAAAGATTCTTTAGAGAGAAGAACCATAGCACAAAAACTTCAACAAGGTTTAAATAGTGAGGTTGGATATGTTCTACCACTTAATTTTGGGAGAACAAAATGGATTACTTCACAATGGGAGTTTAGAAGAGGATATATGTTCCTTGGTGCAGGGAACTCTCCATTGGGACTTAGACTCCCTTTAGAATCATTAATTGTAAAACCACAAATTGAACTTGAAAAAAGCTTTGAACCAGATCTTTTTGCTTCATATCCTGCTTTGGGAGATTATATTACAGAAGTTGAGAAAAGAGCTAAAAATATTAATGCCAAAACCACAGAACAAAACTCTTATAGTGTATTTGTTAGAACAGCTATTAGTGCAGAGATAAGAGATGAGAAACTTTGTATCTTTTTACCTCCAATAGATAATACAGAGGCTTTTCTTGATTTAATAGCCTCTATTGAACAAACAGCGCAGATATTAAATTTGGCTGTAATAATTGAAGGGTATGAACCTCCACAAGATAGCAGAACAGATAGAATAAAAGTAACTCCAGATCCAGGAGTAATAGAGGTAAATATTCAACCAGCTTCATCTTGGAAAGAGTTAAGTGATAACCTTTTAAAACTATATGAAGATGCAAGGATTTGTAGACTTGGAACTGAAAAGTTTATGGTTGATGGAAGACACACAGGAACAGGAGGAGGAAATCATGTAACAATTGGTGCAGCAACTCCAAGTGATTCTCCACTTCTTAGAGATCCAAATCTATTAAGAAGTCTTATAACCTTTTGGCAACACCATCCAGGACTTTCATATCTTTTTAGTGGAGCTTTTATAGGACCAACTTCACAAGCTCCAAGAGTAGATGAGGGAAGATTAGAGAACCTATATGAGTTGGAGATTGCTTTTTCTCAAATTCCAGAAGATGGTAATATTCCATTTTGGTTAACAGATAGACTCTTTAGACATATGTTAACAGATATTACAGGCAATACCCATAGAAGTGAGTTTTGTATAGATAAACTCTACTCACCTGATTCAAGTTCTGGAAGACTTGGTATTTTAGAACTGCGAGCTTTTGATATGCCACCACACTCACAAATGGCACTACTTCAAATGCTTCTTGTGCGTGCCTTAGTTGCTTGTTTTTGGAAAAATCCATATAAACATAAACTTGTACGTTGGGGAACACGACTTCACGATAAATTTTTGCTTGAACACTATGTAAAAGAGGATATAAAAGAGGTTGTTGAGTATCTAAATGAAAATGGTTATGGTTTCAAACTGGATTGGTTTGACCCTTTCTTTGAGTTTAGATTTCCACTTTATGGAATGACAACAATTGAAAATATGCATGTGGAGATAAGAGCAGCCATAGAGCCTTGGAATGTTTTAGGGGAGGAAGCAACTTCCCAAGGAACTTCAAGATATGTGGACTCTTCTGTGGAGAGGCTTCAAATAAAAATTGATAACTTTAATGAAGAGAGATATACCCTTGCTTGTAATGGGATTCAAATACCACTTAGTAAAACAAATATTGAAGGGGAATATGTAAATGGGGTTAGATATAAAGCTTGGCAACCTTGGTCAGCACTTCATCCAACAATTGGTGTTGACACTCCTCTAACTTTTGATATTATTGATAATTGGAATGAGCGTTCAATAGGAGGATTCAACTACTTTGTTTCCCATCCAGGAGGAAGAAGTTATGATACTTTTCCAGTAAACTCTTATGAAGCAGAATCAAGAAGAATAAACAGATATTGGGATTTTAACCATAGCCAAGGGGAAGTTGTAAATTATGATCCAATAATAAATTCTAGCAAAAATGCAATCTTTGCAAATGGTGCAAAAAGGGCAGTTGTGGAGAAAAAAGGTTTAGAAAAGCTATATTTTCATAAAATGTCAAAAAATAAAGAGTTCCCACACACTTTAGACTTAAGACAAAGATGGACAAGAAATTAGATGGATATATTTGAAAGTTGTAAACTTGACTCATCATTTGATGAGATGTTTGACAAAAGTTGCAATGTAAAAGAGCATTGGAATGAGATAAAAGAATCCCTAGAAAAATCTGGGATGGAAAAGCTTGAACAAAAGCAAACGGAGATTGATTGGAGATTAGAGGATAACGGAGTTACTTATAATGTCTATAATGACCCTGAAGGGACAAATAGAAGATGGAATCTTGATCCAATTCCTTTTGTTTTAAATGAAAAAGAGTGGGAAGAGGTTACGAAAGGTTTACAGCAAAGAGCAAAACTTTTAAACCTGATTTTCAGAGATTTATACACAGAACAAAGATTGATAAAAGAGGGGATTATTCCAGCAGAGATTATCTTTGCCCATAAAAGTTTTTTACCTGAACTCTTTAACTTTAAAAACAAAGATTACTACACAATGCGATTTTATGCAGCTGACATAAGCAGAGGTCCAGATGGAAAATTTTGGGTTATAAATGATAGAACCCAGTCTCCATCTGGACTTGGGTATGCAATTGAGAATCGTCTTACAATGAACTCTTCCCTCTCTGATTTATACTCAAATATCAAGTTTAAAAAGATTGCAGGCTTTTTAGAAGGGTATAAAAATATGCTTTTAAGTACTGCAAAAAATAGAAGTGAAGATCCATTAATAGTACTTTTAACCCCAGGTCCTCACAATGAGACCTATTTTGAGCACTCATACCTAAGCTCTTTTTTTAATCTTACTTTAGTTCAAGGGGAAGATCTATTAACAAAAAATAATCAACTTTGGCTAAAAACGCTCAGTGGCTTAAAAAAAGTTGACACTGTTTTAAGAAGAGTTGACTCTAAATATTGTGACCCGTTAGAGTTAGAAAACAGCTCTCATCTTGGGGTTGCAGGATTAATAAATGTTTTAAGAAATGACCATTTATCAATGATAAATCCAATAGGAATTGGTATTTTAGAGAATGTTGGACTTAACCCTTTTATGAAAAACATTGCAAAATTTTTCCTAAATGAGGATTTAATACTTCCTCAAATTGCAACTTGGTGGTGTGGACAAAAACATGAACTTGAATTTGTTATTGAAAACATTGATAATCTTATTATTAAAAAAATTGACAAAACCGATAGAATAGAGGTTCATTTTGGAAACAAACTAAGCTTTGAAGAGAAAAATATCTTAATAGACAAAATCTTATCTACACCTTCATATTATGTTGGACAAGAGATTATTGATTTTTCAACTGTTCCCTCTTATGTTGGTAACAATATTGAACCAAGAAATGCTGTAATTAGATCATTTTCATTCCTTAATGAGGATAAATATGAAGTTATGCCAAGTGGTTTGGTGAGAGTATCAAAAGAGAAAGATTCCCTTGTTGTTTCAAATCAAAGGGGAGGAACAAGTAAAGATTTATGGATATTAGGAGAGGATAATAGTGAGAAGTTTAGTGCTATTTCTAGCCATAGAGATTTCTTAGATACCAGATTGGGAAATATCTCTACAAAAAGAGCAGAAAACCTCTTTTGGCTTGGAAGATATCTAAGCAGAGCTGTTATTACAACAAGGATGTTAAGATTTAATCTAAAAGCAGTTTTAAATCTAAACAGATATGAAGATAGAAATATTTCAAAAAGCAGTGCGGAGATTTTAAATAGATGTTTAACCCATCTTACAATGACCTATCCTGGCTTTTTAGAAGAAGAAAAAGAGGTTAAACCTATTGTTGAAATAACCTCTGTAATACAAGATGTTACAAGAGTAGGAACTCTTAGTTTTACCCTTTCAATGTTAAGCAATATAAATGCAAATATCAAAAATCTTCTAACTATTGATGCTTGGAGAGTTTATGATAGAATGAAAAAGAGATGGTACTCATATAATAAAAGAAAGATTATCTCAAACAGAGAACATATAGGGGAACTTGATAGACTTCTTATCTATCTTATGGCATATAAAGAGCTTATTGATGAGAGTATCTCAAATGATCAAGGGTTAATTCTTTATGATATTGGCTGTAAACTGGAGATTTCACTACTTCTTATCTCTAAAATGAGATCTTTATTAACAACAAAACTTGACAAACTTCTTGAGTATGATATTCTTGATTCAATGTTAAATACCTATGAGAGTTATAATGCCTATAGAGCACACTACAAATCAACCTTAGAGTTAGAGAATGTAGTTGAATTTTTACTCTTTAACACCAAATATCAAAAATCCTTGATATTTATAATTGAAGAACTTTTAAGAAGTCTAAAAGAGTTACCAAATAGTTCTCACTCTTCCCACTTAAATAATTTTGAAGAGCCTGTATTTAAAGTCTATACTATGCTTAAACTTACAAATGCTAAAAGATTATTAAGAACAAAAGAGAAAGATTTTGTCTATTTAACCCTTGATGGTTTTCTTTCAGAGATTTCTGAGCTATTAGCCCAAACCTCTGAAGAGATTACAAAAACATATTTTGCACACTATAACGAGTAAAAAATGGTATATGAAGTATTTCACGAAACAAAATTCCACTATCCTGCCCTTGTAACCTTTAGTCACAATATAGCTAGGCTTACTCCTAAAAGTTGTCATAGACAAAAACTTTTAGAACACACCCTTGAAATTACACCAAAACCCTTTGAAACAACTCTTTTTGAAGATTATTTTGGAAATCAAAATACCTTTATGTTAATAAGAGAAGCCCATAAGAGTCTAAGTGTAATCTCAAAATCAAAAGTTGAACTAATTGAAGATAGAATCTTTGAGTACAATGAAAAAGCAAAACAGACAACCATTACCTATGAACAAATGAGAGAGAGATTAGAAGCTCATAAAAGTACAGATGCTTTGGCTTTTCAATACCTTTTTGAAACTGACTCAATTGCTGTGCCATCAAAGGAGATAAAAGAGTATGTTTTACAATCTTTTAGTCCAAATAGAACTCTTTTTGAAGCTACAAATGAGTTTATGCAAAGAATCTTCACAGATTTTAAATTTGTCTCAGGATTTACAGATATTACAACTCCTATTGAAGATATTTTTAGAGAAAAAAAAGGGGTTTGCCAAGATTTTGCACAGTTTGCAATTGCAGCACTTAGAAGTATAGGTATTCCAACTAGATATATGAGTGGATATATTCAAACATACCCCAAAGAGGGTGAGAAAAAACTCTTTGGTTCAGATGCTTCCCATGCGTGGTTTTCTATCTATATTCCAGATTTTGGTTGGGTTGATTTTGATCCAACTAATAATAAACTACCAAATGAAGAGTATGTTATTTTAGGATTTGGAAGGGATTATATGGATATCTCTCCTTTAAAAGGTGTAGTAAAAAGTAGTGGAGAGAGTAAACTAAGTGTACGGGTAAATGTGCTAAAGTTGGAAGTTTAATTATCCAACTTTAGCTACCCTAAAAGCAACAGCATTTTCATATATAAGAGAACTGTTGTAGTTACAAGTAATCATCCCATCACAAGGTGATTTGAACTCATAAATCACATTTCCCTCTAATGAATCAATTATCTCTCCCATTATTTGCTCTTTTACAACATAACTTCCAGGGAACTCTTTTGGTATAAAAATACCACTTTTTAAACTTTTAATTACCCTTATCTCTTCTGTTTTAATAACCGTTGAATCATAGGCATTAAAAATTGAAAAATCGATGATTTCATTTTTATTCATAAATCTTAAAATAGCTTGATTTATCTGGCTTGAGATTTTATTATCAATATGACTTAAAGTGGGACAAACGATAGAATAAGCCTTTGTTCCCCAAAGTTGCCAATTATATTGTAAAGTCACACTATCTATTGATTTCATATTTTTATGATGAATAAATTTAAAACCAAACTTTTTCGCACCCTCTAAATCTTCAAATTCACTCTCTAAAAGTTTAATGTAAGGAATACAATTTACAGGGTCTTGTCTTTTCTCTAAAATCACACCAAAAGTGTATCCATTTAAAACATCAAAAACTTTTTTTGCAATCCGTTGGGTTGTTTCACCCAAACCATATCCAGGGAACATCATATTAATATCAGTATTATCCAAAGGCCAAAATCTTTTCCCTGAATTAAAGGCATAATGATTAACTGAAGGGATAATTAAAACATCACCTTTTATCCTTTTTGCATCAATTTTGTTTTTAAAAAAATCTACAAGTTTTGAAGCACAATATAAAGGGAGAATTCCCTCCCCTTCCATTGCTCCAACAATGGCAATCTTAGGAGCTTTTTTACTCTTTCCTTTAAATAAAAAACCTTCAATAATAAGGGGTTCTCTACTTAAAGATTCAATTTTTAAAATCTCAATTCTCTTCACTTTTTTCTCCAAAGATTCTTGCAAGTAGTGAGCCTTCATAAACTACTGGATACTCCCTTAGGGTAAATAAAATTCCACAATTTGGTGCAAAAAGTTCACTTAAAATCTCCCCTGTTAAAGGGGATACAATCTCACCAATCTTATCCCCTTTTTTTATAATTTCACAGTGATCAAGGGAAGGGACAAAAAGTCCACTTGTTGGAGCATTTATATAATATACATCCCCTATTTCAGAGCTAAAAGGTTCCCTTACTTCAAATTCCTGTTTTGTATTAATCATTTTTTGTTTTTTTAGAAGATTTAAAATTCCTATTAGAAGTTGCTCTCCATACTCCTTTGTAAGCCTCATACCAACTCCCATCTCAACAACTAAAGTATTTGTTCCTAAAGAGTTTAAAGTATGGGAAAATGTTGCTTCTAAAACAGTTACCGCATCATGAATCCAAATAAAATCACAATTTAACTCTTTTGCTAAATGAAGTGTATTTTTAGAGAACTCTTTATTTATTCTAATTTGAGGTATCTCCCTTAAAAAAATATTACTTGAGTGGATATCAATTGCAATATCACTACCTTTTATATCCTCAGTTAAAGCGTGAACAACTTGTCCAGGGAGAAAATCATTTACACTTCCAGGGAAAGCTCTGTTTAGATCCACATTGTAGTTAGGGAAACTTCTTGTAATAGTATCAATTCCTAAAGGATTTGCAGCAGGATAGATATCCACAATTGCATTTAAAGTATCTATATTTTTATTTAACCATTGGGCCAATAGATATATTACCAATTGTCCTTCCAATTCATCCCCATGGATTCCACTTACTATACTGATTCTTTTTAGTTTTTTACCTTTTTTAGTTTTTTTGGGCTCAAATCTAGTTCTTTTTATTGTAAGTTTTTCACCAACAGGAAGTTGTGATGTAAAAATTTCTGTTGTTTTCATTGATCCTCAACAATTATTTTATTTATCTTTGCATTAATAGAATTTAAAATTGTATCATAAGATTCTCTCTCCCTATGGGGAACAAAAACAGCATTTGGATTTAATCGCAATACTATAGTATCAATCTCATTCATAATAAGCAGCGAAAATCCTTTGTCTCTTTTTAGTCGTAGATGTATATCAACTTTTTCAACAAGTTTTCCAAGTCTAATAAAATAATCACTTGTATTTCTCTCTTGTTTTCTTGAAAGTTCTCCCCATATCTCACTTATTCTTGATGAGATTTTTTCCACGAAAGAACAATCAATATTAAAATGATCATTTTGAGCCTGCTTTAAAAGTTCTGAAAGCTCAATAATAGAACCAAATGCATTTGCATCAATGTAAGCCCTTGTAATTATTGCATTTTCTCTTATATAGTTTATGATTGCATAGATATTTGATTCATGTTCACCAAAACAAGCCTCATATAAAAAATCATTTGCATTTTTATATTTTATCTCTATTTCAAGGCGTTTAAAAAGTTTTTTACCTGCATTTTTATCAACATCAATTATCTCATCAAAGGTTTCAACAATCTCAATGAGCATTGCTTCAAGTCGTTCCAAATATCTTCCAAGCCAATATAAATTACTTGCCATATTTGCAGTTAATAATTGATCCATTTTATTCTCCTACAACCCATGTATCTTTAAAACCACCACCTTGAGAGGAGTTAACTAAATAGTTACCTGCTTCAACGGCATATCTTGTTAAACCGCAGTTCCAAACTTTTGGTTTTTCTGCCATTATTACATAGGCCCTAAAATCTGCTTTTCTAGGAACTATCTCATCATTTATAAAACAATTCTCATCATAAAATTCAACCAACTCTTGGGCTATAAATCTCCTTGGATTTGCTTCAATAATTGTTTTTAAATCTTGTAATTGGATTTTTGACATAGAGTGTCCAAACATCACTCCATATCCACCTGCTTCTGCAACATCTTTTATTACAAGTTTTTCAATATTATCATAGATATATTTTTTATCTTTTTCAAAATATGGTAAATAGGTTGGAGCATTGTATAATATAGGCTCCTCATTTAGATAATATTTAATCATCTTAGGAACAAAATAATAGATACCTTTATCATCTGCAACACCATTTCCTGGTGCATTTAAAATTGCCACATTACCTGCTAAATAAACCTCCATAATATCTGGCACGCCTATTAAACTCTCTTTATTGAAAAACTTTGGATCTAAAAATTCATCATCAAGTCTTCTATAAACTGCCCCTACTCTAATCTTTTTCCCATTATAATTTTTAAAATATAAAACTTTATTTTCAACCAAAAGTTCATTATTTCTTACAAGTTTTGAACCTGTTATCTCTGCTAAATAGGCATGTTCATAATATGCTGAATTAAATCTTCCTGGAGTTAAAACTACATTTATCCCCTCATTGTTTACATAATCCATAGATTCTTTTAAAATATCTGCATAGTCTTTTATGGGTTTTATATCCATCTTTTCAAAAAAATCGGGGTAAATTTTTCTAAAGGTATTTCTTATAGATAAGGGATAACTAGCTCCACTTGGTACCCTTAAATTATCCTCTAAAATAACCCATTCATTTGTTACTGTATCTTTTACTAAATCTATACCATTTATATGGGTTCTTAATTTTTTAGGAGGTGAAAATCCATCAAGTTCTTTTAAAAAGCCTTTTGCTTTATAAATAAACTCTTCTGGAATAATTTTTTCTTTTATTATTCTTTTTTTTGTGTATAGATCTTCTAAAAACAGATTTAATGCTATTATTCTTTGACTAAGACCCCTTTCAATCTTATCAAATTCTTTAGTTGTCATTATTCTTGGGATCACATCAAAAGGTAAGGATCTTTCAATAAAATTCCCATCTTTATATAGATTAAAGTTGATTGCAAACTTATCCATATATTTTTTAAACTCTTTTACTTTTTGCCTATCTTGGTTTGAAAATATCTCCCAAAATATTTCCGTAGCTACATTTTTTGTATCTAACAATTTACACCTCCTAGGTCTATATTAAATTTTAATACTATTAATATAAAAAGGTTATAAATTATTTTTTATTTTCATCATAAAGTTGCATAAAAAGTATACTATTTTAATTAAATCATTTTTTTTCCAAATGTTTCCATATTCCCAATATTTGACTCTGCTGAAAAAATAAAACTTTTTAGATTCTACCAAAAGCTGTGTATATTTATAATAATCTCTTTATTTATTTTTTGTTTATATGGGATTTTTTATACACCTTTGTGAATCTCTAAATAGATAGTGTATTTTATTTTATTTTTTTAAATTATTTAAATATAAATTTTATGGGACAAATACTAAAGTGGAATTTTTATGGTAAAAGAAGCACCTTTATTTTCTTCACTAATACAATCAATTTTACCACCTAAATTAATTGTTACTAGATTATAAACAATATTTAACCCTAATCCAATTGAACCATTTTTTCTATTTGTTGTAAAAAAAGGCTCATATATTTTCGATAAGTTTTCTTTTGATATCCCTTTCCCATAATCGCGATATTCAAAAATAAACTCTTTATTTTTAATCTTAGCATTTAAAGAGATAACTCCTTTTTCGTTATCTTTATATGCATGTTCTAAAGAATTTGAAATCAAATGATGAATAATTTGTGCAAAAAGACCTGGGAAAGAGTCGATTTGAAGCATCTCATCACACTCTATTTTAAACTCAATATTTCGATTGCTCAATAAGCTATCCATGCTTATTAAAATACCTCTCATATACTCTTTAACGTTAAAAACTCTTTTTATTTCACTAGTTTGATCCACTGCCACTTGTTTAAAGTTTTTTATAATCTCTTCTGTTTTTTGCAAACTTGTTACAATAACTTTAATTAAGTTATTTGAATTTTCTAAATAACTTTTCCATTCTTCAGTTAAGATTGCACCACTTTCATATTTTGAAATTATCTCTTCTAAAATATACTCTAAATGTGACGCCCCTGTAACTCCAAGACCAATTGGTGCACTAATTTCATTTGCAACACCCGAAACCAAACTACCAAGTCCAGCTAATTTTTCGGACTCAATAAGTTTATTTTGAGTTATTATTAGATTTTCCATAGAAGCTTCTAGTTCATCATTTGATTCTTGTAAATCAAGATTTTTATTTTCTAATTCTATCTCTAAGATCTTTTTATCTTGAATATCTCTCCAAACTCCATGAACTACAATTTCACCATTTATAACTATTTTAGTAAGTACAATTTCACACCAAAACTCTGTGCCTGTTATTTTTCTATGAAGCCATTCAAATCGTATACTACCTTTTTCTAAACATTTGTTTATATTCTCTTTTACCAAAATATCTGAAGATATACCATTTGGTTGAATCTCTGGAGATATCATATTTGGATTTAAATTTAAAAATTCATCTTTTTGTTTTATCTCTAACAATTTTAAAAGAGCAAGATTACAATCAATAAACTTACCATCTTTTAATAAACTTATACCATCAGAGCTATCATTAAATAGTGTTTCAAAAACTTTTTTTTCTTCTTCTAACTCTTTTGTTCTTAATTTCACTTTTTCTTGAAGTTTATTATTAAATGTTAATATTTTTTCTTCTTGATCTTTTAACTGCTCAATATCTTGAACAATTTTATCTCTCATTTTTGCAAAATTTAATGATAGAATTCTTAACTCTTTTACTCCTGAAACTGTAATCTCTGCATTTAGATTTCCAGATGCAATTGTTTTTGTGACTGTACTTAACATATCAATGGGTTTTAACACATTTCTAACTATCAATATAATAATTGCTGAAATCACAAGAATAATTATTAAGGATATAGTTAAAAATATTTCTCTAAATATATATAATTGTTCATATTTAACATCTTTACTAACCCTATAACCTATAATCCAATTCCAAGGTTCATAATATTTAAAAATAATCCATCTGTCATTGCTTTTATTTAAAATATCAAAATTACCATTTCTAATTTTTAATATATTTTTATACTCTTCTTTATTTTTATATAAATGAGCATTTTGTTTATTATATTTTCTATGCAATATTACAAAACCATTTTCATCTATAATAAAAGGGAAAATCTCTTTTTTGTTTTTATCAAAAACTTTTTTTACAATATCTAAAGTCCCTTTCTTAAACGACTCTTCATAGGATTTTTCCATTTGCGTTTTTAAAAGTGTTTCATATTTTTGATTTATAAGATAGATTATATTATCAATCTTTTCGTTATATATTTTCTCTTGTGATATATTGATCTCTTTTTTTAAATAATGATATGTAAAATAAAAAATAGAACTAATACCAAGACTTATAACTAGAAGACTTGAGATTAAAAGTTCTGTTTTTAAAGATCTGTTTTTTATCATTTTATTAATACCGCATTATCAATGAGTTCAAAAGGGAAAACTATATTAAACTTTTTTGCTAAAGTTGTATTTATAAAAATATTTGATTTTTTATTTACAACAATAGGAATGTTTTTTATAGTTTCACCTTTTAGAACTCTAAGAACTGTATTTGCTGTCCACTCACCTTGCTCTTCTGGTTTAAGAGGTAGAGACAAAAGAGCATATTCAATTAAATTTCCATCACCTGTTCCCGTTGGAATAATAGTATTTTGAAGTGTAAAGTTTTTTATCTCTTTTCTATTTTTCTCCCAATCTTTTATAGACCCCCCATATCCAATGATAAGAATATCCACATTATTTTGTAATTCAATAAATCCTTTTTTCCACTCTTCAACAGAAGAGACTAATCTTGCATCCATTTTTTTATTTAACTGTTTTTGAAAATAGTCTAACTCAATTCTTGTGGTCAAGGAATCATCTTTTAAAAAACCTACTCTATTACCTTTTGCATATTTGCTTAAGATTTCAACAGTTTGAGGAACTAATTGCACCTCTTCCATACCTGTAATATTAGATATTGGTAATCCATACTTTTTACTAGAACCATTTATCCCACAAAAAATAACAGGAATAGTACTATTTTTAAAGTAAGGCAAAATTATATATTTAAAAGCATTGTCATCGGAAGTTATAATCACATCAGGTTTAAAGTTTTCAATTTGATTCTTGATTTTTTTGGCTATTTTTATTTTGTAAGGCTCATCATTATTTCTTTTTGAGTCCATTTCAACTCTTTTAAATTCAAGGGGTAAGTTAGATTTGAAAAGTACTTTCTTTATACTTTTTTCAATCCCATCACTCCAATAAAGACCAGAGTGATAAGAATTGATATAAAAAACTCTTTTTTTTGCACTAATATTTTCTGCTTTAATAAAGATAAAAAACAATAATAATGAAAAGAAAATACTAAAAATCTTTTTCATAATAAATACTTTTTATTTATTATAACATATCTTATACATAATTGCTAAAAGATATTTTAATTAGTAATGATTATATAACTTGTAACAACAGTAATAAAATATATTCCAATTACTATTAAATAATCTTTTTTTGTTGTGTTTATCTCTTTAATTTCCATTTTTTTCTCCTTGTTGTAGGAGAAAAAATCTCCTACATTTTTTTGTTTATCCTCACAAAAATGTCGTCGGACCTCAAATTTTTCCTTTTTTTTGAAATAAAAAAAGGGGAAGAGCAAAAGCTCTTCCCCTTTAACGCTTGTTTACTAGGTTGACTGCTAGTCAGCAAATTTTGCCTTCTTAGCAGTTCTTTTCCTAGCTGTAGGGTCAAGCTCTCTCTTTCTAATTCTTACACTCTTAGGTGTAACTTCGACCAGTTCATCCTCTTCGATCCACTCTAAAGCATTCTCTAAAGACATCACTCTTGGTGGAATCAACTTAATTGCATCATCACTTCCCGAAGCCCTAACGTTCGTTAGCTGCTTTCCTTTAATTGGGTTAACATCTAAGTCATTTGACTTCGCGTGTTCTCCAATTACCATACCTACGTAGACCTTATCTTGAGGCTTGATATACATGATTCCTCTCTCTTGTAGGTTAAAGATTGAGTAACCTAACGCCTCTCCCGATTCCATGGATACTAATGCACCATTTTTTCTACTTTCAACTGTACCCGAGTACGGTCTAAACTCTAAAAAGGAGTGGTTCATAATACCCTCTCCCTTAGTATCCGTTAAGAACTCTGTTCTTATACCAATAAGTCCCCTTGCCGGAATCTCAAACTCTAACCTTGTAAAGCCTGCTCCCATAGGTACCATATTGGTCATATTGGCTTTTTTCTTTCCAAGCTTTTCTATAATAGTTCCTGAATACTCAGTTGGAGTATCTATTACAAGATGTTCAAATGGCTCCATTGTTACACCATTTTCAACTTTTGTAATAACTTCTGGTCTTCCAATAGAGAACTCAAAACCTTCTCTTCTCATATTTTCTGCCAAAATAGTAATTTGAAGCTCACCTCTTCCGTTAACTTTAAATTTTCCCTCACCAACTTGCGAGTAGTTCATCGCAATATTAGTGTTCATTTCAGCTTTTAATCTCTCATCAACTTTGTTTGAGGTAACAAACTTTCCTTCAGTTCCAGCTAATGGAGAATCATTAACTGCAAATGTTACAGACAGTGTTGGTTCTTCAATATGCATTGGATCCAACGGCATTGGGTTTGCTGGATCACAGAGTGAATCTCCAACATCAATAGTTTCAAATCCTGCAACTGCAACAATATCACCTGCACCTGCCTCTTTTACTTCAATTCTATCAAGACCTTTAAATCCAATAAGTTTAGTTACTCTTCCTTTTACTCTTTCACCATTTGCTTTACATAAAAGTACTGTTTCACCTTGAGAGATTTTCCCATTAAAGATTCTTGCAATACCAATTTTTCCAATGAAGTTATCGTAATCAAGTGTAAATACTTGTAGCTGTAATCCCGCCTCATCACTTCCGTTTGGTTTTGGAACCTCTTTTAAGATTGTTTGGAATAATGGTTGTAAATCTTTCTTTTCATCTTCAAGATTATAGATTGAATAACCATCTCTTGCTGCTGCATATATTACAGGGAACTCAAGCTGTTCATCAGTTGCATCCATTTGTGCGAACAGGTCAAACACTTCATCAACAACTCTATCTGGTTCAGCTGCAGGTTTATCGATTTTATTAACAACAACGATTGGTCTGTGACCTAATGATAGTGCTTTTTTAACAACGAATTTTGTTTGAGGCATAACTCCCTCTTGTGCATCCACAAGAAGTAAAACTGAGTCAACCATTTTTAAAACCCTCTCAACTTCTCCACCAAAATCGGCGTGTCCTGGAGTGTCAATGATGTTAATTCTTACACCTTCATAATCAATAGCTGTATTTTTAGAAAGAATAGTAATACCTCTCTCTTTTTCGATATCATTACTATCCATAACTCTTTCATCAACATGAGTATGCGCTGCAAAAGTCCCTGATTGCTTTAATAGCTCATCAACTAATGTTGTTTTACCATGGTCAACGTGCGCTATTACCGCAATATTTCTAATATCTTTCATTTAATCTCTCTATTTTAATGTTAAGAAAAGAATCTATCTCTTCTAATAATTTGCGCGATTATACCTTAAGAATGCTTAAAATCCTACAATTGTGACAATTATGAATTTTTTTTCATATTCAATTCATAATCTATTCATAGAAAAAGTGTAAATTTATGAAAATTAAATGAAAGGATTGTATTGTTAATTTACGCATTAAAGGCTTTAAAGGCAAACAGATTAAAAACCATATTAATACTTATTAGCTTAATTTTCTCTATAAGTTCTATATTTCTAATAAGCTCAATATCAAATGGAATTATCTCTATGTATTCAAATTTGCTTAAAAGTGATGGGGATATAATTATAACTCAAGCAAAAATCTCTGATACATTTTTTTCAAATGTAGATATAAAACTACTTGAAAAAATAGATAAATTAAAAGGCGTAACTAAAGCTTCAGCTATTATTGTTGGAGCAAGTCCCGTTGAATCTTTACCTATTGTTGCAGTTTATGGGGTTACAAAAAATAGATTTTTAAATTACCACTTAGAAAAAGGTTCTTATCCAGAAATAAAAGAGGTATTAGTTGGAAACTCTATTTATAACTCACTTAAAAACAAAAATACAATTCAAATAGCAGATAAAACATTTACAATCTCAGGTGTTTTCAAAAGTGATATTGGTTTTGAAAATGGTGGAGTTGTTTTAAATATAAAAGATGCAAGTAGTATTTTTAATAAAAGTGCCTCAATGCTTATGGTAAATACCAATTTTGGGGGAAATATAAATAATCTAACAAAAGAGATAGAGTCTTTAAATCCTGATATAGAAGCAAAATCAACTCAAAACTTTGTGGATAACTATAATCAGTTTAAAATAATTAAGACCTCATCAAATCTAATTGGTTTTATCTCGTTTTTTTTAGGACTTCTTGGAATTGTAAGCATCATGACAATAACTATAAATCAAAGAAAAAGTGAATTTGGAATAAAAAGAGCTTTAGGGATTTCTACAAAAAAAATAGTTTTTCAAACCATTTTAGAGAGTTCAATCCTAGGTGTTTTTGCATTTATTTCTTCACTTATAATCTCAAATATTGCCCTATATTTTATTAAAAACTCTGAACTTTTCCATGGTTATGTAAATGGTGAGATATCTTCAACTCTTGCTTTTTATCTTTTTATTTGTTCTTTGCTTATGGCAGTTTTAGGTTCAATAATCCCTGCAATAAACGCTTCTAAAACTGATCCTATTATCTTAATTCAAGGGGATAAAATATGATAAAAGCTATTAATTTATCACATGACTACAATGGAGATATTGCCCTAAGAGATATAAATCTTGAAATAAAAAGGGGTGAATTTATTTGCCTTGTTGGGGAAAGTGGTAGCGGTAAAACTACTCTTCTTTCTATTTTATCAACCCTTTTAAAACCAAAAGAAGGGCAGCTTTCTTTTAATAAACAAAATTACAAAGATATAAAAAATCTAGATGAATTTAGACAAAAAAATATTGGTTTTATTTTTCAATTTCACCATTTAATAAATTATCTAACACTCTTTGAAAATGTAAAACTTGCAAATGAGGAGTGTAAAGATGAAGAGATTTTAAAGGTTTTCAAACTTCTAAATATTGAGGATTTAAAATCTAAATTTCCAACTGAAATTTCAGGAGGACAAAGACAAAGAGCAGCGATAGCAAGAGCTTTAATAAACAATCCAAAAGTCATATTTGCAGATGAACCAACAGGAAATTTGGACTCTAAAAATGCTCAAATTGTATTTGAACTACTTAAAAACCTATCTGCAAAAGGTACTACAGTTATTGTGGCAACTCACAACAAAGAGCTTGCAACAATGGCAAATAAAATTTATGAGGTAAAAGATGGACAACTTAAATAGTTTTGAAAATTTTGTAAACAAACACTTTAAAATATCACTTATTTTTCTATTTTTAGCATTTGTATTTGGTATTTTATATTCAACAAATTTGCTTGGTTTTTATATAGATTCACAAACCCTAAATCCCGCAAATATAAGATCACTTCATATAAGTTTAATGCTTTATGGTTTTGTTCCTTTAATGCTTTCATACTTGCCATTTCTATTGATAAATAAAGAGGGTGTCAAAAGCGCGCAAGGACTTAGATACCTAAGTCTATACACAATATTTTGGTATATATTTTTAGTTTTTATGATTAGCTCACTTCTATTTGGAAATACAAGAGGTCTTGCTTTTTATGATTTCCCTTATGAGTTAAACTTTATACTTGCAATCTCTGGAGTATTTTATATTTTGGCTTTGTATAAATATATAAAAGCCTATGAAAAAGTTCCTTTATGGATAAAAGTTTGTCTAAGAATAACAATAATAGCTCCAATTGCTCTTTTAATACTTATGAATCCAACTATTGGACAAGTTGAAAGTACAATCTCAGGACCACATGGGGACAACACTTTAGGAATGAGTTTAGCTTTGATTCCAATCTATTATCTAATAATCAAACTTTTAAATAAAACCCCATTTGTAGCTAGATGGAATATACTTTGGATGATTCCTACTTTTTTCTATTTCTCATCGGTTTTATATAGAAGTTTTATTGGTCATTTGACATATGAGATGGAGTGGTTTTGCCAATGGTTAACTCTTCTTTATATCCCAATTTTATATAGATGGTACAAAGATGCAGATATAGAAACCTTTGCAAAAAAAGCACTACTTGTTTCAATTTTGGCATTTTTGTTTGTTGATATTGAGGGAAATATTCTGTTTATTCCAGAGTTTAGATGGCTTTTTCATAGAAATGATTTAATAGTTGCTCACGCCCATGTAGCAATGGGAATTGGAGTATTTTTTATGGTAATTGCAATGTTTGTTAAGTATGTAAAAGAGCTTAAAAAATTCTCTTTTTATGCCTTTTATATAGGTGGTCTTTTAGGAATTTTTGCAGTTTTAAGTATTTCTGGATTTATTCAAGCTGGAGTTCTTTCTGGAGATATTACAACACTTTGGGCTTTAAGAACTGTTTTTGGTTTTATTACCATGTTTAGTATTTTTAGTTTTATCTCATTTAAGTTCTCATATACCCCTTTGCAAAAGTATAACTTATTTGGAGTTTTAGCTGATGGTTTAGGGGGAGTGTTTTTAATACTTCTTGCAAGTTTTTTGTACCCAATTTTTGGTTTCAAATTTAGTGGAAGTTATGAGTACATTGTTTTTGCCTTTGTAAGTGTAACTGGAATTATTCACTTTTTTGCACTTATATATAAACAAAGCCAAAAGATTTTAACAAAATTGACTGTAATCACAAGAGTATTAATAAGTTCAATATTTTTTGCTCTTTTTTACAACAAAACTTTGGGTATTGAAGCTCTTTTAATCTCACTATTTGATATTACTTACGCTTCAATTTACCTTCTATTTTTTTATAAAAAGGATATTTTATGTCAAAAATAGCTCTAATATTTTTTATAGGTTTTGAGCTTTGCTACTACTTGCTTATTGCTCAAACTGGTATTGTGGAGTATTTCTCTTCAGATATTGTTTTAATTGCTCCACTTGCAATTGGTGGTATTATTGGTTCTATTTTAAGTTATAAAATAAAAACAAAAGATGAGATTAAAATAAGAGTATTTTTAGTAATTCAACTACTTATGACTCTCTTTTATCCAAACTACAATGCAATTGGATTATTTATTTTAGGAATTAGTGTAGGGGCTTTAGCGCCACTTATTATAAATGAGCTAAAAAAAGCTTCAATGGTAGAGTTAGGATTTGCATTATGCCTTTCATATAGTGTGGGAACTTTGCTATTTAACTATGAACCAGCAAAAAGAGAATATATTGCAATTTTATTTACTCTAATTGTTCTATTTGCTTCATTCTATTTACCAAAAAATCCTAAAAAAATAAAAGAATCGTCATTGGCTTCTCACTCATTTTTAGTAATGGTCTTATGGATATTTTTAGACTCTGCTCTATTTGAAACCCTATCAAGAGATTTAACAGTATCAATCTGGAGAGGTGGTTTTACTTTAGAGATTGTTGCTTTCCATATTCTAGGTGTAATACTTGCTTTTAAAATAAATTTACAAAAGGTAGAGAATGAATTATTTATAATAATACTTTTTGCACTAAGTTACCTCTTCTATTTCTTAAGAGAGCCACTTTTATTATCTATTGTTTACCCTTTTGTAATCTCATATTACAATGTAAATATCTTAAAAACATTAAGAAACATTCCCCTTAGTAAACTCTCAATATATATGATAGTTATAGGTTGGTTAGCTTCTGGAGCAGGACTATTTGTAGCTTTAGAAGATTTAATTCTTTTTGTCCCAATCATTTTCTGTACAGTTATTATTCAAGTACTTTATACACAAAAAAATATTCAATCAAAGGAGAAAAAATGTATAAATTAGTTTTAGTTTGCCTATTGGCACTTTTTGTAAATGCTAAAGAGTTAACTTTAGTTGATGGTGAAATAAATGCACACACGGAGGTTTTTGGAGATAGTACAATAGATCCTAAAACTGAAAAAATAGTTGCACAAGTTACAAAAGAGGATTCACTAGAATCTATTAATGGAAATTTTGAGATAGAGGCTTTATCATTAATTAGTGATAACAAAGATAGAGATCAACATATGTACAAGGTTTTAAATGTGGTAGATTCACCTAAAATCTCATTTAAAATCAACTCAGTTAGTAAAGTTGAAGAGGGGTACAAAATTAATGGTATTCTAAATCTAAACCATGTCCAAAGACCTATATCAACAGATGCAACTATAAATGAGGTTGCAAATCTTATAAAACTATCTGGTAATTTTTCTATTAACCTTACAGATTTTAATTTGGAGCCACCAACAATGTTTTTTCTAACTGTTAGAGACCAAATTGATATTAAATATAGTTTTAACTTAAAGGAATAGTTATGAAAAAGACTCTACTATCAATCTTTATGTTTTCAACTCTTCTCTTTGCTAATAGCTTTAAAGTTGGGGAAAATATTGGTACTTTTTCTCTACCAAACCAATTTGATGAAAAAAAGAGTATCAATAGTGATGTTAAACTTATTCTTGTCTCTTTTGAAAAGGATACAGGCAAAGAGGTTAATACCTTTTTAGCTTCAAAACCAAAAGAGTTTTTAGCTCTGCATAATGCAGTTTTTATAGCTAATATTTCTGGTATGCCCTCTATTATTACAAAACTTTTTGCTATGCCTAAAATGAGAGAATATAAACACTCAATTTTATTAATTTATGATGAAGAGGATGACAGATTTGTAAAAGAGGATGAAAAAACAACTATATACAAACTTGAAAATGGAGTTATTAAATCAATCTCTTATGTAACAGCAGATGAACTTGAAAAGGTTTTTGAGTGACACTTCCAAAAGTTGAAGAGATAACAATTGAACAAGAGATGAAGGGTTTATCAATCCTTCATCTAAGTGACCTTCATATAAATAAAAAAAGCTCTGTTGATTCTATAAAAGAGCTTGTATCTTTATGCAACAAAAGTAGTGCACAATTTGTTGTAATAACAGGGGATATAATAGATTGTAAAGTCAAATTTATAAAAGAGAAACTTGAAATTCTTAACAAAATAGAAAAACAAACCTACTATATAAGTGGAAACCATGATCTCTTTTATGGATTTGAACCTTTAAAAAATTGTCTAAAAAACTTAATCTGCCTAGATAATAAAACGGAAATCTTTGAATATCAAAATAAAAAAATTGCCATTGGTGGGTTTAGTGACAGATTCTCTAAATTTTTTGGTATAAAAAGGGAAGAGCAAAAAGTTTTAAAATTTTTACAAAATTATGAGTATGCAATTCTTTTAGCCCATCAGCCAAAAGATTATACTTTTGCTTTAAAAAGTAATTGCAAACTCTTTTTATGTGGACATACCCATGGGGGACAAATTTATCCTTTTCACTATGTTGTAAAACTTTCTCAACCCTTTTTAAAGGGACTTCATTATAGAGATCAAACGGCCATTTATGTAAACAAAGGTTTGGGTTATTGGGGGATAAATTTTAGATTCAAAGCCAATAATGAAATCAGTTTATTAAAATTAAGGTAGAATATTTTTATGAAAATATTGATTATTGAAGATGATGAAAAAATTATAAACTTCCTAAAAAAGGGATTAGAAGAGGAATCTTATAGTATAGACTCTTCACAAAATGGAGAAGAGGGACTTTATTTAGCAAGTGTAAATAACTATGATTTGATTCTTTTAGACATAATGCTTCCACTAATGAGTGGGATAGAAGTATGCAAAAAACTAAGAGCCTCACAAATTTTCACTCCAATTATAATGCTAACAGCAAAAGATAGTATAGAAGATACAATACAAGGTCTTGATATAGGGGCAAATGATTACCTCTCAAAACCTTTCTCTTTTTCTGAACTGCTTGCTAGAATTAGAGTTCAACTAAGAGCAACTCCAAATCAACAAACAAAACTAAAACTTGCCGATTTAGAACTTGATTTACTTTCAAAAACAGCAAAAAGAGGGGAAGACAATATTACTCTAACAGCAAAAGAGTTTGCTCTTTTGGAGTATTTAATAAAAAATCAAGACAAGGTTTTATCAGAGACTCTACTTGGTTCAATGCTTAATAACATGGATGAAGTAAATATAAGCAATGTTGTAAATGTGTATATCTATAGATTAAGAAATAAAATAGACAAACCCTATGAGAAGAAATTAATAAAAACTGTTAGAGGAATGGGATTTAGAATAAGCGATGAATAAACTAAGTATTAAAAGAAAACTTCTAATTTACAATATACTTATCCAAACTATTATTTTGGTTGTACTCTCCTTGTCTATTTATAAAACTCTTCATATCTCTACTTTGGATAAAATAGAGACTTCACTAAAGGTTATTATTTTGGATATTGTTGATGATATTTCAGAGCATCAAGATAACTTAAGTGAGATAGATTTTGATGAAGAGAAAGAGTATAAATTTAAACCTTTGTATGTAAGACTTATTGATAAAAATCTAAAAATTGTAAAAAGCACAACTTTTCCAGATGAGATTCCAATAAACCATAAAAATATAAAACTAGAGATAATTGATTTTCAAGAGTATGAAAACTTTATAGTAGGAGAGATTAAATTCTCTATGTTAAATAATCCCTATATTCTCCAAGTGGCAACAAACTATAAAATACTAAATGAGACAATGCAAAATCTCTTTTATATCTTAATCTTTATTATTCCTATTATTCTTATCTTCTCTATAACAGGTGGATATTTTCTTATTTATAAATCCTTTAATCCAATAGAAGAGATACTTGAAAATTTAAGAGAGATTAACTCCACAACCCTTTCAAAAAGGCTTCTTTATTCAAAAAGAGAAGATGAAATTGATATGCTCGCAAAGGAGATAAACTCTCTTTTGGAGAGACTTGAAATCTCTTTTGACAAGATTAACCAATTTAGTTCTGATGCATCCCATGAATTAAAAACTCCCCTTACAATAATAAGAGGTGAAATAGAGATAGCACTTAGAAAAGATAGAGAAAAAGAGGAGTATAAAACAACTCTTCAATCTTGCCTTGATGAAGTTTTAATAATACAACAAACTATTGATGATTTGCTCTTTTTAGCAAAAGAGGAGTCATCAGAAAAAAGTATACATGAGACAATATATGTGGATGAACTTACCCTTGAAGCAGCTAAAGAGCTAAAGCCCTTTGCAAAAATAAAAAATATTGAAATAAAAATTCAAATTAATGATATTTTTCAAATAGAAGGGCACAATAAACTTCTAAAAATTGGTATTAAAAATATTCTTAAAAATGCCATTATTTATAGCCATGAGGCATCAAGTGTAACTGTTAAAAACTCCATTGAAAATGACAATTTTGTAATTACCATTGAAGATAAAGGAATAGGTATCTCAAAAGAGGATCAAACAAAAATCTTTGAGAAATTCTATAGAACAGACAAAAGTAGAAATAAAGAGTCAGGGGGAACTGGACTTGGAATGTCTATTGTTGAAAAAATTGCAAAACTTCATGGAGCAAAGATAGAATTAGAGAGTCAAGAAAAAGTAGGCACAACTGTAAAACTAATCTTTAAAAGGGATATAAATGAATAAAAACTATATTTGGAGTTTACCTTCAAGGGTTTTTCACTGGGGATTTGTTCTTCTTATCATAATTGCTTTTTTAAGTGCAGACAAAGATACAATTCTTATTCATACAATAAGTGGCTATCTTTTAGTTATAGCTCTGCTTTTTAGATTTTCATGGGGAGTTTTTGGACCTAAATACTCTAAGTTTAGAGACTTTCCTTTGGGAATAAAAAGAGCCAAAGATTTTGCAAAAAATATCTTAAATCCAAAAGAGGAGTTTCTAGGACATAACCCTATGGCTTCTTATGTAATGCTTGCAATTTTAATTGTTGTTGCTATTATAATCTTTACAGGAACATTAGCTTATGGTTCTCAAGAAGCAAAAGGATTTTTTAGTTTTTTAGTCAAAGACAAAGTATATAAACATATCCATGAATTTTTTGCAAACTTTTTGTACCTGCTTATTTTTCTACATCTTTGTGGAATTTTTATTGATAGAGTTTTACATAAAGAGAATCAAACACTAAAATCTATTTTTAATGGTTTTAAATATAGCAAAGAGAAAGAGAATATAAAACTAAATATTTTTCAAAAACTTTTTGCTTTTTTATTTTTGATTATATTTTTTAGTTTTTTAATCTATTTAATAGTAGATAAAACAAACCCTTTTATCTACTAATTTTTTCACATCTTATAATTGTTTGACACAAACCTATATTATCAATAATTTCAACCACTTTTAGATTTGCTTTTTTTAGTAGCTTCTCAAAATCAGTATACTTAAACATTTTACTATACCCATTTGCCATAGCTGTAAAATATGGAGAGGTGTTAATTACGCAAAAAGCTGCTGTTTCATTGTTTTGTCTATCCCAAAAAGGCTCCATAATACAGATTTCACTATTGTTATCCATAGATGCATAGATTTTTTCCAATATTTTTACAATCTGTTCCTCTTTAAAACAGTCTAAAAACTGACTCATCCAAATAATATCAAACCCTTTTGGAATAGTTGTATCCTCTAATAAAATATTTGCTTCATATGTTGATATACTCTTTATATCTTTTTCATAAATATTTTGTTTTGCCAGTTTTATTTGTTGTGGTAAATCCATAATTGTAATCTCTATCTCTGGATTAGATTGGGCAAAAAGCATTGCAAATTTACCTGTATTTCCACCTATATCTAAAATTTTTTCAGGCTTTAACTCTTTTAGTATTTTTATTGCTTCTTTAAATCCTGAATCTGAGTACATATGGTCAAACTCAAACCATGATTTTTTTGCATCATTAGGAAGTGTTGATAGTGCAGGATAGATTGTTTCCCAGTCTCCAAATACTTTTAAGCCTTCTGCCTTTTCATTTTTGATAGCTTCATCTAAATAAAAGAGTCCCAAATAGTTCACGTGATGATTGTAGTTCATATTTGTAATAGTCATCTTATCGCTATTTATAAAAAATCCTATTTTTGTTAAAAATACCTTTTCATCTTTTAAAGAGACTATATTTGCACTTAGGGCTGTTTCACAGAGAACTTGAACAGCATATTTTGAAAGAGTAGACTCTTTGGCCAACTCTTCATAGGTTAAACCATTTTTATTTTTTGATAAAATCTCTAAAAGATTTAAGTCTCTCATTGTTCTTGCTACTTGAAAAACGATAGGAGAAAATGCAATTTTTTGAGCCTCATATTGTGCTTCTAAAGCATTCAATTTATCATTGTTTTCAAAAAAATCATTTCTCATTTATTACCTTTATTAATTTTGTATAGAGATAGTTATAAACCCTTTGGCATAAACATCTGTATCACTTTTTAGCTCAAATTTATACTCTTGCATTTGTCCAAAAGCAAAACTTTTTTCAATCTTTACCAAATACTCTTTTTTATCAAACTCTTTTAACTTCTCAATCTCTTTTAAAGATACTAAAAAGCCTATTTTTGCCTGTTTAGAATCTGTGTCAAATCCTGCTGTTGCTTGAGCAGAGGCTTCACAAACCATAGCTAGTGTTGGGATATATGGGAAAATACAAGTAGCAGTTAAAAAGTTTTCATCTTTTGACAAAAGTTCTTTTACAAATCTAATTGGCTCTTGGTGCGGTAAATTAATCATAATTTGACTTCTATGATATTTTTTTTATCTTTATCAAAAGCCTTTGCAATTGTTAGCATCTCATCTATTGATTTTGGAAATCCTTTATTTCTTATGCCTTCATATTTTATAGAGGCTTCTTCTTCGCTAATTTTCAGTTTTAGAACAACACCTGATTCCAGATAATCAATACACTTGTTGATTTGATTTATATTTTTTATATTTATTGTTTCTGTGCATATAAGTACAACTTCATCTTTATCTAAAGCCTTAATTGCACCTAGTTTTAGAAGCTTTTGAGAGGTCTCATCTCCTGAAGAAGTAGTTAAAATCTCACTATAATTTTTGTTTAAAATAGAGGCATATGAGACAGCTGTGTTATAAACTGAGTTTTGAAAATCTGTTGGAGATAAAATATCTTCATATAATATGGAATTTAAAATTTTTGAGCTAGCATTTAGCTCTCCATAATTTGTACCATAAAAGACTCGATGATTATTAAACTCAATTTTGTTTAATAACTCCACTACAATTTTAGCTGCAGGAGTTAATCTTCTTCTTATAACCATTTTAGGAACCAACTCTTTTGTTGAAAGATTCTCAATAGACTCTTTCCCAAATAAGTATGCAGCTTCTAATATCTCTAAATTTACTTTCATCTTTTATATTCCAAAAATTATAGAGGTATTGTTTCCGCCAAAGGCAAAAGAGTTACTAAGAATATAAGATATTTTTGATTCTTTTACCTCTTTTGAGTAATTCACCCCTTCAATATCTACTCTTTTCAATCCCTTATTCGATGGAACAATCTGTTTTTGTAAAATAAGAGTCGAGATAATAGCTTCCAATGCGCCAGCTGCTCCTAAAGAGTGTCCTGTAATAGATTTGGTAGAAGAGACCAAAGGTTTTTTCTCTTTAAATAGTTTTGATATTGCAATTAGTTCAGAGGAATCATTTGCTAAAGTACCAGTTCCATGTGCATTTATATAATCTATCTTATCTTCTGTAATTTTTGCATCCAATAAAGCATTTTGCATAGCTTTCATAGCCCCTATGCCTTCTGGATGAGGCTGAGTCATATGGTGTGCATCGGAACTGTATCCAACGCCACAAACCTCTACACTGTTACTATTACTTCTATTATCTTGAATTAATAAAACTGCAATTGCTTCAGAAACATTCATTCCCTCTCTATCTTTATCAAAAGGGGTACAAGGTTTTGAAGAGAGTACACTAAGGGCATTAAAACCACATACGGTTGTATAAGATAAAGAGTCAGCTCCCACTACTAAAACATTTTTGTAAATACCTTTTGAGATAACCTCTTTTGCATAACCAACTGCATTTGCACTTGAAGTACATGCGGTTGAAAAAGAGATATCATCATAAAAATCAAACTCCTCTTTTATCCAAGTTGCAATGGTATCTATGCCATGATATTTGGGGTCAATATTTTCATAACTTTTATCTTTGAAAAACTGTTCTTCTGAAGTTTTCATTCCACCAACAGAAGAGCCAACTACCAAAAAAGTATTTTTAAAATCCTCTAAATTTGAGTTATTTAAAACTTTTTGACACTTTTGTATTAACAACTCTTTAAAACTTTTTGAAGAATCTATTTTACCAAGGGCAAGCTCTTTGTCTTTGATATAGGTTTTATCTATAGTAATTGTCTCTTTTTTTTTACAAATACTTTCAAAAAGCTCTTGGGAATTTTTTCCAGCACAAGAGATTGAAGCAAAACTATTTATATATGCTTTTTTATTTATTGTCATTTATATATTTAAATAGATTGTTTACAGAAGCAAAAATTGTATTATACTCTGCTGGATTATTTATCTTAACACCATACTCTTTTTCTATAATAAGTACTAACTCAATTGAGTCAACAGAGTCCAGTCCTAAACCTTCATCACCAAAAAGTGTAGAGTCATTTTCAATATCTTCTGGTGTGGTGTCTTCTAAATTTAATCCTTCGATTAATATCTGTTTAAAACTGTTAATATCCATTTTCATAAATGTTATACCTTGATGTGTGATTATTATTTAAGAGCCAAATTATATAATTGCAATGCTTATAAGATATTTATATAGGCATATATGGGCTTTTTTTAGGTATTATTTAGTATATATTAAATATAATTTTTTATTATTCAAAGAAAAAGAGTATTATGCTATTTAGTGATTTATTTAAAATAATAAAAAACAATAATGAATTTTCATTCGAAATTATGCTGTGTGACGAGTGTCATCCAATATTTAAAGCCCACTTCCCAAAAAATCCAATTTTACCTGGTTTTATTCAAATTGATATCTCAAGCTATCTATTTAATCTAAACTTTACAAAAATAAAAAAAGCAAAATTTTTGGATACTTTATTGCCTAATGATAGCGTAGTAATAAATCTATATAAAGAGAAAAAAAGAGTCGAACTAATAAAAAATTCTAAAAAGGTGTCAGAGTTTATTTATGAATAAAATTGCCGTTGTTGTGCCAACATATAACAACTTTAATACTATTAATGATGTTATAAAAGATATTTTAAAATTTGGTTATTTAGCTATTGTTGTAGATGATGGTTCATCTACTAATTTAAAAGAGATTTTACCCAATGATGAAAACCTCATTTTACTAAGACATGAGATAAATAGAGGAAAAGGTGCCGCAATTACAACCGGTGTTCAAAAAGCAAAAGAGTTGGGATATGAGTATGTAGTTACTATGGATGGAGATGGTCAACACTTAGCCAATCAAATTAAGTTACTTGTTGATAACTATAGCGAAGATACTATTATTATAGGCGCTAGAAATTTTGATATCTCAAATGTTCCAAATGGCTCAAAGTTTGGTAGATGGTTTAGTAATTTATGGGCCTGTTGGGATACAGATCAAATAATTACTGACTCCCTGTCAGGATTTAGAATCTACCCTACTTCAATACTAAACTTAGATATTAAAACCTCTAGATTTGATTGGGAGATGGAAGTTCTTGTAAAACATGCTTGGGCAAAAAAAAGGATAAAAGAGGTTATTGTAGAGTGTTACTATCCAAAACCTGAAGAGAGGGTTAGCCACTTTAAAAAGTTTGGAGATACAATGGCTATTGTATGGGTTCATGTTCAAATGTTGCCTTTTAAATGGTTAAAAACTATTTTCAAAAAAATCACATTTCAAAGATAAAATGCATACAAAACAAAGAGGCAGCGGATGGAGTATAAAATTAGTCTATAATCTATATAGACTATTTGGATACAAGTTTATATATTATCTTATGTATCCCGTAACTTTTTTCTATTTTATCTTTGCAGGAAATGTTAAAAATGCTCTAAGAATCTACTATGCAAACCTCTCTTTGCCCTTTAATAACTGGATATATTTCAATCATTTAAGAATGTTTGCCATTTGTATGGTGGATAGATTTATTTCAAAAGTATCTCCTAACTCTTATACTTTTATAATTGAAAAAAGAGATGAGCTTGAAAAGAGTTTAAGAAGTGGTTTAATAATGCTTCTATCTCACTATGGAGGTTGGGCAACCTCATCAAATTCGGCAAAAGTAGCAAACAAGCTTAATATTGTAATGAAAGAGGTTTTATTAAAAGAGATAAAATCTATAGAAGAGTCTATAAGCAACGAAGTAGAGAATATCAATATTATTGACTTAAATGAAGGAGGCCTTAGCTCTTCAATACAAATAGCTAATGCCTTACTAAATGAAGAAGTGGTTGCAATGATGGCAGACAGGGCAAATGATAAGAAACATACAAAGAGTATGGAGTTCTTTAAAAAAAGTGCCTCTTTTAATAAAAACCCATTTCAAATTGCCTATAAAATGGCTAAACCTATTATTCTCTTTTTTGTAATAAATGAAGGCTTACAAAAGTATAGAGTTGAATATTTAAAACTTGAACTTGATAAGACTTTAAAAGAGGAAGAGGCTATAACTAAAGCTATGGAAGAGTATGTACAAGTATTTGAAAGAATACTAAAGAAAAATCCAAACCAATGGTTTAATTTTTATAATTTTTGGAGAGAGTAAATTGCAGTTAATTGTTGATACAAGATATATAAGTTTAGAGGAGATTTCAAAAGCCTCTAAAATAAAGATTTCTGAAGCTAAAGATTTTGTTGAGCATATTGAAAAAACACACACTTTTTTAATGCAGCAAATACGAGATGGTAAACCTATTTATGGTATTACTACAGGATATGGAGCAAGTGGGAAAAACTATGTAACATATGAAGATAGTATGAAACTTCAAGAGAATCTTTTTAGTTTTCATGGTTGTGGAGTAGGTAAAGATTTATCCTATGAAGTTTGTAGATATGCAGTAATTATGAGAACTATCTCTTTGTCAAAAGCAAGATCTGCTGTTAGTTTTGAGCTACTTAAAAGACTTGAGCTTTTAATTCAAGAGGATATTATTCCTGTGATTCCAAGTCAAGGCTCTGTTGGAGCAAGTGGAGATTTAACCCCTCTTTCATATATTGCAGCTGTTATTGCTGGTCATAGAGAAGTTTACTTTAAAGGTGAAATAAAGGAGACAAAAGAGGTTTATGAGGAGTTAAAAATACCTGCCTATGTTTTTAAACCCAAAGAGGCTTTGGCAATAATGAATGGTACAACTGTAATGAGTGCTATTGCATTAGATGCTATTGAGAAGTTTGAGACAATCTTAGATTCAATGGAGTCTTTTGTTGCAGGAATGTTTGAAGTCCTTTTAGGAGATGATACTCCTGTTGCACCTTTTGTACATGACTCAAAACCTTTTAGTGGACAAATAGAGTGTGCAAAAAATATAAGAGAAAAAATAGAAGGTTCTAAGTTAACCCATGGAAGAGATGATAGATATGACAAATTCTTTGCAGATAATGACTTAAATATTCAAGATACCTACTCTATGAGATGTGCCCCACAAGTTTTAGGAGTGGTTAGGGACAACCTTCTTATCTCAAAAAAATGGGTAGAGACAGAGATAAACTCTGTAAATGATAATCCTCTAATTGATGGTGAAAATGAGAAAATCTATACTTCAGGTAATTTCTATGGAGGTTATGTGGCTCATGCTATGGATACTCTTAAAATATGTGCGGCAAATTTGGCAGATCTGTTAGATAAAGAGTTTGCACTTTTGGTTGACCATAAATTCAATCGAGGTTTGGGAGAGAATTTAAAACTCTCAAAAGAACCTTTTTATCACGGCTTTAAAGCTATGCAAATAACTCTAAGTTCACTGAGCGCTGATGTTATAAAAAATACAACAGCAGCTTCAATTCACTCAAGACCAACTGAGTCTTTAAATCAAGATAAAGTATCTATGGGAACAACTGCTGCAAACGATTTTGCAAAAATGATTCCAGATTTAAACAATATGTTAGGAATTGCCTTTATAGGTATGGCTCAAGCAGTTGATATTAGAGGAGTAAAAGAGGTTTCACTCCATCTGAAAAATATCCATAGTAATATAAGAGAAGAGGTTGAACCACTTTTTAAAGATAGAAGAATGGATAAAGAGATAAAAAAAGTTGTAACTTTATTAGAGAAGAAAAAGTTTATATAAAGAGAAGAAAATGGACAAAAAAGTATTAGTAACAGGAGCAACGGGGAATATTGGTGAAGCAATAGTAAAAGAGTTTGCCAAAAATGGTTTCTTTGTATATATTCACTATAACAGTAATCAAGAAAAAGCTAAACAAATCTTAGAAGATATAAATAACCAAGGTGAACTTATAAGCTTTGATATGAAAAATAAACAAAGCATTAAATCTACTTTGGAAAATCTTGAAGTTGATGTTCTTGTAAACAATGCTGGGATTATAAAAGATTCTCTGTTTTTCTTTATGGAAGATGAGCAGTGGGAAGATGTTATTAATACAAACCTAACTGGACTTTATTATGTTACTAAAACTATCTCAAGGGAAATGATAAAAAACAAAAAAGGTAGTATTGTAAATATAGCCTCAATCTCAGGGGTTTGTGGAAATAGCGGGCAAACAAACTATAGTGCAAGTAAAGGTGGTGTAATTGCTTTTACAAAAACCTTATGTTTAGAGCTTGGAAGATACAACATTAGAGTAAATGCTTTAGCCCCAGGTATTATAGACTCACAGATGGTTGAAAATATTCCAAATCTAAAAGAGTTAAAAAAAAGTATCCCTTTAAATAGATTTGGTACATCTCAAGAGGTTGCAAAAGCGGCATATTTTTTAGGAGTTGATGCAACATATATTAGCGGTGAAGTTTTAAATATTAGTGGTGGGATGGTAAGATAGTTGAACCTTTTAATCTCAATTGTTTATGCCCCTATTGTAATCTATTTATTAAACAATTTTGATATAAAGAAATCTGCTCTATTTATCTCTTTTTTCTCCTTTTTGTGGTTTGTTTTTATAATAAAAAAAGCGGAAAAAAAAGAGTTGGTTTTTCCTGTTTTATACCTTATTATAGGTCTTGTTACTTATTTTTTAAATAGTAGTTTTAGCCTAAAACTGACCCCTTTGCTCTTCTCTCTTCTAATTAGCTTTTTTATACTCTATAGCTATTTGATAAAAGAGTCATTTATCTTTATTTTTCTAAAAAAACTTAAAATAGAAGTAGCTGAAAATGAAAAAATATATATTCATAAATCAACACTTTTTTGGTTTTTGTTTTCTATAATAAATAGTATTTGCCACTACATTATTTTATATACAAAAAATGATAATTACTGGATGTTTTACTCATCTATTGGTTGGTATTTCCTATTTTTTATTGCGGCATTTCTACAGTTTTTACATAGAAAACTTTTTTTTAAAGGTATATAGTGAAGGTTTTTATTTTACTTTTTTTCTCAATTCTTCTTTTGAATGCAAATACCATAAACTTCCAAGAGAAAAGATATATTGATGCCATAGGTCAAACAATTTTAAAAAAAGGCAAAATAGAATTTTTAGAGAATCAAACTATTCTTTCATACAATAACTTCCAAAAAAGTTTAATTGAAAAAGAGGGAGAACTTTTTGTAAAAGAGGGGAAAACCATTCAAAAACTAGACTCTTCAAATAAAGAGATTCTTAAAGTTGTTTTTCTTTTAATAAACACTATTTACAAAGACAATTTTACACTTTTAGATGAGTTTTTTACTGATGATTTTAAAGAGAACATCCATAGATTAACTCCAAAAACTCTTTTAAATGATTATATTGAGTATGTGGAGTTTAAGAAGAGTAAAAAGTTAGATTTCATAACTATAGTTATGAAAAACCAAGATACCATAACAATAGAGCAAAGTGATGATTAGATATTTAAATTACCTCTTTTTTATTTTACTTTTTTTGGTATTTTTCTCTTTTGATTTTAACAAAAAAATTTCCACAAATATGGAGAGTATCCTTCCAAACTCTCAAAATAAAGAGCTTTTAAAAGAGTTTTTAGAGCTTAATGCAAATAAAAAAATCTACTTTATTTTAGATGACAAAAAAAAGTTATCTTTAGAGGAGATCCGCAAAATTGAAGAGTCAATAGAAAAAATAGACTCTATAGAAAAAGTTCAATTTAAAAAAAATATTGAGCTTGAGAAATTTAAAGAAGAGTACAAAACATATTTCCAAGAGTTTGATGAAAATAGAATTTTAAATCTTAATATAAAAAAAGCTCTTACAGAGTATTACCAAGAGCTTACAAACTCTTTTTTAGTAAGCAATTTTGATAAAAATGATCCCCTAAATATTGTAAAAAAACAAAACTTTGACCTTGAATTAAAAAATGCACGAGTTTATAAAAAAGAGTATGGGTACCTTCTAAGTTATACTTTAAATAAAAATATCTCTTCACTAGACCAATATAAAAAGATATATAAAGAGATTAAAAAACTTGAAGAGAAGTATGAAGAACTAAAAAGTTTTTCTCCTATTTTTTATTTTGTTGAAAACTCTCAATATATAAAAAATGATGCTTCAAAAATAGCTTTAGTTGCAACTTCTTTACTTCTTGTTTTATATCTTCTCATCTTAAAAAATATCAAATTACTAATTAATACTCTTTTGGTTTTAGTTTCCTCTTCTTTTTTTGCCTCAATAGTTTTAATGACAATATTCAAAGAGCTCTCTATTTTTGTTTTGGTTTTTGGAATATCAATTAGCACCATTGCCATTGATTATATGTTTCATCACTACTTTCACAAAAACTACAATGAAAAAAAAGTTTTTAATAAAGAGGTTTTTTTAGGATTTTTTACAACTATAACTGTATTTTTTATTTTAAGTTTTAGTGGTTTTACTCTGCTTACTCAAATCTCATATTTTTCTATTCTTTCACTTCTTTATTCGTACCTAATTTTCTCTTTTGTTTTCCCAAAAATTGGTTTTGAGTTTAAAGAGGTAAAGAGTTTAAAACTAAAACTTCCTTCAATAGATTATAGATATTTTTTAGTTTTTTCTATTGTAGTTTTTACTTATTCTATTAACTCTTTAAACTTCAATTTTGATATAAAAGCTTTGGATTATGATAATAAAACTCTAAAAAAACAAGAGGATTTTTTTAGAAAAGCTCTTTTGATAGAAGAAAAAACAGTTGTTTTAATAAAAGCAAATACTATAGAGAAACTTCTTGAACAAAATGAAGAGATAAAAAGAGTTGATACAAGTTCAAACTCCCCTTTAGATAATCTTATAAGCCATAAAAAATTTAAAGAGAAACTAGCCTTCTTAGAGTCTATAAAATTAAAAGATATTCAAAAAGAGCTAAATATAGAGGCAAATATTCTTGGTTTTAAAAAAGGCTATTTTGAAGATTGTTACAACTATAAAACAACTCCAACCATATATACCTATAATACTTTACTAAAGATGGGAATTGATATAAAAAGAGTTGATAATAGTTTTATTAGCTATATTTTTATCTCAAAAGATAAAAGAGATGAGATACTAAAAAAAGAGTATGTTCACTCTTTAAGTATAAAAGATATGTTTGAACAACAGTTAAAAACAGATATGAAAAAAACCACTTATCTTGGTCTGGTTTCTCTCTTTTTAATTCTTTTTGTTTTTCTTATTTTTGCAAAAAAACAATTTATCTATACCTTAAGCTTTTTACTTTTCCCCCTATGTGTAATCATGCTTTATTTAAGTATGATTCAGATAAATATTCTACATCTATTTATGAGTTTTATTATTGTGGGAATTAGTATAGACTATGCAATATATTTTACAAAAAATCAAAGTGAATCTACAAAAAAAGCCATCTTTTTTTCTGCTTTAAGTAGCTTTGCTGGATTTGCTGTTTTGGTATTTTCAGATATACCTTCACTATTCTCTATGGGAATTGTAGCAACCCTTGGTATTGGTGCTATAGTTACTTTAATACTATTTCAAAAAGGTAAAAAATGACATTTAATGTTTTTAATGATGATGGTTCTATAAATAGACACAAAATAGAAAAAGAACTCTTTTATGATAAAGATTTAAAACATAGAGTCTCATATATAGGCTCACCAAAAAAAGAGATTAATGCCCTTAATTTTTTTAAATCCTATTTTAGTGAAGCAAAATCTATTCTTTTTGATAGTAGTAACCTTGCCATAAAAAATAAATTGGAGAGTCTAAATATTCCAGAGTTTGATAATAATAATAGAAGTGAAAATATCTTTAATGACAAAGATTTCTCTTTTTTATATTTCACCTCTGGTTCAACAGGATTTCCTGTTGGTGCTCTTAAAACAAAAGAAAATTTACTCTCAGAGATTGAAGTAACTACAAAATTTTTAAACCAATATAATATAAAAAGAGTTATTGTAACAGTACCTTTTGTGCACCTTTATGGAACACTTTTTGGACTTTTGTATCCTCTTTTAAATAACATTGAGATTATTATAAAAGAGCATTTTTTACCAAATGATTTATTAGATATTATAGAAAAGGACTCTTTGGTTATAACCACTCCACTATATATAAAATCATTAAATAGAGTTTTAGAGAACAAAGATTTAAGTGGTTCAATTTTTGTAACTTCAACTGCCCCTTTAATGCCTGATATTGCAAAAGAGTTTAATGAAAAATTTAATACAGATATAATACAAATTTTTGGTTCAACAGAGACAGGAGGGGTAGCTTATAAATACAATGATGACTCTTTTTGGACTCCTATGCAAAAAGTAGAAATCTCTAAAAATGAGAAGGAAGAGTTAAAAGTAGACTCCCCTTTTATCTCAAATTTACTCTATGAAAATGATTTTAAAACAACAAATCATCAAATACAAATGTTTGATTACATAGAGATAGAAAATGGCAAATTTAGGCTTTTGGGAAGAAGTTCTCAAATACTAAAAATTGCAGGGAAAAGATACTCTACAATTCAAATTGAAAATATTCTAGAAGAAGTAGAGGAGATTGAAAAAGCTCTAGTAAATGTAAAAAGAGAGAGTAACCATCTAAAAGAAGAGCTACTTTGTATAACTTTAGAAGCTAAAAAAGAGTTTAGTTTAAAAGAGATAAAAAATATTCTAAAAAAAGAGTTTACAAATCAAAACTTTGCAATTGAATTAAAGTATGTGGATAAAATAAAAGTTTCTAGTATAGGGAAAAAGTTGTTAATTTAGTACAAAAGTACTAAATTAACTAAAATATTACTCTAATGCAGAGATTTGTAATGTAATAGCATTTCTTAGGTTTTGAACCCATCCATTATAATTGTTATGAATTGTACCTTTTGTAGCATCATAGTTTAAGTTAGCACTATTTTTATAGTTAATTGAAAAACTATCATGTGTATATGGAATTTCAACCAAAGCCATATGAGTTCTAATATTTAATTGAGCCTCAGCCAATCCATCTTTTACTTTTCTTACTTGCCATCCTAAACTTAACCCAGCTGTTTTAATAGCTTTAAAGATTTTATCGTTAGTTACATCATTTTTCACTCGAGTTGGTTGCTCAACAACATTGTAAACAGCTGCAGTTCTACAACCTGTAAATAATAATAATGCAACAGAAATAATTGCTAAAACTTTGAATGTACTTTTCATTCTTATTCTTCTCCTAAAAATAATTTATATAATATTATCATACATATTATTAAATTGTTTTTTAGTGCTCACACACATTTTAAAAAAAATTATTTTAACTTAGTAAGAAAGTATAAACCAAAAAGTGTAAGAAGAAGTCCAAGCCATCCTAAAAGGTTTGGTAAAAGTGCTCCTAAAAATAGAACTTCACCAAATAGAGCAAAAAACACCTCTCCTGATTGGGTTGCATCCACAAGTATTAGTTTACTTGTTGTGTTTGCATGGTGTCTGGCATATAAAAATAGTGAAGTTGCAATTACTCCTGATAAAAGAGAAACCATAGCTACACTTATATACTGCCCAGAGCTAGGAACCCCTGGGTTTGTTACAAAAAATAGAATAACCCAAAAAGGGAAACTTCCAAGGGTGAGCAAAAATACTTTTATAAAGGCATTTTTAAATATTTTTGTATCTCCACCATTTTGCTCCCTTTTTACCTTTTGTTCCCAAACCATTTGGTTTCCTGTTGGGTACGAAAAAGCTGCAATCAAAACTGGGAAAAATCCTAAAAATAGAGCTTCTAAGTTATTTGTATCTATATGGCTTAGATTTACCAAAGATACCCCTATAAAAATTATAAAGGTGAAAAACCAAATCTTTTTTGATAGTTTTTTACCAAAAAAAGCCAAAACAAATAGTGAAGCCAAAATTGTCATCTGCCAAGTTGTTGCCACAACCCAAGCTGGTGAAAAATCAGCTGCATAACATAGAAGTGAATAAAAAAATCCAAACCCAATAGTGCCTGATATTGTCCAAAATCTAAAGTTATCTATATACTCTTTTAAAACATATTTTAAATATGAAAGCCCTCTAAAAAGAACAAAACCAAAGCCTATAAAAAGTACTGTGAATACAAATCTAAGTGCTGCACTCCAATACCAGTGTCCACCCTCAAGAGAAATGGCTCTATTTATTAAAAAAGTTGCAGAAAAAAAAGCGGCCGCTAAAAGTCCAATTATTAGTAAAAAAGAAGGGTTTGATTGAAATTTTTCTATTCTATTTTTTAACTCATTCAAAATATATCCTATTAAATAAAGTTTGGATTATACTATAAAATTTAACTAAACAATAATTTAATATTATTAAAATATATCCATTAAACAATTTTGTAAAATTAAATTCAAAGAATTTGACATTTTTAAAGTATAATTATCCAAAATGGATACAATAAGGCAGCTTATGAATATAAAAAAAGTAGTTAAATACACCTTTACAACTATTGTAGTTCTTATTTTGGCAACCTTTTTTTTAAACGGAATAATTTTAAATAAACTAAAAGAGAATAATGATTCAAGAAAAGAGATTTCAAAACTTGTTTTAATGCAAGAGAATATGAACCTTTTAATAAAAGATACAACTACAACTAATAACCAAGAGAGATTAAAATATATAAATAATGAGTTTTCAAAATATGAAAAAAGTTTTGAAGAGTTAAAAAATAGTTTAATGATAAGAGACAAAGATGATTTTTTAGATTTTTTTATAAAAGATATTCATAAAAATCCAAAAATATTAAAGCACTTAATTTTACTCTCTAAATCAGAAGTTGAGATAGAAGAGGGTTTTGAAAAGATTCATAATCTACAATCACAACAAATTAGACTAAAATCTCTATTCTCTGAAAATTATCCTAAAGAGAACCTTCTTAGAGAGAATATTGAAAAAGATATATTAAAAACTGAAGATATATTTTTGATTAAAAATTTCTCAGATATTAAATATTATAGTAAAGAGGTTCTTTTCCAATATAAAGAAAAAAAATATTTGGATACATGGATTGAAAAAATTCAAGCATTAAGTGAAGTTTATAATAATAAAAAACTATCTAAATATTTAGATACGGTGAAAACCCTTGGAGATTATGTAATAAAACTCAATGTTTTAGAGATAGAAGAGGAATCTTTACAAAATAATATCTATGAAATAATAAATAGGAATAAAGAACTAAATCTTAAAATTGAAGCGGAAATAGAAGCTATCACTTCATCTTTTATTACAAATACTTTTACTTTTATGATCCTATTACTTTTAGTTACTATTCTTATCATAATCTTATTGGCAATAAAAGTAAACAAAAATGTTGCACTTAGTTTTAATCAAGTAGAACAAAAAGTTCAAGAGGGATTAAGCACAATAAAACATTTAAATAATGAGATAGAAGAGACCCAAAGAGAAGTTGTTTTTACAATGGGTGCAATTGGTGAGAGTAGAAGTAAAGAAACAGGGAATCATGTAAAAAGAGTTGCAGAATATTCAAAAGTTTTTGCTTTATATTATGGATTAGCTAAAGAAGAGGCAGAAATGTTAAAACAAGCTAGCCCAATGCACGATATAGGAAAAGTTGCGATTCCTGACTCAATTTTAAATAAACCAGGTAGATTTGATGAGAAAGAGAGAGGAATAATGAATACCCATGCACTATTAGGTTATGAGATGTTAAAACACTCAAAGAGATCTCTTTTAAAATGTGCAGCAACAGTTGCTTACGAACATCATGAAAAGTGGGATGGCACAGGTTATCCAAGAGGATTAAAGGGTGAAGATATTCATATTTATGGAAGAATAACTGCATTAGCCGATGTTTTTGATGCATTAGGAAGCGATAGATGTTATAAAAAAGCCTGGGATGATGAAAAAATTTTTAATCTTTTCAAAGAGGAGAGAGGAAAACACTTTGATCCAAAACTTGTAGATATCTTTTTTGAACATTTAGATGAATTCTTAAAAATCAGAGAAACTTTCAAAGACAAAATGTAAAGAAATTGTCAAGAACAATTTCACCAATACTTGAAACTCTTCTTTTATACTTCTATTATGAAATATAAAAGGAGAAGGGATGAAAAACTTACTTATACCTGCAATAATAGCTAGTCTATCTTTTGGTAGTGTAATCGAAAATTATCTTACAGATTTAAAAAACGAAGTTATAAAAGAAAAGCCAAATTTTAAAAGCTTTGATATAAAAAGAGGGGAAGAGATTTTCACTTCAAAACATATTGGTAAAAAGGGCAAAGAGATCTCTTGTAGCTCTTGTCATGGAGTAGATTTAACAAAATCACATGAGAATTTCTTTACAGCTAAAGTTATTGAACCACTTTCACCAAATACAAATAAAAAGAGACTAACTCAAAAAAAAGAGATTGACAAATGGTTAAAAAGAAACTTCAATGATGTTTATAATAGAGAAGGAACACCTAAAGAAAAAGGTGATGTCCTAAGTTTTATTATGAGCAAATAGGAGAGAAAAATGAAAACAATATTTATATTTATACTTCTTATCTCAAGCCTTGTTGCAAGTGAATACAAATCTAAAGTTGCAGGAGTTGCTCCTGTAAATAATTCTCTTTATATAAAAGAGTGTGGAGCTTGTCATTTTGCCTATCAACCAGGACTTCTTCCAAGCAACTCTTGGAAAAAAATGATGTCAAATTTAGAGAGCCATTTTGGTGCAGATGCAACTTTAGCACAAGAAGACTTTGTTGCCATTTCGCAATACTTGGAACAAAATAGTGCAGAGAAGGCATATGCTTATAAAAGAAGCTATAAAATTGCAAATAGCATGAGAGATGACGGAACTATTATTGCCATTAGTAAAACACCATATTTTATAAAAGAGCACAAAGGAATACCAAAAAAGTATATTGAACAAGAGAGTGTAAAAGGTCTATTTAACTGTATAGCTTGCCATACTACTGCACAAAAAGGAATCTATTCAGAAAGAGATATTCTAATACCAAATTATGGAAGATGGGATGATTAAGGAGAGAGTATGAAAACTTATATTTGGAGTTTGCCAACTAGAATATTCCATATGCTTTTTGCTACTTTTATTCTTTTGGCTTTTGTAACAGATGAGGATAATCTTTTAACCTACCATGCTATTATTGGTTATTCAATTTTTATCCTTCTTGTTTTTCGGGTTGTATGGGGAATGATTGGACCAAAACACTCAAAATTTAGTGATTTTCCTTTTGGAATCAAAAGAGTAAAAGAATTTATCTCAACTATTTTCACCTCACACAAAGAGTATGTGGGACACAATCCAGCAGCTTCATATGTGATGATAGCAATGTTGATAGTTACTTTTTTAACCATAGTAAGTGGTGTTTTAACCTTTGGTATTCAAGAAGGAAAAGGTCTTTTATCTTTTTTAAATAACTCCTATTTTAAAGAGATGAAAGTCTTTAAAGAGATCCACGAAGTTCTATCAACACTTCTTATTGTATTAATTGTTGCCCATCTTGGTGGTATTGTAAGTGATAGAGTTTTAAATAAAAAAACGCAAACTCTAAACTCAATTATTACAGGATACAAAGTTGTTGATAATGAAAAAGGGATAAAAACAGATATTTATCAAAAAATCATAGCTCTTCTCTTTTTCATAATTTTTATCACTTTTTTGATTTTCAGTTTTACAAATCAAAATAATACTCTTTTGGTTTCAAAATATGAACCCATAGATTACAAAAAGCAAAATGAGCTTTTTGTAAGTGAGTGTGCATCGTGCCACACTCTGTATCCCTCCACATACTTTGCCTAAAAAATCATGGGAAATTTTGATGTCAGATTTAAAAAACCACTTTGGTGATGATGCTTCACTTGAAGAAGAGGATAGAAAAAATATTCTATATTTTCTTTTGGAAAACAGTGCTGAAAATAGTACAAAAGAGGTTAGTGTAAAGGTTTTGAACTCTATTGAAAATAAAGATATAATTGCTATAACCCAAACACCTTTTTGGAAAAATGAGCATAAAAATATCAAAAAAGAGGTTTTTGAACATCCACAAGTAAAGAGTAAGGCAAACTGCAAAGCTTGCCATAGTGATATAGAAAAAGGTTTAATTGAAGATGAAAAGATTAAAGATATTAGTAGTTTTATGTAGTCTATTTTTACTAACCCAACTTTTCGCAAGTGACCATAAATATGAACATGAGTATGAGGAGCATAATAGCACCCATATTTACAAAAATCTAGACTACCTACAGTTATCATCACAACAAACAGAAGAGATAAAAAATATTCTAATAAAATATAGGAAAAAGTATGCTCATTACGCACAAAAAAGAGCTAGAAAAGAGAGTAGTTTAAAAGAGCTTTTTAAAAAAGATAGCTTCGATGAGAAAGAGTATGAAGAGGCTTTGGAAGAGATTATAGAGGATGAGATAGAGTTAGAGACAAAAATGCTAAAAAAAATTCACTCTGTCTTAAGCCCTAAACAAAGGGAAAAGTTCTCATACTATCTAAAGGAGTGGAGAGTTGAGTAAAAGTGTTCTTTTAATAGAGGATGATACCCAAATGCAAAGCTTTATTATTGAGTATCTAAAAGAGTATGAGTTTGAGTGCAAAGGGTTTGCAGACCCAAAAGAAGCTTTAAAGGATTTTGAAAAAAATAGTTTAGAGTATGACATTGTGATTTTAGATTTGATGCTTCCAAATATGGATGGATTTGATCTCTTTAAAAGAGTAAAAAAGATTAGAGATATTCCTGTTATTATCTCTTCAGCCAGAGGAGATATAGGAAATAAAATCCATGGTTTTGAGCTTGGAGCTGATGACTATCTAGCTAAGCCCTATGAGCCAAGGGAGCTTGTGCTTAGAATAAACTCTATTTTAAGAAAAAACAGCTCAAATTCTCTAAAAATAGGAGATTTTGAAATTAATAAGGCAAACCATGAGGTCAAACTTGACAATTATCCCATTGAGTTTACAAAAATTGAGTTTGAGATTTTTATTTTTTTGATTGAGAACCTTAATAAAGTCTCATCTAGAGAGCAGATACTTCACGCAACCTCTTTAGATGAAAATACAAAAAACAGAACAATTGATATGCATATCTCCAATATAAGATATAAAATAGGAGATGAGGCAAAAGAGTCAAAGTATATCAAGTCTGTTTGGGGTATTGGTTACAAATTTGTAGGTTAAGATGAGTATTCGAAGAAAAGTATCAATTCTATTTGTAATAAGTCTTATTTTAATGATAACCATAGGTTTATGGATAGATAAAATCAACTCACAAAGAATAGAAAATTTAGTAAAAGACAAGTATCTTAAAATCTCAAATGAGATATTTCTTAGTATTGATGATAAAGAGAATATAGAACAAATATTAAAAAAATATAGACTTCAAAAACTTGATAAACTACAAGATAAAAACTTTAAACCCATATATCAAAAAAAACACACCTTTGGATTTATCCTAATTTTACAAAGCTCTTTTAGGGATGAGTTTATTATTCATATAAAATATTTAGATGATGAATATATTCTAAAAAGCGAAGATGAGAGGAGTCTAAATGAGAAACTAACCCTAAATATCTTAGTCTTTTTAGATATTTTTGTACTTGTTGCTATCTTTTTATATATTTTAAAACTTCTTTCCCCTTTAAAAAAGATTACCAAAGAGATTGATGATTTTTCAAAGGGTAATCTTTCAACTAGAGTAAATATCTCTTCAAAGGATGAGATGGGAGCGCTAGCAAATACCTTTAATACAATGGCAAAAAATCTTGAGGAGTTAATAAAAACTAGAGAGGATTTACTTAGAGATATAGGCCATGAATTAAGAACACCAATAGCAAAGGGAAGGTTTGTAATAGAGAAGTTTGAAGATAGTAATAACAAAGAGCTTTTAAAAAAAATATTTTTGGATTTAGAATCTTTAACAAATGAGTTAATAGAGTTAGAGAGATTAAACTCCTCAAAACTTCAACTATCAACTTTCACGTGTGAAACCCTAATTTTAGAAGCTCTAAATAAACTCTATCTAAAAGAGGAGTCAAATATAGAGATTGATATTATTGATAACTTTAAAATAGAAGCAGATTTGGAGTATCTAGCAATTGCTTTAAAAAATCTAATTGACAATGCCCTTAAATATGCAAACAAATATCCAATAAAAATAGAGAGCTACAAAAATAAAATTGTAGTAAAAAATATGGGGAAAAAACTTTCTAAAGAGATATCTTACTACCTAAAACCCTTTACCCAAGAGAGCTCAAATAGAGATGGATTTGGTCTTGGTCTTAGCATTGTAACTAAGATTTTAAAAAAGCACAATTTTGTCTTAGAATATAGCTATGAAGATGGCACAAATATCTTTGCAATTTGTACAAAATAGCTTTTTGTAATCATTTAATATCCTATTTTAGGAATAATATCTTATGAGTTTTTTATATATGTTTTTATCAGCTTTTTTAGAGAATTTTTTATATAAAGAGATAAATAGACAAACAAATAGAAATTTTCAATCATCTTTGATGTTTCTAATCTCAGCTCCTATTTTGTTTACAATGTATCTATTTATCTATGGCTTTAATATAGATGATTTCTCATTTTTGTATGAGTGGAAGTTTTATCTTCTATCCCTTTTGGAGCTATTAGTATTTTACCTCTATAGGGAGAACTATCACCAAAACTCAAATAACTACACCATGATAAATATGTTTGTATTTTCAACTATTTATCTAATGCCATTATTGGCATTTTTTTATAACCCAATTTTTAATTTTAATAGCTCTTTGGATGTAAAGTATGACTCCTTTTTAGAGGCACTTATTTTTAGTATTACTCTTTTTGTTTTAACTTTGATTTATTATGTGGGGAAAATAAAAAACAAAGAGATAAAAAACCTAAAACTTCTAATTTTATTACTATTTATTTTACTTAATACCATGTATTTCTCAGTTAAAACTGTGCAAACCTACAATGGCTTTTTAGTTTACACTTTTATTCAGATCTTAATAGGTTTTAACTTTTTAGTTTTAAGTAAAAAAGAGGAAAAAAGTATTGAGCTTAAGAGGTTCTTTTTATATTTTTTATGGCCATTTATTTATCTTCTTTTCTTTCTTGCGGCTTCTCTTATCGCAGTTGAGTTTATAGCTATTTTTAAAAGGGTTTCCCAACTAATCTCTGCCATGATTTTAGATAAAAAAGTTATAAAAAAGGATGCTATTTTAATTGTTTCAATTATTTTTGTAACAGTTATATTTTATTTCTATAAGGTTTAGATATGAAGATCTTTCTCTTTACAGATACATTTTATGATACAAATGGTACTTCAACTTTTATTGAAGATATAGCAAGGATGAGTTTGGAATATGGGGTTGATTTAAGGGTATTTTACTCAAATAAAAAAATCCCCTCAACTCTTTATACAAATGTAGCTAGAATAAAAAGAGTAGCAAAAATACCTATGCCCTTTTATCCACAGTTTTCACTTATTTTTCCCGACTACTTCCAAGTGAAAAAAATCCTAAGGGAAGAGATGCCAGATATTATTCACATCTCAACTCCAGGGCCTTTGGGGTTTTGTGCAAGGAGGGCTGCAAAAAAACTTGGTATTAAAATAGCTGGGACTTACCATACAAATCACCCCTCATATATCTATGAAAATACCCAATCAAAATTTTTAGAAAACCTCTCAAAAAAAATCTTATCAAACTTCTACAAAGATTTCTCGCTGGTATTCACACGCTCTAAAGAGAATAAAAAACTAATGAAAAGTGATATTGCAATAAAGAAGAAAAAAATAAAAAAAATTCCAATAGGAATAAATCTACAAAAATTTAAAAACCTACAACAAAGTGAACACTTAGAAAAAATTCAAGATATTAGACAAAAAATAAAATTTTTGTATGTGGGAAGACTAACCGATGAAAAAAATGTAAAGTTTCTAATAGATACTTGGAATGAACTTCTAAGTGAGCACGATTTGGATGCCGCATTAATTATGGTTGGAGGTGGAAAATATCTAAACTACCCTCTTAAAAATGGCTATTACTTAGGGGAGCTAAAAAAAGATGAACTTTTGGGAATCTATCCTTTATGTGATGTTTTTTTATTTCCTTCGATTACGGATACTTTAGGACAAGTTGTAATTGAGGCTCAAATAGTAGGACTTCCTTGCTTAGTTTCAAATATTGGAGGACCAAAAGAGATAGTAAAAAAAGAGCCAAAGAGTGGTTTGGTTAAAAAAATAGATAAGGAAAAATGGAAAAAGGCAATACTAAAACTATATGAGAAAAAAGAGCTAAGAACCTCTTTGTCAAAGGCTGCAAAAAAGAAGAAAAAGCGTTTTGATATTATAAAAAGTTTTGAGTATTTTATAAAAACCCACAAAAAGGTGACTAAGAGAAATTAAGAGATTTTTATATAGGAATAAAGTATAATCCTAATAAAAATTAAGGCTAAAATATGACTGTAACTCTTATGCAAAATAGCTCATTAGAAGTTTGTGCCCATGCGATTAGAACCTGCTGGCAATCTTATGATAAAAGTGATTGTGGGGGACCAAAAGATTTAGAACTTATTGATAGAGTTGGAAATAAATTTAAACACGCTTCTACTTTAGAGCATTTAACTTATACCTTTTTTATTGAAGGAATTAGTAGAGCCCTACTTCAAGAATTAGCTAGACACAGAATGGCTAGTCCATCTGTAAAATCTACAAGATATACTCTAAAAGAGTTAAAAGATGAAGAACCATTTACAACAGATGATAAACAAAGAGCAGAAAAATATCTAGTGATGACAAGCAGTGACTTAGTAAATGAGATGTCTATAAAAGCTTTAGAAAATTTAAGGGAAGTTCTTCAAACAAAAATAGGGAATGATGTGGCTAAATATTGCCTGCCAGAGAGTTATAAAACCTCTCTTACTTGGACAATCAACGCTAGAAGTCTTCAAAACTTTATAGCTTTAAGAAGCTCAAAATCTGCCCTATGGGAGATTAGAGATTTAGCAAATGCTATTTTTGAATCCCTTCCTGAAGATCATAAATATCTATTTGAGTCTTGTGTTTACAATGCTCAAGATGATTTAGAACACTAAGAAAACTAAAAAATGACTGCATTAGAAATAGCTGATATAATAGGGATAATCTCCTTTACTATTAGTGGTTTTCTAATTGCAGTGCATATGAAAATGGATATCTTAGGTATCTTTATCTCTTCTTTTTTAACTGCCTTTGGAGGAGGAATGGTAAGGGATGTAATTGCAAACCAAACCCCATATATTTTTACTAATAATCTTCCAATAATACTTGTAATATCAACTTTAATTTTCTCTATAGTTTTCAAACTTCATAAGATAACTGATTTAGAGGGTAAAACAGCCTTTGTGGTAACTGATACCATTGGACTTGTATCTTTTGCTATAAGTGGGGCTATTATTGCTATAAATGCTGATTTTAATTTTATTGGTATTATCCTTCTTTCGCTTTTAACAGCTATTGGAGGAGGAACCCTAAGGGATATAATTATAAATAGGATTCCAGCAGTTTTAATGAGTGATTTTTATGGGGCAATTGCAATAATTATAGGCTTTATAATTATTGCTTTAGACTACTTTGGACAAGTAAATAAAATCGCCCTTTTAATAACCTTTGCCTTTGGTATAGCCCTTAGACTCTTCGCTTATTATAAAAAGTGGCATTTGCCAACTCTCTCTTAAGACAAAGCCTCTAAAACAGATTCACTAAGAGTTGGGTGAGCAAATATCATTTTAGACAGATCATCCAATGTTAGTTTTGCATTTATTGCAATTAAGAACTGATGTATTAACTCAGTTGCTTCATTTCCAACAATAGAAACCCCTAAAATAGCTTGGGTACTCTCATTATAGATGATTTTGATAAAACCACTATCATCCCCTTTGATTTTTGATTTGGCACTTGATTTAAAAAACACTTTTTTTGTTTTAAATTTTATATCTTGCTCTTTTAAAGAGTTTTCACTCTGCCCAATAGAGGCAACCTGAGGTGAACAAAAGGTAACCGAAGGGAAAATTGCAGTTAAAGGAAGTGCCTCTAGATTTAGAAGTTTGTGGGCAACCCTTTTTGCCTCATAATATGCCACATGGGCTAAGGCTGGGGATTGTATCACATCACCTATTGCATATACTTTTTTATTGCTAAGTGATTGTAAGTTTGTATCCACTTCTACAAAATCTTTGTTAACATTAATATTAGCTTTTTCTAGGTTTAAACCTTTTGTATTTGGAACTCTTCCTATTGAGATTAGAACTTTATCAAACTCTAAAATCTCCTCTTTTTTCCCTAAATCAATTTTTACTTCTACTTTGTCATCTTTTATTTTATAGTCAACTATATTTGCTTTAACATCAACTCTTATTCCATCCCTTTCAAACTCCCTTTTTATAGTTTTTCCAACATCATCATCCTCTATTGGAAGAAGCTTTGATGTAAACTCTACAATATGGGTTTTAACCCCAAAGCAGTTAAAAAATGTTGCAAACTCACACCCAATAGCTCCACCTCCAACAATTAAAATAGACGAAGGGAGTTTATCCAAAGTAAATACCTCTTTTGAAGAGATAATTTTATCCCCATCTATTTTCAGCAAAGGGTGTTCCCTATGCTTTGAGCCAGTTGCAATAATAAACTCTTCACCACTAATCTCTTCATTTCCTACTAAAACTCTTTTTTCATCTATAAAAGAGGCAAACCCATACTTTATCTCTACTTTTGCCTTTTGAAGTTTTTTAAAAATACCACTTTTTGTATCGCAAATAAGTTGACAAGTATTGTTTTTAAGTTTTTGTAAATCAAAACCATTAAACTCAAAATCAACACCACACTCTTTAAAGTATGAAGCTTTTTTTAAATAGATTGCACTTTCCAAAAAATTCTTAGCAGGGATACAGCCCCAGTTTAGGCAAGTGCCACCTAAACTCTCTTCATCTTTATCAATTAGACATACAGATTTTCCACCCTCACCTAAAAGGGTGGCAATCTCATAACCTGCTGGTCCTGCACCAAGTACTACTACATCATACATCATAAACTCCTAATTATTCACCTACATACTCATGGGCTAAATATGAACTTCTTGTGTATGGGCTTGAGTGAACAAACTCAAAGCCCATATCTAGAGCTATTTGTTTGTACTTTTCAAACTGCGAGGGTCTCACATACTCAACTACCTTTTCATACTCATTTGAAGGGGCTAGATATTGCCCAATACTTAAGTAGTCGCAACCAACCTCTCTTAAATCTTTCATAACCTCTATCATCTCTTCTTGGCTCTCACCAAGTCCCACCATCAAAGCAGTTTTTGTCTTAGTCTCCTTTGGAGCCAAAGCTTTTAGCTTTTTTAGAACTTGTAGAGATCTTTTGTAGTTTGCAGCCTTTCTTATTTTATAAAGCCTTGGGACGGTCTCTATATTGTGCCCTAATACAGTTGCCCCGCTATTTGCTACAAGTTTTAAAGAGTCAAGGTTTCCTTGAAAATCTGGGATTAATAGTTCAACTTTAGTATTTGGTAACTCTTTTAAAATATTTTTTGTTACCAAAGAGAACTGTTTTGCGCCCCCATCTTTTAAATCATCCCTTGCTGGACTTGTAATAACCACATATTTAAGCTCCAAGGCTTTAACAGAAGTTGTGACTTGCTCTATCTCTTTTTCATTTACTCCAAGAGGTTTTCCAGTTGCGACATTACAGTAAGAACATCTTCTAGTACAAATGGCACCCAAAATTAAAAAAGTTGCATTTTTTTTAGAGAAACACTCACTAATATTTGGACATTTTGCCTCTTGACAAATAGTGTGAATACCAACATTTTTTAGAAGTTGGTCCATCTGTTTTTGTGCACCAAATTGAAGCTTTTTTCTAAGCCATTGGGGTTTTCTTCCATTTTCACTATTTTTTATATTCTCACGCATTGTCATTACTAATCCTTTTAAATCTCATCTTTTAACAGTTGAAACAAACATCTAACTCTTTTATAGCCCTTGTATCATCTGGTCTGCTAACCCCTAAAGTTTTTGGATACTCTCTGAAAGCTTCTGCATCCTCTTTTGCCAGATTAACAGCATCAATCATTTTTTGGCAAAACTCATCTATGGTCTGTTTGTTTTCTGTCTCTGTTGGCTCAATCATTATTGCTTCTTTTACAATAAGTGGGAAATAAACAGTTGGGGCATGCATTCCAAAATCTAAAAGATATTTTGCAATATCCATAGCTGTAACCTTATGCTCTTTTGCTAAGGTTTTAGCTGATAGTACACACTCATGCATACACATGGTATCAAATGGCATATCAAAATAATCTTTTAGTTTTACTCTTATGTAGTTTGCATTTAGAACAGCTTTAGAACTTGCATTTTTCATCCCATTTCCACCTAAGACTGTCATATAAACCAAGGCTCGTAAAGATATTCCATAGTTTCCAAAAAATGGTGAGATTTTTCCTATACTATTGCTTCCACCATTTGTAAACTCATACTTTCCATCTACTTTTTTTACTCCTAAATCAGGTAAAAATGGTTTTAGTTTCTCATTTACTCCAACTGGACCTGAACCTGGACCACCACCACCATGGGGTGTTGCAAAGGTTTTATGAACATTTATATGTATTACATCAAAACCAATATCTCCAGGTCTTGCAACTCCCATAATTGCATTCATATTTGCCCCATCATAATACATCATAGCACCATATTCATGGGCTAAAGTACATATCTCTTTGATTTTTTTATTATATATTCCCAAAGTATTTGGAACAGTTAGCATAACAGCTGCAACCTCATCACTCATTTTTGCTTTAAACTCTTCAAAATCCATAGCACCATTTTCATCTGATTTTATGGTAATTACCTCATATCCAACCATTGCTGCTGTAGCTGGATTTGTTCCATGAGAAGAGTCTGGAACTATTACATATTTTCTTTTATCGTTTCTGCTTTCATGATATTTGTGAATCATCATAATTCCAAGCATCTCTCCATGGGCTCCAGCTTGTGGAGTGGTTGTAAAGGCACTCATACCTGTAACTGCACAAAGTTTTTGCTCCAATAAATCAACAACTTCTAAAGTCCCTTGAACCTCTTCACCCATTTGATTTGTAACCAAGTGGGGATGCAAAGATATAAAACCATCAAGTCCTGCTACCTTTTCAGCTATTTTAGGGTTGTATTTCATAGTACAAGAGCCAAGGGGATAAAAGTTTTTATCAATAGCAAAATTTTTACTTGACAAATTTGTAAAGTGTCTTACCACATCAAATTCACTAAGCTCTGGAAGTTGTGCTTTTTGTTCCCTTTTAAACTCTTTTGGAATTTCAAGCCTTGGAACATCAAGTTTAGGCAAAGCTATACCTTTTCGTCCATTTTGGCTTTTATCAAAGATTGTTAAAACACTCATGCCTCACCTCCTAAAACTTCAATCAAATTCTCTACATAGTTATCCATTTGCTCTTTTGTTCTTTTCTCAGTAACACTTACTAAAATAGCGTTTTCAAACCCTTCAAAAAGATTTCCTAGATTTATTCCTGCATATATTCCTCTGCTACTCATAGCCTCTAAAATATCACTTGCATCACAAGGGGTTTTTATAACAAACTCACTAAAAGTAGTTGAGCTGTTAAAAATTTCCACCCCTTTTATCTTGGATAGATTTTCTTTTAGGTATTCACTTTTACTATGGCAAGAGTTTGCTAACTCTACAAAGCCCTCTTTCCCTAAAAGTGAAAGGTAGATTGTACTTCTTAAAGCCAATAGGTTTTGATTTGAGCAAATATTTGAGGTGGCTCTGTGTCTTCTAATATGTTGTTCTCTAGCTTGCATAGTTAAAACAAACATCTCTTTGCCATCCCTATCAACAGTCTTACCAATAATTCTTCCAGGCAAATCTCTTATATACTCTTGTTTTGTAGCAATTAGTCCAAAAGATGGCCCACCAAAACTAAGGTAGTTTCCTAAGCACTGTCCATCTGCTGTTACTATATCAACTCCCATTGACGAAGGCTCTTTTAAAACCCCTAAAGATACTGCATATACTGAACTAACTGCTAAGGCACCTTTTTCATGTAGTTTTTCAATGATTTTTTCAAAACTAGCAATTGAACCTAAGAAGTTTGGATTTTGGAAAAGATATCCAGCTACACTATCATCTATTTTTGACTCAATTGTTTCAAAATCACTAATATCTCCTTTTAAATCAACAATTTCTACTTCGATTTCTCTAAAGCTAAGGTAGGTTTGTACAACTTTTATATAGGTTGGATTTACTCCTGCATCTATTAGGATTTTGTTCTTTTTACTAATTCTAACAGCCATAAGAGCAGCTTCAGCCAAAGCTGTTGCCCCATCATACATGGAAGCATTTGAGACATCCATCCCTGTTAGTTTGCAAACCAAACTTTGATACTCATATAGAACTTGCAAGGTTCCTTGAGAGGCTTCCGCTTGATAGGGGGTATAGGCTGTATAAAACTCTGCTCTACTTGATAGGGCATCAACAGCACTAGGAACTATATGGTCATAATAACCACCACCTAAAAATATTGTTTTATCTGTAACATTTTTTGAAGCCAATGCTTTAAACTTCTCAAAAGTAGTGTACTCATCTAAACCATCTTCTATATCTAGGCTATCAACCCTTAAGTTACTTGGAACTGAACTAAAAAGCTCCTCTTCGCTTTTTATTCCAATGGTTTGAAGCATTAACTCTATTTCATCTTTTGTATGGGGAGTATATGGCATCTTTAGCTCCTAAAGAGATTGGATATATTCATTATAAGCCTCTTCATCCATAAGGCTTTCTAGTTCACTCTCATCTGTTATTGTCATTTTATAAATCCAATTTTTATATGGATCTTGATTAAGAAGTTCAGGCTTATCAAGTAAGGCTTCATTTACTTCAATGATGGTTCCAGACATAGGAGTATAAATATCACTTGCAGCTTTTACTGATTCAATAAAAGCAACACTATCTTCAGCACTTACTTCACTATCAAGCTCTGGCAATTCAAAAAAAGTAATATCTCCTAACTGTTCAATTGCATACGCTGAGATACCAACAGTTCCAATCTCACCATCAACTTCAATCCACTCATGTTCAACACTAAACTTCTTCATATTTTTTCCTTCTAATATTTTTATTTTTTTATAAATGGCAAAGATGCTTTATTTGCTTCTATTGCTCCTCTACTGTCTCTTAATTCAAATGCTTTTTCTTCATCAAACTTATCAAGCTCAACCATAACCAAACCAATACCAACACTTAATATGGGAGAAAAAGCAGCAGAGGTTACAAAACCAATTTTTTTACCATCCTGATAAGCTTCAAAATCTTTTCTAGCACTTCTTCTTGAAGTTGTTTTAAAAGGGATTAATAATCTTTTTAAGCCCTCTTCTTTTTGTTGTTTTAAAGCTTTAGCTCCAACAAAATCCCTGCTTAGATTTAAAAAGAAACCTAAATTTGCTTCCAAAGGAGTTATACTTTCAGTTAAATCGTTTCCATATAGGCTATATCCCATCTCAAGTCTCAAAGCATCCCTAGCTCCAAGACCTGCAGGTTTAACTCCATTTTCTAATAGTGCATCCCAAACTTTTAAAGCTGTTTTATCACTAACATATAGTTCAAAGCCTAGCTCCCCTGTATAACCTGTACGGCTTAGCGTACACTCTTCATCAAAAATTTTTGTGTTTACAAAAGAGAAAAAAGCTAAATCATCAAGGTTGATATCAAAATATTTTTGTAAGGTTTTTTTTGAGTTTGGACCTTGGATATCAAGCTTTGCTATATCCTTTGATCTGTCATCTAAACTTCCAGTTTTAAGTCTGCTTGTTAGGGTTTTAAAATCTATTGCAGCCCTTGAAGCATTTACTACAATCATAAGTTCATCATCACTTAATCTATAGATTATCAAATCATCTATAACCCCACCCTCTTCATTTAACAAAAAACCATATTTGCATTTGCCAATTTTAAGGGAGAATATATCTATTGAGGTTGATTCATTTATCCCTGAGGTTTGTATATCCCCTTTAAAAAAAAACTCTCCCATATGGGAAGTATCAAAAACTGCCACATCATCTCTGCAATATCCATGCTCAGCTATAATCCCATCAAACTGTATGGGCATCTCCCATCCAGCAAAGGGAACCATTTTGCATTTTAGCTCTTGCTGTTTCTCAAAAAGCGGTGTTCTTTGTAGGTTTTCCATCTCAATCCTTTTTATACCTCTTTTAAAATTTTTATAACTATATTTTAAAAAAGAAAAGGGGCAGAAAAGTATCAAAAAGTTTTTTGTTTAGAATTTAGTTGATTAATTTATACCCAGCTCCATAAATATTCTCTATGGTATCTTTTGGAAGTTTTTTTCTAAGTCGTTTAATTATATCTTTTAGTTTTGAGCTATGTTCTAACTCTATAATATCATCCCAGAGATATAGGGCTATCTCATCACTTGAAAAAACTCTATTTTTTTTAGAAACTAAAAGTTCAAAGAACAGAATCTCATATTTTGTAAGTTTAATCTCTTTTTCATTTTCATAGATTTTTTTCTCATCTTTATCCCAAATAAGTCCATTTTTAAATTCAACTTTTGAACCACTCTTATTAAGCTCTTTAAACTGTTTTGTTGCTTCATTCAAAGCCTCTTTTAGATGCAATCTGGAAATTGGTTTTGGAAGATATTTTGTTAGGTTTAATTCAGCTGCAAAAAGAAGTTTATCTTGCTCTAAATGTGCTGTTAGGATTATTATCCTTGTTGTTTTGTCTTGCTCTCTTATTTGTTTAGTTAACTCTAAACCATTTAGTCCTGGCATATTTATATCAAGAAGCAAAATATTTGGTTTATGTTTTTTATAAATTTGCAAAGCATCTAAACCATTTGAAGCCACATAAACCTCTTTAAAATATCTTTTTAGATATCTTTCGTAGTTTTCCCTAGTTTCAACTTCATCTTCAGCATATAAAAGAGTTAAACTATTCATTACTATCCTTTGATAAAAGAATAGAAAACTTTGCACCAGGCCCAATATTTTCAACTTTTAACTTTCCATGCATACTCTTTTCAACTATCATCTTAGCCATACAAAGTCCATGACCTGTACCTTGGGAGTGTGGTTTAGTTGTAAAATATGGATCAAAGATTTTTTCAAATAACTCACTAGGTATTCCTCCCCCATTATCACTTATTTCCAAATATGCCTTGTTGTCAACTTCACCTATAAAAATATTAATTTTTGGTTTTTCAATATTATTATCAACTAAAACATCTTTTGCATTATTTAAAATTACTAAAATTGCTTGAACAAACTCTTTTTTCACTCCAATTACTCTAAAATCTTTTTCTATTTCAAATTTACACTCAATCTGTTTTGATTCAAGTAGTTTATAAACCAAAGCAAAAGCGTTGTCAAAAGCATCTTTTATGGAGAAACTTTCTTTTTCTTCATTTGGTTGCAAATAGTTATTAAAACTCTCAATTGTATCTGACATATAAAAGGTTAGTTTTTCTATCTCATTTAGATGCTCTTCTAATCTTTTATCATCTAACTTTTTATCCTCAAAATCTGCTTCAATATTTGCAACAACTGAGTTTATTTGAGATAATGGTTGTTTCCATTGGTGTGCTATGTGAGCTAAAGTCTCACCAACGGCTGCTAGTTTTGATTGGGCTATTAGAAGTTTATCTTTCTCTCTTAGTTCATTTAGCTGTTTATTAACCTCTTTTTCTAATCTTTTGTTATAACTGATTTTAGAGAGAATAAAAAATAGTAAAGCTAAAGTAATAAGCAGAAAAAGAAAAATATATTGCTGATTTTCTAAAGCCTGTTCAAACATTTTTTTGTCTAGTTTATCACTTTTTGTAAAGCTTCTACGATAGCTTTAGATTCTAGTTCTTTAATTCTTTTTTCCAAAGATTCAACACTCTCATTTTCATCAAGAGTAAGTTTCTTTTGCAAAATATATTCACCCTCATCATAGTTTTCATTTACAAAATGAATAGTACATCCAGAAATCTTCTCTTTTGCCTCTATTACAGCTTTATGCACATTTGTTCCATACATCCCTTTTCCACCAAATTTGGGCAAAAGTGCAGGATGGGAATTTATAATTCTATTTTTATAAGTTGTTATTAGTTTTGTCTCTAATTTTTTCATATATCCAGAGAGAAAAATATAATCCACTTTAAACTCTTTCATCATAAGAGTTATTCTCTCATCTAAGCTTTCATTTGGATATTTTTTTGCATTTATTACATAGTTTGGGATATTTTTTTGAAAAGCTTTTTCTAAAACATTAGCCTCACTATTATTTGAAATTACAAGTACCACTTGCGCATCTAAACTTTTTTCTTCACAAGCTTTATAAATGGTTTCAAAACCACTTCCATTGTGTGAAGCCAATATTCCAACTCTTTTCATCATTTTCCCTATATTTTTATGGAAGAAATTATAACAATTTTTAGCCAAAAAAGACTATTTTAGTCTTTGGGAGTGAGTAATGGCAATTGCTATTGCATCAGTAATATCCAAAGGTTTTATCTCTTTTTTTATTCCTAAAAGTCTTTTTACCATAAAAGCTACTTGCTCTTTTTGAGCTTTTCCATTTCCTGTTACTGCTTGTTTTACTTGAAGTGGAGTATACTCAGAAAAGTTTCCAAACTCTTGTAAAACTTTTAGTGAAATAGCTCCTCTAAATTGTGCAAGTTTTATTACAGTTTTTGGATTAAAAGCATAAAACATATCTTCTATTGCAACTTCATCTATTTTATACTTTTTAAATATCATATCAAGCCCTTCACACATCTCAACAATCTGCTCTTGAAGGATTTTTGTTTTTATTTTAATCAACCCAGCTTCAACTAATTTCACACTATTCCCCGTCTTTTCAACAATAGCATAACCACAATTTCTTGTTCCTGGGTCTATTCCTAATATTTTCAACTTTTCACATTTCCTAATTTTTTGTTATTCACCTAATGAAACTTCCAAATAATGGTAAAGTTTTCATAAATATTCACTTAAGAGAAAAAAGTTTTTCACATATTAAAAAATTTTTTTTCACCTGTGAATAACATTTAATCTTTATTTGGCTATAATCTACCAATTTATATATAAAGAGTGCGTATTTA